>NZ_CP171358.1:306050-612100 GCF_043518605.1 Agromyces sp. MMS24-JH15
GGAACGGCATGTCCTCGACGGGCAGGATCTTCGAGATGACGCCCTTGTTGCCGTGGCGGCCGGCGAGCTTGTCGCCCTCGGTGATCTTGCGCTTCTGGGCGATGTAGACGACCACGCGCTGGTTGACGCCCGAGCCGAGCTCGTCGTCGCCGTCCTGCGCGTCGAACACCTTGACGCCGATGATCGTGCCCTGCTCGCCGTGGGGCACCTTCAGGGAGGTGTCGCGGACCTCGCGGCTCTTCTCGTTGAAGATCGCGCGGAGCAGGCGCTCCTCGGCCGAGAGCTCGGTCTCGCCCTTCGGCGTGACCTTGCCGACGAGGATGTCGCCGGGGCGGACCTCGGCGCCGATGCGGATGATGCCGCGGTCGTCGAGGTCGGCCAGGAGGTCCGGGCTGACGTTCGGCAGGTCGCGGGTGATCTCCTCCTTGCCGAGCTTGGTGTCGCGGGCGTCGACCTCGTACTCCTCGATGTGGATCGAGGAGAGGACGTCGTCCTTCACCAGGTTCTGGCTGAGGATGATCGCGTCCTCGAAGTTGTGGCCCTCCCACGGCATGAACGCCACGAGGAGGTTCTTGCCGAGCGCGAGCTCGCCGTTGTCGGTCGCGGGGCCGTCGGCGATGACCTCGCCGGCCTCGATCCGCTCGCCGGCGTTCACGATGACGCGGTTGTTGTACGACGTGCCCTGGTTCGAGCGGTCGAACTTGCGCAGCCAGTACTGCTGCGTACCGCCCTCGTCGAGCTGCACGGTCACGACGTCGGCCGAGACCTCGGTCACGACACCGGCCTTCTCGGCGGTGATGACGTCGCCCGCGTCGACCGCGGCGTAGCCCTCCATGCCGGTGCCGACGAACGGCGAGTCGCTGCGCAGCAGCGGCACGGCCTGGCGCTGCATGTTCGCACCCATGAGGGCGCGGTTCGCGTCGTCGTGCTCGAGGAACGGGATGAGCGAGGTCGCCACCGACACCATCTGGCGCGGCGAGACATCCATGTACCCGATCTCGTCGGCGTGGAAGAGGTCGACCTCGCCGCCCTTCTTGCGGGCGAGGACGCGGTCCTCCTGGAAGTGGCCGTCCGCCTTCAGCGGCGCGTTGGCCTGGGCGACGATGTAGTCGTCCTCCTCCATCGCCGTGAGGTAGTCGATGTTGTCGGTGACCTTGCCGGCCACGACGCGACGGTACGGCGTCTCGATGAAGCCGAACGAGTTGATCCGCGCGAACGACGCGAGCGAGCCGATGAGGCCGATGTTCGGGCCTTCCGGCGTCTCGATCGGGCACATGCGGCCGTAGTGCGACGGGTGGACGTCACGGACCTCGACGCCCGCGCGGTCGCGCGAGAGGCCGCCGGGGCCGAGCGCCGAGAGGCGACGCTTGTGGGTCAGGCCCGCGAGCGGGTTGTTCTGGTCCATGAACTGCGACAGCTGCGAGGTGCCGAAGAACTCCTTGATCGCGGCGACGACGGGTCGCACGTTGATCAGGGTCTGCGGCGTGATCGCCTCGATGTCCTGCGTGGTCATGCGCTCGCGGACCACGCGCTCCATGCGCGAGAGGCCGGTGCGGACCTGGTTCTGGATCAGCTCGCCGACGGCGCGGATGCGACGGTTGCCGAAGTTGTCGATGTCGTCGACGTCGAGGCGGATCTCGACGTCGGCGCCGTTGCGACGGCCCGGCAGGGTCGCCTTGCCCTCGTGCAGCGCGGTCAGGTACTTGATCGTGCCGACGATGTCCTGCACCGTGAGCACCGAGTCCGTCAGCGGGGCCTCGAGGCCGAGCTTCTGGTTGATCTTGTACCGGCCGACCTTCGCGAGGTCGTAGCGCTTCGGGTTGAAGTAGAAGTTGTCGAGGAGGGCGCGCGCAGCCTCGGTCGCCACCTGCTCGCCCGGACGGAGCTTGCGGTAGATGTCCTTCAGCGCCTCTTCCTTGGTGAGGATGTTGTCCTTCTCCAGGGTGAGGGCGATCGACTCGTAGCCGGCGAACTCCTCGAGGATCTCCTCGGAGGTGAGGCCGAGGGCCTTGAGGAAGACGGTCACCGACTGCTTGCGCTTGCGGTCGATGCGGACGCCGACCTGGTCGCGCTTGTCGATCTCGAACTCGAGCCAGGCGCCACGGCTGGGGATGACGCGCGCCGAGAAGATGTCCTTGTCGGACGTCTTGTCGGGGGTGCGCTCGAAGTAGACGCCGGGCGAACGGACGAGCTGCGACACGACGACGCGCTCGGTGCCGTTGATGATGAACGTGCCCTTGTCGGTCATGAGCGGGAAGTCGCCCATGAAGACGGTCTGCGTCTTGATCTCACCGGTCAGGTGGTTCATGAACTCGGCGTTCACGTAGAGCGGCGCGGAGTAGGTCTTGCCCTTCTCCTTGCACTCGTCGATCGTGTACTTCTCGGGCTCGAGCTCGGGGTTCGAGAACGAGAGCTGCATGGTCTCGCCGAGGTCCTCGATCGGCGAGATCTCCTCGAAGATCTCCTCCAGACCGGTGGCCTCGGGCAGGTCCTGCCGACCTGCCTCCACGGCCTCCTCGACCCGGGCGCGCCACGCCTCGTTGCCGACGAGCCAGTCGAAGCTCTCGGTCTGCAGGGCGAGCAGGTCGGGTACGGTGAGGGTGTCGGTGATCTTCGCGAACGAGAGGCGGCTTGCACCGCGTCCGTTCTTCTGGGTGGGCGTCGATGCGTTGCGCGCAGCAGCCAAGGAAATGACCTCCAGGGCCCCATGAGGGCCGGTTCACTGTCGATGGTGGTGGAGAGAACCCCGCAGACGGATGCGAAGCCGGAGGTCGAATGACCCCGGAGACGCATTGGAAGCCGACCGCAATATGAAGGCAAGTTGGGTCTGGGAGCGCAAACCTCGACTATATGCGATATCGGGCGGGATGTCCAGTCGAATCTTGACCTCTCTTGGAAACTCCGGTATAACCCCGCCGGAGGCCTGTGGAAACGCCCCCCGAACCGCCTCGCCGGCCTCCTAGGCTGACGGCGACGAGGAGGTCCACATGACCGATGCAGCACCCCCGCCCGCCCCCGCCACCCCGCTCCGCGGCGCCCGTCGCGCGGCCGTGATCGCGATCATCGCCTCGCTCTCGATCACGGCGGTGCTCGGCATCCTCGTACTGCTCGGTGGCGCCTTCGGCGACGTCCAGTGGCGCATCCTCTCGACCACCCTCCTCGTCGCCGGGTTCAGCATCACCGCGCTCTGCCACCTCGCCGTCGCCGGGCGGCCGGTGCGCGCGGTCGGCTTCGCCGGCCTCGTCGTGAGCGGCGTCGCCCTCGTGCTCGGCACCATCACCGTCTGGGGGGTCCCCGAGACCTGGGACGGCTGGGACCTCTGGCGGTGGTTCGGCGTCGCCTCGATCCTCGCGGTGAGCCTCGCCCACGCCAACCTGCTCCTGCTGCTCGCCGCGCGACGCCGCTCGGCGATCCGCATCCCCCTCGGCGCGACGCTCGCGGCGATCGCGGTCGTCGCGATCATGCTCGTCCTCCCGCTCGCGACCGACGGGGAGATCCCCGGCGCCGAGGGCGGCGACACCTACTGGCGGTGGTTCGGCGTCATCGCGATCCTCGACGCGCTCGGCACGATCGTCGTGCCGGTCCTCGCGCTGTTCCTGCGCGATCCGCTCCCGGGTGCATCGGATGCCCCGGGCGGATCGGATGCCCCGGGCGGCGCCGTCGCCCCCGCCGAGGCATCCGCGCCTGCGGCGCCCGCCTCGCCGGATCTCGAGGCCAGGATCGCCGCGCTCGCGGCGGGCTCGGGCCTCGACCGCGACCAGCTCCTCTCGGCCGCGCTCGACGCGTTCGAGGCATCCCGCGCCGCACGCGGCTGAGGCCCCCGCCGGACGATCCGGCGAGGGCCCCCGGCTGCGGGTCGGGCGGGCGTCAGGCGGCCCACTCGATCCGGAACGTCTCAGGATGCCCCGGCACGATGCTGGCCGGAAGCTGCGCGCCCGGCTGCACCGCGGCGAGCTGCAGCGGCGCGACCTGCTCGGTGCGGGTGACCGGCAGCGGCACGCCGCCCGGCATCAGCACGTGCACGTCGAGCTCGACCATGGCGTTCATGCCGACCATCATGGGGAGCTGCCGCGCGCCGACCACGGTCGCCGTCGTGCGCATCCGCAGCGGCTCGAGCGAGGCATCCGTCGCCTGCGGAACCGACGCCGCCATCATGCGGTTGGCCTGGTCGATCGAGGCCTGCGCGGCCGCGAGGCTCGCACCGACGTCGAACCGGTCGCGGCGCTCGTTCGCCTGGCGGGTGAGGGTCGAGAGGTCCTTCAGGAAGCCCATCTCACACCGCCTGGTAGATCTCGTTGAACCGGCGCCCGACCCCGCGGTCGACCTGGATCCGGCCGCCCCAGCCCGCCTGCGCGGCCGCCCACGACTCGGCGTCGACGCCGAAGCCGCGCGCCACCTCGGTCAGGCGGGACTCGTCGTAGCCGAAGGCGGCGACGCCCTTCACGATGCGCGCATAGCGCTCGAGGTCGACCCCGGCGATCGGCTCGAGGTTGCCGGGCTGCGGCTGGGCGTTCAGCGCCTGGACGGCCTGCTGGTCCATCTGCGCCCGGTAGGCGGCGGACTGGTCGGCGAGCCGGCCGGCCGAATCGATCAGGCCGGGTGCCGCCTGGACCATCTGGGCCATGTCGCCGAACTGCTTGAAGAGGTTCATGATCGTGCTCCTTGTGCGTGGTGGATGGGAGGGAGGTCGTGGGCGCAACGGCGCCGGGAACGAGGATTCCGGTGGTCGGCCCCGCCGCGGATGGGCAGGACCTGCTCATTCCCGCGGGCGGCGTGCCCAGTGCACCGCGGGGGTTGCTCACCTGCTCCGTGCGATTGCCCACGCGGCGGTCGACGATTGCTCATCTGTCCCCCGTTCAGGGGTGCCCCTGGTGCTGTCGCCCACCGGAACGCCGGGCGTACCCTGAACCCCAGCGGCCGGCGGCCGAGGACCGGAAGGGCGAGATGGGTCGGTCAGGCGAGGGCTCCGCCGCAGCCCGGGCGCTCGCGCTCGACGAGGCGTGGCCCCTCGTGGGTCGTGCGGCGCTCGTCGACCGCGGAGTCGCGGGGCTGTCGAACGGGGCCCGCACCGTCTTCGCCTACGGCCCGAGCGGCATCGGGAAGAGCCGCGTCGTGCGCGCCATCGCCGACGAACTCGCGGCGGACGACCGGATCATCCTGCCGCTCAGCGGGAACCCCGCGCTCAGCGCCGTGCCGCTCGCCGCGCTCGCGCCCGCGCTCGCGAGGGAAGGCGGTTCGCTCGCGAGCACCGCGGCCGACCCCGTCGCGCTGTTCGCGAGGGCCTCGGAAGCGATCCGGGCACTCGGCGACGGGCACCCGGTCATCGCCGCGGTCGACGACATCACCGTCGTCGATCCCGTGTCCGCGACCCTGCTCGCCCAGCTCGTCGAGGCGGGGCTGCTCCGGCTCGCCGCGACGGTTCGCGAGGGCGACCCGCTGCCCGAGGCCCTGCTGGGCGTCGCGTCCGCCGGCGACAGCGTCCGGCTCGACGTGCCGCCGCTCGACGTCGACGAGGTCGGCGAGCTGCTCGCGCTCGTGCTCGGCGGTCCGGTCGCGCACCGCGACGCCGTCGAACTGCACCGCGCGGCGCAGGGCAATCCCCTCTATCTCCGCGAGCTCGCGATCGGCGCCCACGGCTCGGGCACCCTCGTCGAGGCCGACGGCCTCTGGCAGCTCGACGGCGAGCCGGTCTCCACGCCGGCGCTGCGGGACCTGATCCGCGCCCGCCTGCACGCCCTCGGCGTCGCCGAACGCGACGTCATCGAGCGGCTCGCACTGTGCGAGCCGCTCGCCCTCGACGAGCTCGTCCGGCCCGATGCGATCGATGCGCTCACCGCGCTCGAGCAGCGCGGACTCGTTCAGGTCGACGAATCCACCCCGCGCATCCGGGTCCGCCTGGCCCACCCGCACTACGCGACGGCCGTGCGCGAGTCGATGCCGCGGATCCGGGCGATGTCGCTGCTGCTCGAACAGGCCGACCGCCTCGCCGCGCAGTCGCGTGACGCGGTCGACGAACTGCGCGTCGCGACGTGGCGACTCGACGCCGGGCGACCGACGGATCCCGAGCTGCTCGTGCGGTCGGCGGGGCTCGCCCGCCTCGCGCACGACCACCGCACGGCCGAGCGCCTCGTGGCGGCCGCGATCGTCGCGGGCGCGCGCGATGCCGCCACCCTGCTGCTGCACGCGCAGCTGCTGTGGTCGCTCGGACGGGCCGACGACGCGCTCGCCGAACTCGACCGAGCCGACCGTGCCGCCGCCGCAGCGGGGAACCCGCCCGACGTCGTCGCCGGCATCGCCGCCGCGCGCAGCGACGTGTTCGGCGGCGACCCGCTCGGGCAGCAGCGCGGCATCGACCTCCTCGACGAACTCGAGCGGGTACTGCCCAGCCAGACCGCGACCCTGTCGCTCGCCAGGTCGATCCTGCTGCTCGACCTCGAGCGGGTCGACGAGTCGCTGCGCATGGTCGAGGTCGCCGCCGCGGCATCCGGCGACAGCCCGACCGAGCGGGCCGTGCTCGACCTCGCCCGCGCCATGCCCCTCGCCGCGCACAACGAGGCCGAGGCGGCGACCGCCGCCGCGAACCGCGCGATCGCCCGCACCGGCACGGCCGGCTCTGCGGTGCCGACCCGGCGAGCCCAGCTCATCCTCGCGCACGCACTCCTGGCCGATGACCGGCTCGACGAGGCGCGGGCCACGACGCTGGCGTCCCTGCACGACGCGATCCGCAACGACGACCGCATCACGGCACGCCTGGACGAGTTCCTGATGGGCCGGTTCGCGTGGCAGGCGGGCCGACTGGACACGGCCGCCCGCTGGTTCCGCGACACGGTCGGCGGGGCCGAACTGCACGGCCCCGCGTCACTGCGCGAACCCGCGCTCGGATTCCTCGCCGTGATCGCCGCCGAACAGGGCGATGTCGAGCGGGCGCGCGAGCTCCGCGCGCGGGTCGTGGACGGCGTCGACGAGGACAACTCGGTCACCGCGCTCGCCGACGCCTGGATCCACGCGGCGCAGGGCGACGCCGACGCGGCCGCCCGCGTGCTGCTCGCCCGCGTCGACCGGCTCGTGCCGCGCGGTGCCGACTCCGCCGCGGCGGGACTCCTGCACCACCTCACGCGGATCGGCACGCGCGCGCACGCCGCCGCCGCGGCAGAACGGCTCGCCGCCCTGCCCGCGACCGGATGCACCGCGCTGGCCCGGCGCCTCGCGCACGCGCGCGCCGAGGCCGCCGCCGATCCCGTCGCGCTGCGCGCGGTCGGCGGGGAGTGGGAGCGCGTCGGCCACCTGCTCTACGCCGCGGAGGCGTTCGCCTCGGCCGGGACGGCGGCGAGGGCTGCGGGACTCGGGCGCGAGGGTGCCGCGGACCTCCAGCACGCGGCATCCCTGTCGGCGGCCTGCGAGGGCGCGCGCACGCCGAAGCTGGCGTTCGCCGACGGCGCCGAGCCGCTCACGCCGCGCGAGCGGGAGATCGCGTCGCTCGCGGCGCAGGGCCTCAGCTCGAACGAGATCGCCGTCCGCCTCTTCCTCTCGGTGCGGACGGTCAACAACCACCTGCAGTCGACGTACGCGAAGCTCGGGATCCGCGGCCGACGCGAGCTCAGGTCGTCGACGGCGCCGAAGCGGCACTGACGGGGTCGTCCGCGCCTGGGACGGTCGTCACGATCTCCCCGCGGACCTCCTCGAGCCGCTCGCCCACGGCCACGACGGCCTGCGCGTCGACGCCGAGGTCGGCGAGCGAGGTCATCAGGGTCTCGACGATGCGATCGAATGCCGCGTCGGTGATCTCGAGGCCGGCGTGCGCCTCGGAGAGCGTCCGCCCCGAGAACACGCGCGGCCCGCCGAACGCGGCCGCGAGGAACGCTCGCTGGTGGGCCTGCAGCCGATCGAGGTCGATGCCCTCGAACCACGGCGCGAGCTCGGGGTCGGCGGTCACGCGCTGGTAGAACACGCTGACGGCGGTGCGGACGCCGTCGGGCCCGCCGAGCCGATCGTAGATCTCGGTCATGCCGCCTCCTCGGGTCGGGCGCGCCGGGTGCTCGCGCGCGGTCCGAGCATGCCACGGCGATGGATGCGGACGCATGGGTAGGCATTGCTCATCTCGCGGCCGCTCGAGCATGCCACGATGGCCGCATGGGTCGGATCGAGTTCGAGGCGGACATCTTCTCCCCCACGGGCATGACGTTGATCGTCGACGGCACGGCGCAGTCGCACGTGGACCGCGGCGACCCCACCCGGCTCTTCTTCGAGTACACGCGGCGCATCGGCCACGTGATCGACGCGCTCGGGACCCCGGGCGCGCCCATCCGCGCGACCCACCTCGGCGGCGGGGGGCTCACGCTCCCGCGGTACGTCGACGCGACCCGCCCCGGCTCGAGCCAGGTCGTCGTCGAGCACGACGAACGGCTGCTCCGGCTCGTGCTCGAGCGGCTGCCGCTCCCCCGCGGCGCCGACATCGAGACGGTCGTCGCGGATGCCCGGGACGCGATCGTCGACCTCGCCGCGGGCGCCGGGCGCGGGGCATCCGATCTCGTCGTGCTCGACCTCTACACTCGCCTCGATCCGCCCGCGTTCACGACCGACCCCGCGTTCCTCGCCGATGCGCTCGCGCTGCTCGCCCCCGACGGCGTGCTCGTCGCGAACGTCGCCGACGGAGCCGGACTCGTCCGCCTGGGCGCACTCGCCCGGGCGGTCGCGCGAGCGGACCCGCGCGCGACGCTCGTCGCCACGGGCGACGCGAACGTGATCGCGGGCTCGGAGGACGGCAACACCGTGCTCGTCGTCGCGCCGGGCGGCATGCCCGAGCGCATCGTGCCGCGCCTGCGCGAACGGGGGCCGCACCCCGCCGAGGTGCTCGAGGGCGCGAGGCTCGACCACGTGCTCTGGGGCGCGTGCTGAGCGGGCGCCGGTAGCGTGGCATCCGTGCCCCTCCATGAACGCGTGCTCGCCGGCGGCGGCCTCGCCCGGCTCGTGCCGTCGCGCGACCGGCCCGACGCGTGGACCCTCGAGGTCGACGGCACGCCGCAGTCGCACGTCGACCTCGAGCACCCCGAGTGGCTCGAGTTCGAGTACGTGCGCCGCATCGGGCACGCCGCCGACCTCGTCGCGCCCGAACGGCAGCCGATCACCGCGCTGCACCTCGGCGCGGGCGCGCTGACGCTGCCGCGCTACCTGCAGTCCACCCGGCCCGGGTCGCGGCAGCAGGTGATCGAGCTCGAGCGCGACCTCGTCGAGTTCGTGCGCGAGCACCTGCCGCTGCCGCGCGGCGCGCAGATCCGGGTCCGCCAGGGCGACGCGCGCGAGGTGCTGCAGAAGCTCCCGGCCGGCCTCGACGGCGTCGTCGACCTCGCGGTGGTCGACGTCTTCGCGGGCGCGCGGACCCCCGCGCACGTCACGACGGTCGAGTTCCACGAGCTCGTCGCGAAGCGGCTCGCGCCGCACGGCGTGGTCGCGGTGAACGTCGCCGACGGCGCCGGACTCGCGTTCGCGCGGTCCCAGGCGGCCACGCTCGCCCACGTGCACGCGCACGTCGCGATCGCCGCGGACAGCCAGCTCCTGAAGGGACGCCGGTTCGGGAACCTGGTCATGTTCGCCTCGGCGCACGAGCTCCCGTTCGCCGGGATGCCCCGCCGTCTCGCGAGCGATCCGTCGCCCGCCAAGCTCGTGGACGGCGAGGAGCTCCGCCGCTTCATCGCGGGCGCGCCCGTCGCGCTCGACGCGACCGCCGTGCCGAGCCCGGCGCCCTCGCGCTCGGTCTTCGCCCCGAAGGGCTGACGAGACTCCGGGGTCACGAGGGGCCGAACTCGGCTCACGCGTGGCGGAAGCGCACCGACTGACCGGGGCGCAGCTGCGCCACGCGGTCGAGCGACGCGGCGGAGACGACCGCGATCACGGGGTAGCCGCCGGTGACGGGGCGGTCCGCGAGCAGGATCGTCGGCAGGCCCGACGGCGGCACCTGCACCGACCCGGGCACGGTCCCCTCGCTCGGCAGCTCGCCGCGGACGCGTCGCTCGAGCGGCACGCCGTCGAGTCGCGCGCCGACCCGGTCGGCGTCGGCCGAGCAGCGCCACTCGCGATCGAACAGCGCGGCGCGCGAGGCATCCGTGAACCAGTCGCCGCGGGGACCGGGCAGGAGCCCCAGCGTGACCGTGCCGGTCGGCGGCGGGAAGGCCGCCTCGGCGTCCAGGACCGGGACGGATGCCTTTGGCTCGGCGCCGAGCGCCAACACGTCGCCCGCGGCGACGGGCGCCGGCCCGAGCCCGGCGAGCGTGTCGCGCGAGCGCGACCCCAGCACCTCGGGCACGTCGATGCCGCCGCGCACGGCGAGGTACGAGCGGATGCCCCGCTCCGGCATGCCGACCTCGATCTCCGACCCGGCCGACGCGCGCGCGGCCGCGTAGGGTGCGATCCGGTGTCCGTCGAGTCGGACCGGCCCCCACGCGCCGGCGACCGCGAACCAGCGCTCCGACGCGAACCGGGCTCGGAACCCGCCGCCCGTGAGCTCGAGCGCCGCCGCGCCGTCCGGGTTCCCCACGAGCCGGTTCGCGAGCGCGAGCGCGCCGCGGTCGAGCGCACCCGATCGGGCCACGCCGAGGTGCGCGAAGCCGGGGCGGCCGAGGTCCTCCACGAGGGCCAGGGCGCCGGCGGCCAGCACCTCGAGCGCGCTCACGACGCCGCTGCCTCGAAGCGGACGCGCGTGCCGGGTGCCAGGAGCGCCGGGCTCGGGGCATCCGGATCCCACAGGACCGCGTCGGTCCGGCCGATGAGGCGCCACCCGCCGGGACTCTGCCGGGGGTAGGCGCCCGAGAACGGTCCGGCGAGGCCGAGCGCGCCCGCCGGCACGCGCGTGCGCGGGGCATCCAGTCGCGGGACCTCGAACGGCCAGTCGTCGGCGACGAGGTAGGCGAACCCGGGCGCGAACCCGATGAACGCGACCCGCCAGTGCGCGGCGCGGTGGCGCGCTGCGAGCGCCTCGGGCGAGAGGCCGAGCAGGTCGGCGGTCGCGGCGAGGTCCTCGCCGTCGTAGACGACCGGGACGACCGCGGATGCGGGCGGCGCCTCGGGCTGCGCCGTCTCGGGCTGCGCCCCGGGGTGCGCGGTGTCTGGCCGCGCGGCCTCCGCGCCGGCGCCCGCCCGCCGGATCCACGCCGCGGCCGACTCGAGCGGCAGCCGCCGCGGGTCGACGCCGACGAGCACGGTGCGCGCCGCGGGCACGAGGTCGATGAGCCCGTGCGGCCGGTCGGCCGCGAGCAGGTCGTGGAGCACCAGGACGTCGGCGAGGTCGTCGCATTCCACGAGCAGCGCCGTTTCGCCCGACGGCAGGATGCGCCGGCTCACGCGAACGGCTCCACGACGACGCCCGCCGCGTCGAGAGCCTCGCGCACCGCTCGGCCGATCCCGATCGCGCCCGGCGTGTCGCCGTGGAAGCAGAGGGAGTCGACGTCGGCGCGCCCCGCGAGCTCGACCGCGCGCGCGGCCGCGACCGACGGGTCCGTCACGATCGCCCCCGGCTCACCGCGCGGCACGAGCGAGCCGTCGGGAAGGATGCCCCGGTCGACGAAGGCCTCGCGCGCGAAGCGCAGGCCCGAGGCATCCGACGCGCGCTCGAGTGCGCTGCCCGCCATGCCCAGGAGCGACAGCGCGGGGTCGTAGGCGGCGACCGCGGCCGCGTAGGCGCGCGCCGCCTCCTCGTCGGCGCCGAGCCGGTGGTAGAGCGCGCCGTGCGCCTTCACGTAGCGGACCCGGGTGCCGGCCGCGCGTGCGATGCCGTCGAGCGCGCCGAGCTGGTACAGGAGCTCGGCCGCGAGCTCGTCGGGAGCCGCGGCGAGCGCGCGCCGGCCGAATCCCGCGAGGTCGCGGTAGCCCGGATGCGCGCCGAGCGCGACGCCGTGCGCGACCGCGAGCGCGACGCTCGAGCGCATGACCACGGGGTCGCCCGCGTGGAATCCGCACGCGACGTTCGCACTCGAGACGACCTCGAACAGCGCGGCGTCGTCGGCGAGCCGCCAGGCCCCGAAGGATTCGCCGAGGTCGCAGTTGAGGTCGATCCGAACCGGCATCCTCCCATTCTGCCGCCGCGACGGGGAGACTGGAGCGGTGCGGTGGTCGAGGAGCACGCCCGACGGTCTCGAGACGCGTCGCCTCCGGCGGCGCTCCTCGACCAACGACCCCGCCCTGTGTTCGAGGAGCGCCCGAGCGGAATCAGCCTCCCGGTGGTCGAGGAGCGCCCGAGCGGAATCCGCCCCCCGGTGGTCGAGGAGCGCCCGAGCGGAATCAGCCTCCCGGTGGTCGAGGAGCGCCCGAGCGGAATCAGCCCCCCGCCGGTCGAGGAGCGCCCGAGCGGAATCTGCCCCCCGGTGGTCGAGGAGCGCCCGAGCGGAGCGAGGACGCGTCTCGAGACCCGCCGCACCCGTCGCCGTCGCGCTCGCCGTCCTCCTCGCCGGCTGCACGGCCCCGCCCGAGCCGAACCTGCCGACCACGACCGCCGCGCCCACCCCGTCCGCGCCCACCCCGTCGACCGAGCCGAGCACGGCTCCCCCGGCCGCGACGCCGGAACCGCCGCCACCGGTCCTGCACCCGGCCGGCCCCGTCGGCGTCGTGGCATCCGGGCTCGAGGCGCCCTGGTCGATCCTCACGCTGCCCGACGGCGGCGTGCTCGTGAGCGAACGCGACGCGGCCCGCATCGTCGAGGTGCTCCCCGACGGATCGCTCCGCACGGTCGCCGACGTCCCCGGCGTCGCACCGGCGGGCGAAGGCGGCCTGCTCGGCCTCGAGTACCGCGCCCCCGACGGCGACCGGCCCGCGTACGTGTACGCGATGCACACCGCCCCCGACGACAACCGGATCGTGCGGATGCCCCTCACCGGCGGCCGCGGCGGGTACGCGCTCGGCGCGCCCGAGCCGATCCTCACCGGCATCCCGAAGGCGTCGAACCACGACGGCGGCCGGATCGCGTTCGGCCCGGACGGCCTCCTCTACGCGACCACGGGCGACGCCGCGCTGCGCGATGTGGCGCAGGACCCGGGGTCGCTCGCGGGCAAGATCCTGCGGATGACGGCGGAGGGTCGGCCCGTGCCGGGCAATCCGTTCGGCAACCTCGTCTGGAGCCTCGGCCACCGGAACCCGCAGGGTATCGCGTGGGATGCCTCGGGCCGGCTGTGGGCGGCCGAGTTCGGGCAGAACAGGTGGGACGAGCTCAACCTGATCACGCCCGGCGGCAACTACGGCTGGCCCGTCGTCGAGGGCGTCGCGGGGAACCCCGCCTTCCTCGACCCCGTCGTGCAGTGGCCGACCTCGGAGGCGAGCCCGAGCGGGCTCGCGATCCTGGGCGACACGCTGTTCGTCGCGTCGCTGCGCGGCGAGCGGATCTGGACCGCCTCGCCCGCGTCGGGCGGCGCGGGACGCGGGCAGCGCCCCGACGCTCACCGCGACGCCCTGGTTCGTCGGCGAGTTCGGGCGCATCCGCGACGTGGTCCGGGCACCGGACGGCGGCCTGTGGTTCCTGTCGAACAACACCGACGGGCGGGGCTCGCCGTCCGCCGGCGACGACCGCATCTACGCGGTCGCAGTGGCGCCGTGACGGATGTCTGCACCCCGGAGTACCCTCTGGGCATGGCGGAACTGGAGCGGGTGCGCAGGTGGGCGGACGCCCTGATCGCCCTGCACCTCGATCCCGCCGAGTGGAGCTTCGGGTTCGACAACGCGAAGAAGCGCGCCGGGCTGTGCAACTACACGTCGAAGCGGATCACGGTGTCGCGGTACCTCGCGGCCCGCTACGAGGACGACGAAGTGCACCAGATCCTCCTGCACGAGGTCGCCCACGCACTCGCCGGGCCACGCGCGGGCCACGGGCCGAAATGGCGGCAGGTCGCCGACGGCCTCGGCTACGTCGGCCGCCGCACGCACGACGGCGAGATCGTCGACGAGCTCGCACCGTGGGTCGGCCGGTGCCCGGCCGGGCACACCCACTACCGGTACCGGGCGCCCGCGCGGCCGCTGAGCTGCGGGCTCTGCCACCGCGGGTTCGACCGCGCGAGCCTCATCGACTGGCGCCGGCGCGAGATCACCGCCGCGATGCGACGGCAGGCCGCGAGCCGCGCGTAGGCGGTGCGACCCGCCACAGGGCGACACGCGCGACGCGGCATCCGTCATCGACCGAGCGCGCGCCGCGGTGGGACTAGTGTGAAGGATCGTGCCCGTCTCGACCGTCACCATCCCCGTCGGCCAGTGGTTCACGTCGTCGGACGGGCAGCGGTGGTGGTTCGACTCGGGCTCGTTCGCACTCGACTTCGCGTACACCGGCCCCATGGGCCAGGGATCCCCCGGCGTCGAGCAGCTGCACTCCCCCGACGACCTCACGTCGTGGATCGCGTCGCGCTTCCCCATGCCCGTCGGCGCGGCCCGCACGCGCGACCTGTTCGACGCGGTCGGCCTGCGTGACGCGATCGCCCGGCTCGCGCACGCCGCGAGCGCGGGCGAGCCGCTGCGCAGCGACGACGTCGACACGGTGAACCTGTTCGCCGCGACCCCCGACATCCCGCCCGTCCTCGGCGGCGGGGCGCGCCGCGCGGGCCGCAGCGTACAATCCGTCGGCCAGGCGCTCGCGACGATCGCCCGCGAAGCCGTCGACCTGTTCTCGCCCGAGAACCTCGAGCGCGTGCGCTGCTGCAGCGCCGAGGACTGCGGGATCGTCTACCTCGACACCTCGCGCGCGGCCACCCGACGCTGGTGCTCGATGCAGCGCTGCGGCAACCGGGCGAAGGTCCGCGCGCACCGGGCTCGCAAGTCCGGTGCGGGCCGCTCGCGCCTCGCCGCGGCCGCCGCCGCGGCGGCCGCGAGCGCGCCGGTCGCGTCCTCGGTGGTCGCTGCGACCATCACGGTCCCGGCCACGGCGTCACCGGCCGCGCCGGCGCCGGCGGGTTCGGATGCCGCGGGCGCGGCGAGCCCGCACCCCGACGAGTCCGCGGCGTAGCCCGCACCCGAGCCCGAGCCCGCCCCGGCCTGAGGCCGTCCCCCCGCGGCTACCGCCCCGCGCGGAGGATCCGCGGGCGGTCCGAGGCATCCAGCACGGCCGCACGCGCGATGTCCTCGTGCGACCGCCCCGCCTCGACGGCGGCACGACCCGCGGCGGACGCGGTCGTCAGGTGCCGCACCGCGCGCCGGAGCCCCGTGAACGCCGCGCACGCGACCGCCGCCTCGGGCGACGTGTCGTCGATGCCGAGGGCTGCGAGCGCGTCCACGACCGCCCCGGCCGCGAGCACGTCGGCCGCGGCGAACCCCTCGCCGGATCCGGCCGCGAGGATCGCGAGGTAGGCGCGACGCCCGAGCCGCTCCTGCTCGGCGAGGATCCACCGCGCGGTCGCGGAGGCATCCTCGAACCCGGCGACCAGGATCGCGGGCGCGACGCCGACCGCGTGCGCGGCCGCGGCCTCGGCGAGCGCGTCCAGCGGTGCGTCGGATGCCTCGCCGATCGGGTCGACCCACACGACGATGTCGACGCCGGCCCCGACGCGGGCGAGGCCCGCGACGCCCTCGTCGAATCGGACCTGGTACTTGGCCTGGGAACGGGGGTCGGCGGTCGGCTGGGGCGATGCGGTCACCGGATCAGGCTAGCCGCCGCGACGACGACGTTCCCGCCCGTCGACGCCGGGAGTCATGCCCGCGTCGAGGCGCCGACCGGCACGCGCACCGGCACGCGGATCGGCGCCGGGCCCCTTTCCCCGGGGCATCCGCGTCCTACGCTCACGGCATGCGGGTTCTGCTGAAGATCCGACTCGACTGCGATCCGGATGCCGCGTGGCGGGCGATCCGCAGCCCGGCCGTGCTGCGCGAGGTCGTCGCCCCGTGGCTCGACTTCGCCTCGCTCGAGGCGGGCGGCCTGCCGACGGTGTGGCCCGAGGGACGCCACCGGCTGCGCCCGCTCGCGCTGCGGAAGTGGCCTGCGGGCGAGGAGGTCGTCGACATCGCGTACCCGGACGGCCTGCCCGAGGGCGTGCGCATGCTTCGCGACGGCGGCGGCGCGATCACGGGCCCGCTCGCCGCGTTCGCGAGGTGGGATCACCGGATGGCGGTCTCGGCGCTGCCCGGAGGCGGCACCCTGTACCGCGACCGGCTCCTCGCCACGACCGGCAACGCGCTCGCGGACGCCGCCTGCTGGTACCCGACGTGGGCGTTCTGGCAGTGGCGCGGCGCCCGGCTCAAGGCGCTCGCGCCGGGCTGGGCCTTCGACCCGCCGGGCACGTGGGATGCGGTGCGGGCCGAGGCCGCGGCCGCGGCGAGCGCGGACGCCGCGGCCGGCGGGGCATCCGGCAAAGGGGCATCCGGCGACGGGGCATCCGCATGATCGACACGCTCGGCGCCCTCCAGCTCGCCGACTGGCGACGCCGCGTGATCGGCCTGTACGCGGGCGTGCGACACCTGAGCGCGCACGACCCGCGCGCCGGGCACGATCTCTGGCGGAGCGGGCGGGACGAGCTGTTCGCGGGGCATCCGTCGTCGCCCCTGCTGCCCGACGACCGGCAGCGCTTCACGGGCCTCACGGTCGCCGCGTACGACCCGGACTGGCGGTTCGAACTCGAGGTGCGCCGGCCGGTCGAGCCCGAGCGGCGGTCGATGGACGGCGGCGCGGACGGCCCGATCCCGTTCCTGCTCGTCGGCACCGTGCGCGTGCCGTACCTCGGCGAACTCGGCGTGTGGCGGGTGGTCGGCTACGGCGGCGGGCTCTTCCTGCCCGTGAAGGACGGGCTCGCGGGCCGGCCCGGCGGCACGTTCGGCGGCGGGCGCTACCTGCTCGACACCGTCAAGGGCGCCGACCTCGGGTCGGGCGCGGCGGGTGACACGCTGATCATCGACTTCAACTTCGCGTACAACCCGTCGTGCGCCTACGACCCGTCGTGGACCTGCCCGCTCGCGCCCGACGCCAACGTGATCCGAGAGGATGTCCCGGTCGGCGAACTCGTGCCCCGCTGACCGGCCCACCGGCCCGCGCCCGGGACCGCGTCGAGACCGGCGCCGGGGGCGGGGCCGGTGCCCGCGACGGCGCCTCGGAGGCCGCACCCAGCCGAGTCCGCTATGGTTGGGGAGGCCCCGCGTTCGCGAGGCCTGCGTCGTAGACACGCTTCCGGGCTCCGCCCGACGACTTCATACGGCGAACGGATGCGCCGACCGGTGCCTTCGCCACCATCCCACCGCAGGGTTCGCGCCACGAGGCGCGCCCGCGCCGCGGCATCCGCGTGCGTGCTCCCGCGGTGCCCACCCGAACGGATCTCCATGACCGACCTCACCTTCGGCGCGCTCGGCGTGCCCGCACCCCTCGTCGCCGTGCTCGCGGCCGACGGCAAGACGACCCCCTTCCCGATCCAGGCAGACACCCTGCCCGACACGCTCGCCGGGCGCGACGTGCTCGGCCGCGGCAAGACGGGCTCGGGCAAGACCATCGCGTTCGCCCTCCCGCTCGTCGCGCGCCTCGGCGGCAAGCTCGCCGGCGGCCGTCGCCGCGGCGGCCGCCCGCTCGCGCTCGTGCTCGCTCCGACCCGCGAACTCGCGACCCAGATCACGAACACGATCACGCCGCTCGCCGACGCCTACGGCCTGAAGGCGACCACCATCTACGGCGGCATCAACCAGAAGCGCCAGGTCGAGGCGCTGAACGCCGGCGTCGACATCGTCGTCGCCACCCCCGGCCGCCTCGAGGACCTCATGAAGCAGGGCTTCGCGCACCTCGACGCGGTCGAGATCACCGTGCTCGACGAGGCCGACCACATGGCCGACCTCGGGTTCCTGCCCGTCGTCACCCGGATCCTCGACAAGACGCCGCAGGGCGGCCAGCGCCTGCTGTTCTCGGCGACCCTCGACAACGGGGTCGACAAGCTCGTGAAGCGGTACCTGCAGAACGAGGTGCTGCACTCGGTCGACGAGGCGCACTCGCCCGTCGCCGCGATGACGCACCACGTCTTCCAGGTCGCCGACACCGCCGAGAAGGACGCGCTCGTGAAGGCGCTCGCGTCCGGCACCGGCCGGCGCATCCTCTTCATGCGCACGAAGCACCAGGCGAAGAAGCTCGCCCGCAAGCTCACCGAGCAGGGCATCCCCGCCGTGGACCTGCACGGCAACCTGTCGCAGCCCCAGCGCGACCGGAACCTCGCCGCCTTCGGCGACGGCTCGGTGCACGTCATGGTCGCGACCGACGTCGCCGCGCGCGGCGTGCACGTCGACGACATCGAGCTCGTGATCCACGTCGACCCGCCCATGGAGCACAAGGCGTACCTGCACCGGTCGGGCCGCACCGCGCGCGCCGGCAGCGAGGGCGACGTCGTGACGATCGCGCTGCCCGCGCAGCTCGATGACCTGAAGAAGCTGCTCCGCAAGGCCGAGATCCACGTGGGAATCGAGCGCGTCACGCCCTCGACCCCGAAGGTCGTCGCGCTCATCGGCCAGGTCGCCCCGTACGTGAAGCCCGACCCCAAGGCGGCGCACCACGGCTCGCAGGGCGGCGGCACGTCGCAGGGCGCGAACGCGCAGCGCAAGCGTGCGGCGCGCGACGGCCGCGCCGGCGGCACGGGCCGCGGGACCGGGGCCGGTCGCGGCGACGGCCGTCGTCAGGGTGCCGAGCAGGCAGCGGATGCCCCCGCCCGCCCGCGCCGGGACCGCTCGGGCCGCCCCGCCGAGGCGAAGGCGGCCCCGGCCAAGCGCGGCGCCGGCCACAGCCGCGGCGCGCAGTCCACGGGCGCGCAGCGCGCCGCGGGTTCGCCGTCGGGGCGGTCGGCCGGCAAGGCCCCGCTCCGCGTCGGCAGCGTCGTGAGCCCGAACCGCAACACGCGCACCAACCGGCGCGCGCAGGGCTGACCCCGCCCCGCACCGGACACACCGAATCGCACCGGACCCCCGCATGCAGGGGTCCGGTGCGATTTCGCGTATCCGAAACGGGATCAGTAGATGGCGTAGAAGGTGGCGAGCACCTCGTCGACCGCGGCGAGGTCGGCGTCCGAGATCGCCTGCGCGGTCACGATCGTCGTGTAGGTGCCCTCGTAGTCGTTGGCGCCCACGACCACGTAGGTCGCGTTGCCGCCGCAGCCGGTGAAGATCTCCCAGACGCCGCTGTGCACGCCGTCGTCGAAGGGCTCACGGCCGTTCGAGGTGCAGCCCGCCTCGGCGAGGCCCGAGGTGACCAGGTCGGCCGCCGCGTCGGGCGTGAGCTGGGCGGTCTGCGACGCGTACACCGTCGCGCCCGGGGAGGTCCACGCCGAGGTGTAGCCGGCGAGGTCGGGCGATGCCGAGACCGCCTGCCACGTGTTGCCGGAGTCGTCGGTCACGGGTGCGCCGTCGACCTGGCTCCACGAGACCGGGGCGTCGAACGTGATCGCGCCCGAGTCATCCGTCACCGCGACCGTCTCGCCCGCGTCGGCGTCGGAGCCGCTGCTGACGACCGGCACGGCCGTGATCGGCTCGCCGTTGAACTGGCCGCGGTAGTAGGCCTCCTCGGACGGGCGGTAGAGCTCGACCGACAGGGTCGCGTCCTGCCCGTGGGTGCGCAGCACGTCGCAGTACTCGGTCATCGTGCCGTCCGCGCCGAGGCTCACGCCCTCCATGTTCGTCAGCAGGTCGCCCGGCTCGACGCCGGCCTCGTCCGCCGCCGAACCCGACTTCACCGAGTTGACCCAGATGCCCAGGCCCGCGCCCTCGTCGTCGACGAGCGCCTCGCCGTTGACGCCGAGCGAGAGGACGTCCTTGCCGTCGACCAGGTCGCCGATCACGTCGAGGACCGCGTCGCGGTGGATCGCGTAGTTGTAGTCGAGCGCGTCGTTGCCGGCGTAGTTCACGCCGACCAGGGCGCCCTCGGGGTCGACCAGCGGGCCGCCCGAGTTGCCGCCGCGGATGCGCGCGTCGTGCTCGATGACGGGCTCGACCGACGCCCACGAGGTCTGCCCGTCGGTCTCGGCCTTCGACACGATGCCCTTGGTCTCGGTGAACGTCGGGTCGCCCAGCGGGAACCCGGCCGCGTACACGTCGAGCGCGGTGTCGATGTCGCCCTTGCGCCAGTCGAGGAACGGGTAGCCGCTCCCCTCGAGCTGGACGACCGCGAGGTCGAGGCACTCCGACGAGCCGAGCACCTTGGCGCTGAGCTCCTTCGTGGTGTCGCCGCCGCGCCAGACCTTGATGGTGCCGGCGCCGGTGACCACGTGGTTGTTGGTGACCGCGAGGCCGTCGGGCGTGATGATGAAGCCCGACCCGCGGCCGGCGGCCTCGTAGCCGCCCTCCTCGGGCGACACGAACGTGCCGACGGACTCGATCTGGATGGTGGCCGACTGGACGCCGTCGAAGCCGACGGGTGCGGTGCCTCCGGTCGGGAAACAACCGGACAGGCCGACGGCGAGGACGCCCGCGCCGACGGCAGCGCTGATCATGGTGGTGGTGTGCTGAGGCATGGTCAGAACGTACGATCGCGGCCGGTTCGGCCGGCACCGTGGCATCCCTGTCCCGGATCGCCGCAGACACTGATCCGCGCCTCGGTGCGGGCACTGAGGCGCGCGGATGCCCCGCACCGCGATTCCGCTCGATTTCGCGTGCGAGGAACCCTCGCCTACCCTTGGTCAACATGAGCACCGAAGTCGTTGCCCAAGCAGTCATCCGTCCCATCCGCGATTCCGACGCGGAGGCCCTCGGTCGAGTCCACGCCACCTGCTGGCACGAGACCTACGACCACCTCATCAGCGCCGCAGCCTTCGAGCACCTCTCACCCCGCCGCATGGCCGAGCTCTGGAACCACCTCGCCGAGCGCGGCGAGGAGTACCACCAGTACGCGGCACTCGTCGACGGCGAGATCGTCGGGTTCGTCGGCTCCGGCCCGGCGCGCGACGAGGATGCCCCGCGCGCGACCGAGCTCTACTTCATCTACGTGCTCGACGCCTACCACGGCACGGGCATCGGCACGCAGCTGTTCGAGGCGGCGGTTGGCGACGAGCCGACCTACCTCTGGGTCGCCGAGGACAACCCGCGCGCGCACCGGTTCTACGCGCGCCACGGGTTCGTCGCCGACGGCGCCGCCCAGGACCAGCCGTTCCTCGGCGAGACCATCCACGAGGTGCGCCTCGTGCGCTGATCTCCCGCGCACCTCGTTCCCGAACCCCAATTCAGGATGAGAGCCCCGTTGGGTGCATATCGCACCCAGCGGGGCTCTCGTCCTGAAATGGGGATGGGCCGGAGCTGTCGGCGGGTCAGGTGAGGGCGCCGACCGCGGCGAGCGCGCGGCGGACCACGAGCCCCCGGCCGCCCTCCATCTCGGCACCGACATCGCGCCCGGCGGCCTCGGTCGGGCTCATCCACGTCACCTCGAGCGCGTCCTGACGCGGCTCGCAGGTCCCCGTGACCGGCACGACGAAGACGAGCGACACCGCGTGCTGGCGTTCGTCGGTGAACGGCGAGATGCCGGGCAGCGGGAAGTACTCGGCCACGGTCGCCGGCACCGGGCTCGCGGGCAGGAGCGGGAACGCCATCGGGCCGAGGTCCTTCTCGAGGTGGCGGAACAGCGCGTCGCGCAGGGTCTCGCCGTACATCACGCGACCCGACACGAGCGTGCGCGTCATCTCGCCGAGCGCGTTCGCGCGCAGCAGCACGCCGACCTCGGTCACCTGCCCGAGCCCGTCGACGCGGACCGGCAGCGCCTCGACGTACAGCAGTGGGAGCCGGCCCCGGATCTGCGCGAGCTCGAGGTCGCTGAACCAGCCCGGCGTGGTCGACGGCGGCTGCGGGCGGTCGTCGTCCGGATTCCAGTCCGGGTCGGGGGTGCGCACGCTCATGGCTCGATTCTGCCCCACGCGGGCCGCGACGGCGGGGACGATAGGCTGCGCTGATGCGAATCGACGACGACGCCGTCATCTGGTCGGCGTCCGAGACCGACCGGGCCGGCCGCCCGCTCCTCCTGCTCCTGCACGGCTACAACTCGCACGAGGGCGACCTGTTCGGCCTCGCGCCGTACCTGCCGCTCGAACCGGTCATCGCGTCGCTCCGCGCGCCGCTCGACGCCGGGTACGGCTACGCCTGGTTCCCGCTGTTCGCCGACGCGGCGGACGAGCAGGATGCCCCGGGCGGAACGGATGCGCCGGAAGAGCAGGATGCCCCGGACGGAACGGATGCGCCGGGCGAAGCGTCGGCCTCGTCCGCCCAGGCGTCGACGCGCTCCCTGACCGACGCGGAGGCCGCCACCACGGCCGTGCTCGAGTGGCTCGACCGCGCGGCGCCGGACGCGGACCGCGTCGGCCTCCTCGGGTTCTCGCAGGGCGGGGCGATGTCGCTCGAACTGCTGCGCCGCGAGCCCGCTCGATTCGCGTTCGCGGCGACCCTCGCGGGCTTCGCCCTCCCCGGCGAGCGCGACGGCGACGTCGAGCTCGCCCGGATCCGCCCGCCGGTCTTCTGGGGTCGCGGCTCGATCGACCAGGTCATCCCCGCGGAGTTCGTCGCGCGCACGCAGGACTGGCTGCCGGAGCACGCCGACCTCGACTCGCGGATCTACGAGGGCCTCGCCCACTCGGTGTCGGACGCCGAACTCGGCGACGTGATCGCCTGGCTCCGAGCCCGGTACGCGACGGCGTGACGGGCGGGCGCTGGGCGCGGCATCCGTCGCCGGACTAGACCCCGCCGCCCCCGGAGGTCGCGCGGGCCGCACGCTCGCGGTCGCGGTCGGCGACCCGGATCTTCTCGGCGCGCACCTCGGCCTGCGTCGCGCGCTCGCGCACGAGCCACTCGGGCGGAGCGGCGAGCAGGTCCTTGATCTGGGCGGTCGTGAGCGCGTCCTCGATACCGGCGCGCACGAGGCCCGAGTTCGAGATGCCGAGCTTGTCGGCGATGACGCGCTTGGGGTGCGGCCCTTCGCGGCGGAGCACCTCGAGCCACTCCGGCGGGTCGGACTGCAGCGCGTTGTAGGCGTCGCGCGTGAGGGGCTGCGTGCGGAACTCCTCGGGTGCGGCCTCGAGCAGGATCCCGAGCTTCTTCGCCGCCGTCTCCGGCTTCATGGTCTGGGACTTGCCCTGCTGCTGGTTCACCCTGCCACCGTACCCCGATAGCCTGAGCGGATGGTCCTGCGCCTCGACTACGTCCAGGGCGTGAGCCCGGCGAAATGGCTCCGCGCCTGGGCCGAGCGGCGGCGCGACCAGCCGATCGAGGCTCGCCGGGTCGACGAGCCCGCACAGCTCGACGCGCTGCGCGCGGGCGAGGCCGACGTCGCCTTCGTGCGGCTGCCGATCGACGAGGCCGGCCTGCATCGCATCTCGCTGTGGGAGGAACGCGCGTTCGCGGCGCTCCCGAAGGAGCATCCGCTCGCCGACGCCGACGAGCTCTCGCTCGCCGACCTCGCCGGCGAGCCCGAGGCGCCCGTCCAGGACGACCCGGCCATGACGATGGAACTCGTCGGTGCGGGCACCGGGTGGGCGATCCTGCCGCAGTCGCTCACGCGGCTGCACCACCGCAAGGACGTCGTCGCGATCCCGCTCTCGGATGCCCCGCCCACGCGCATCGCGCTCGTGTGGCTCGTCGAGCGCGACGACGAGGACATCCAGGAGTTCGCGGGCGTCGTGCGCGGGCGCACCTCGCGCAGTTCGCGCGGTCAGGATGCCCCGGAGCCGGCGCCCGCGAAGGCGAAGGCGAAGGCGAAGGCCGGTTCGGCCAAGGCGGGCTCGGCCAAGGGCGGCGCGAAGGCCAAGGGCGGCGCGAAGCGCAAGCCCACGCCCAGGCAGGGCAAGTCCGCACGTCGGCGCTGAGCCGGGCGCGAGGCCCGGTGACGACGGGACCGACGGCGGATCGCGTCGGCACATGGCGTCATGGGACTGGCACGCGCGGGGCATCCGGCGCGACGATGGGGGCATGAGCGCGCGCGAGGGGACCGTCCTGCTCCTGTCCGTGCGCCCCGAGCGCACCGCGGCCGACGCGGAGGCCGAGTCGTTCCGGCGTGCGGCGGGCGTCGACGCCGCCGACTTCGCGCACCTGCGGCTCGACCTCGACCCGCTGTCGAGCGTCGACCTCGGCGGCGTCGCGGCGGTGCTCATCGGCGGGAGCCCGTTCAACGTGTCGACGCCCGAGTCCGAGAAGCCGCCCGTGCAGCGACGCATCGAGTCCGACCTGGTCCGCCTCGCCGAGTACGCGCTCGACCGCGACCTCCCGGTGCTCTTCACCTGCTACGGCATCGGCGTCCTCACGCGCGTGCTCGGCGGCACGGTCGACCGCACGTACGGCGAGGCGGTCGGCCCGACCCCCATCTCCCTCACGGACGCCGGACGCGCCGACCCGCTGACCGGCGCGCTCGACGCGCCGTTCACTGCGCTGGTCGGGCACAAGGAGGCGGCCGCGACGCTCCCGGCGGAGGCCACGCTGCTCGCCGGGTCCGAAGGATGCCCCGTGCAGGTGTACCGCGCGGGCCGCAGCGTCTACGCCACCCAGTTCCACCCGGAGGTGAGCGCCGACGACTTCATCGCGAGGGCGACCCTCTACCGGGACTACGGCTACTTCCCGTCGGAGGAGCTCGATCACATCGCCGAGGTCGTGCGCGGGGCATCCGTCACCGAACCGCAGCGACTGCTGCACCGGTTCGTGGCACGCGCGAGGGGCTGAGCCGGGCCCCCGCCCTGGCCCAGCCCGTCGTGCCGCGGCGCCGCCTACCGCGAGCTGAACGCCGCGTCGAACGCCGCGTCCGACGGCACGTAGGAGGCCAGCCGGCGCACGAAGCCGAGCGCCTCGGGCGCACCGACGAGGCGGTCCATGCCCGCGTCCTCCCACTCGACCGAGGTCGGTCCGTCGTAGCCGATCGCGTTCAGCATGCGGAACGCGTTCTCCCACGGGACATCCCCATGCCCGGTCGAGATGAAGTCCCAGCCGCGCCGCGGGTCGGCCCAGGGCAGGTGCGACGACAGCCGGCCGTTGCGCCCGTTGTCGAGGCGCTTCTTCGTGTCCTTGCAGTGCACGTGGTAGATGCGGTCCTGGAAGTCCCAGAGGAACCCGACGGGGTCGAGGTCCTGCCACACCATGTGCGACGGGTCCCAGTTCAGGCCGAACGCCTCGCGGTGCCCGATCGCCTCGAGCGTGCGCTTGGTGGTCCAGTAGTCGTAGGCGATCTCGGACGGGTGCACCTCGTGCGCGAAGCGCACGCCCACCTCGTCGAACACGTCGAGGATCGGGTTCCACCGCGCCGCGAAGTCCTCGTACCCGGCGTCGACCATCTCGGCCGTCGCGGGCGGGAACATCGCCACGTACTTCCAGATGCTCGACCCGGTGAAGCCCGTGACGGTCTTCACGCCGAGCTTCGCGGCCAGCAGCGCCGTGAGCTTCATCTCCTCGGCCGCGCGCTGCCGCACGCCCTCGGGGTCCCCGTCGCCCCACACGCGGTCGTTGAGGATGTCCCGGTGGCGCTGGTCGATCGGGTCGTCGCAGACGGCCTGGCCGCCGAGGTGGTTCGAGATCGTCCAGACCTTCAGGCCGTTGCGCTCGAGGACGTCGAGCTTGCCCTGCACGTACGCGTCGTCGTCCCACCTGGACACGTCGAGGTGGTCCCCCCAGCAGGCGATCTCGAGGCCGTCGTAGCCCCATTCGCCCGCCAGCCTCGCCACCTCCTCGAACGGCAGGTCCGCCCACTGGCCGGTGAACAGCGTGATCGGTCGCGCCATCGCGATCCCCTTCTCTCTCGTTCCGTACCGCGGGTCAGCCCGCGGTGGTGACCCAGGTGCCGCCCGCGGAGGAGCTCTGCTCCACCGCGCCGAGGACCCGCTGGACGTGCAATCCGTCGGCGAACGACGGTTCCGGCTGCGTCCCGTCCGCGACCGCGGCGACGAGGTCGCGCACCTGGTGGGAGAAGCCGTGCTCGTAGCCGAGCATATGACCGGTCGGCCACCACGCCGAGACGTAGGGGTGGCCGGGCTCGGTGACGAGGATGCGCCGGAAGCCCTGCTCGTCGGCGGGCTGCGTCGCGTCGTAGTAGTCGAGCTCGTTCAGGCGCTCGAGATCGAATGAGAGCGCTCCCAAGGCGCCGGAGATCTCGATGCGGAGCGCGTTCTTGCGGCCCGTGCGGAACCGGCTCGCCTCGAAGGACGCGAGGGCGCCCGAGGTGAGGCGCCCGGTGAAGAGGGCGAGGTCGTCGACGGTGACGGTCCCGCGATCCGATCCGGCCGTCCCGCTCAGGCCCGACCCGGCGGCGAGGACGGGCCGCTCGGCCACGATCGTCTCGATGATGCCCGAGACCTTCGCGACCCGCTGGCCGGTGATGTGCTCGGCGAGGTCGATGGCGTGCGCGCCGATGTCGCCGAGGGCGCCGGAGCCCGCGTGCTCCTTCTTCATGCGCCAGGTGAGGGGCGCCTCGGCGTCCATGAGCCAGTCCTGCAGGTACTCCGCGCGAACCTGGCGGATGTCGCCGAGGCGGCCCTCGGCGACGAGCCGGCGGGCGAACGCCACGGCGGGCACGCGCCGGTAGGTGAAGCCGACCATCGAGACGACGCCGCGCTCGGCCGCCGTCGCCGCCGTCGCGGCCATCGCCTCGGCCTCCTCGACCGTGTTCGCGAGCGGCTTCTCGCAGAGCACGTGCTTGCCGGCCTCGAGTGCGGCGATCGCGATCTCGGCGTGCGTGTCGCCCGGGGTGACGATGTCGATCAGGTCGATGTCGTCGCGGGCGATCACCTCGCGCCAGTCGGTCGCGGACTCCGCCCAGCCCCAGCGCTCGGCCGCGGCCGCCGAAGCGGCGGCGTCACGCCCGACGACGACCTGCATCGCGGGCGCGAGCGGGAGGTCGAAGAACCGCGGGGCGACCCGCCAGCCTTGGGAATGCGCGGCGCCCATGAAGCCGTGGCCGATCATGGCGACGCGGAGGTGGTTCGTCAACGGGGACTCCTCTCAGGAGATGGCGCGGGGCGCCCGGCCTGCCGGCCGGGCGCCCCGCGAGTCGGTCAGGACTCGAAGGCGAGGTCGATGTAGAGGTCGACGTTGTCCTTCGTGACCACCGGGGCGTCGAGGACGATCCGGTTGGGCACGCTCGGCGTGATCAGGTCGCTGACGGTCTTGCCCTGCGCGATGAGGCGCGCGAGCGCGACGCCGTCGGCGGCCTGCGTCGACGGGTAGATGACCGTGGCCTTGAGCACGCTGTCGTCGGCCTGGATGGCCTCCATCGCGTTCTTCGAGCCGGCGCCGCCGACCATGAAGAACTCGTCGCGGCCGGCCGAGTTGATCGCGGCGAGCACGCCGACGCCCTGGTCGTCGTCGTGGTTCCACAGCGCGTCGATGTGCGGGTTCGCCGAGAGCAGCTGCGAGGCGGCAGCCTCACCGCCGGCGACCGTGAAGTCGGCGGCCACGCGGGCCGAGACGTCGAGGCCGCAGTCGCTCAGGGCGTCCTTGAAGCCCTGCGAACGGTCCTGCGTGAGCGGGAGCGAGTCGATGCCGGCGATCTCCGCGACGACGGCGTCGTCCTGGCCTGCGAGCTGGCCGCAGATGTACGCACCGGCCGAGACGCCCATGCCGTAGTTGTCGCCGAGGATCGTGGTGCGCGCGGCGAACGGGCTCGAGAACTCGCGGTCGACGTTGACGACCGGGATGCCGGCCTGCATGGCCTTGATCGCGACCTCGGTGAGTGCGGCGCCGTCGGTCGGCAGCAGCACGATCACGTCGACGCCCTCGTTGATGAAGGTCTCGACGGCGGCGATCTGGGCGTTGGCGTCGTTGGTGCCCTCGGCCATGCGGAGCTCGACGTCGTCGAAGCTCGCGGCGGCGGCCTGGGCGCCCGAGTTGATGGCACCGAGCCAGCCGTGGTCGGCGGCCGGTCCCGAGAAGCCGATGACGACGGTGTCGCCCGACGCGGCGTTCTCGTCGCTCGTGGTGCCCTGGTCGACGACGTCGTCGGACTCGGCGGTGCTCGTGCAACCGGCCAGCATGCCGGCGACGGCCAGCAGGGCGGTGCCGGCGACGATGGTGCGCATCCGCGCCTTCCGAACTGAGCGCATGTGGTTCCTCCTTGAATGTGTGTGCAGCTCCGGACGACGCGGGTTCGACCCGAGGTGGTGCTGCCACTCCGAGGGGGGTCCGCGTCGACTTCGAACACCGTAGCAGAAGTGGAGCGACGATTGGCAACTTTTGTTTTACGTGCGACAGAAGTGCCGAATCCCGCCGTGGCCAGCCCGGAACATTCCCGGGCGCCGGGAACCCGGTGCCGGCCCGACCACCCCGCCGGCCACCACGATGGGGGTCGCGTGCCGACGAGGCGGCGTGTTATGTTCGCTCCGTGATCAAAGTCGACCATTCATCGTCATTACTTGTCGTCCAGGGGGTGACGAAGGCATTCGCCGGCGTGCGCGCACTCAAGGGCGTCGATCTCGACATCCGCCCCGGTGAGGTGCACTGCATCCTCGGCCAGAACGGCGCGGGGAAGTCCACCCTCATCAAGGTGCTCGCGGGCGTCCACCGACCCGACGAGGGAGCGATCTCCTGGCTCGGGGAGTCCGTCGAGATCCCGGACCCGCAGGCCGCGATCGACCTCGGCATCGCGACCATGTACCAGGAGCTCGACGTGGTCGACGGCCTGACCGTGGCCGAGAACATCTTCCTGGGCCACGAGGTCGCGCGCGGCGGCTTCACCAAGCGCAGCGAGGCCGCGCGCCGCACCCGCGAGCTGCTCGGCCGACTCGGGCACGCCGGCCTCTCGCCGCACGCCGAGGTCGGATCGCTGAGCGCCGCCAACAAGCAGATCGTGAGCATGGCGCGTGCGCTCTCGCACGAGATCAAGCTGATCATCATGGACGAGCCGAGCGCGGTGCTCGACTCCGAGGAGGTGAAGAACCTCTTCCACGTGGTCGAGGAGCTCACCTCGGCCGGCATCGCGGTCGTGTACATCACGCACCGGCTCGAGGAGATCCGGCAGATCGGCGACCGCATCACGGTGCTGAAGGACGGCCGAAGCATGGCCAACGGCCTCTCGGTCGCCGAGACGCCGACCGCCGACCTGATCCGGCTCATGACCGGCCGCACGGTCGAGAACGTGTTCCCGCCCGCGGTGGCGGTCGCCGAGGACGCCCCCACGGTGCTCGACGTCGACGGCCTCTCGCTCACGGGCTCGTTCGAGGACGTCTCGTTCCAGGTGCGCGCCGGCGAGATCGTCGGACTCGCGGGACTGGTCGGCTCCGGCCGCTCCGAGATCCTCGAGACGATCTACGGCGCCCGGCGCGCCAGCAGCGGCACCGTGTCGGTCGCCGGCAAGGCGCTCCGCCGCGGTTCGGTCGTGTCCGCGGTCGGCGCTGGCGTCGGCCTCTCCCCCGAGGAGCGCAAGAGCCAGGGCCTCGTGCTCGACGAGCCGATCTACGTGAACGTCACGCTGGCCTCGATGGCCCGGTTCGCGAGGGGCGGATTCCTCGACGAACGCCGTGCGCGTCGCAGCGCGCGGGAGCAGATCGAGGCGCTCGAACTCCGCCCGGCGGATCCCGACCGCGCCGCGGTCACCCTCTCGGGCGGCAACCAGCAGAAGATCCTGCTCGCCCGCTGGCTCGTGCACGGCACGCGCGTGCTCCTGCTCGACGAGCCGACGCGCGGCGTCGACGTCGGCGCCCGCACCGAGATCTACGCCCTCATCCGCCGGCTCGCGGCCGAGGGCAACGCCATCGTCGTCGTCTCCAGCGAGATCGAGGAGGTCCTCGGCCTCGCCGACACCGTCCTCGTGGTCGCCGACGGCCGGGTCCTCACGACCGTCCCCGCTTCCCAGATCGACGAGCACGGTGTGCTCGACCTCGTCATGAAAGGAGCTGCCGCGTGAGCGAGCAGACCACCCCCGGCGGCACCGTCGCCGTGGACCCCACCCCCACGACGGGCGCACCCGCGCCCGAATCGAAGGCCTCGCCGCTGAAGCGGTTCCTGGCCGGCCCGGCGGGCCGCAACGTCGGCCTGATCCTCGCGCTGCTGCTCATCGTGGCGGTGGGCGCGGTCACCGCGCCCGACACGTTCACCACGTGGAGCAACACGCTGACGATCCTCCGCCAGGCCTCGATCATCGGCGTGATCAGCGTCGGCATGACCTTCGTGATCATCTCGGGCGGCATCGACCTCTCCGTCGGGTCCGTCATGGGCCTCGCCTCGGTCGTCGCGACGCTCGATGCGACCCAGAGCATCGCGGAGAGCTCGCACTGGATCGTCATGGTCGTCTTCGCCCTCGCCGTCGGCATCGCGGCCGGCCTGGTCAACGGCATCGTGATCGCGTACGGCAACGTCGTCGCGTTCATGGCGACCCTCGCGATGCTCGTCGCCGCACGCGGACTCGCGGAGATCCTCGCCGAGCGGCGCACGCTCACGATCGACTCACGCGACTTCATCGACTTCTTCAACGCGGACTTCCTCGGCGTCGACATCCTGATCTGGATCTTCGCGATCGTCGCGGTCATCGGCTGGGTCCTGCTCAACCGCACGACCTTCGGCCGCCGCACGGTCGCGATCGGCGGCAACCGCGAGGCGTCGCGGCTCGCGGGCATCAACGTGAAGCGGCACACCGTCTGGCTCTACGCGCTCGCCGGGCTCTCGGCGGGCATCGCCGCGGTCATGATGCTGGGCCGCACGACGGCCGGCACCTCGACGCACGGCACGCTCTACGAGCTCGACGCGATCGCCGCGGTCGTCGTCGGCGGCACGCTCCTCGTGGGCGGCCGCGGCACGATCACCGGCACGGTGCTCGGCGTCCTGATCTTCGCGACGCTGTCCAACGTGTTCGTGCAGAACAACCTCTCGTCGTCGGTCCAGGCCGTCGCGAAGGGCGTGATCATCATCGTCGCCGTGCTCCTCCAGCAGCGGTTCGCCCGGTCGACCGGGCGCTCGTCCGGGTGAGGCCCGCGATGTGATCGCGCGGATCCGTTTCGAGGAGTACTGTGCAGAAGTCCTCCGCCACATGGCGGAAGCCAACCCACTGAGAGCGTGAGGAATGACGACCGAACCACCCCAGCCCGTCACCGGGGTCAGCCAGCTGTTCCAACTGCTGCGCGACGGTGTTCCCCGCACCAGGGCGGAACTCGCGAAATCGACCGGCCTCGCCCGTTCGACGATCGCCGCCCGGGTCGACGAGCTCATGCGGATGGGCCTGATCACGCCCGTCGCCGACGCGGTGTCGACCGGAGGTCGTCCCCCCTCGCAGTTCGCGCTCAACCCGGCCGCGAAGGTCGTCGTCGCGGCCGACATCGGCGCGTCGCACGCGACCGTCGCGATCACGGACCTCACCGGTGCGGTGCTGGCCGAGCACACCGAGCCCCTCGACGTCGCGCTCGGACCCGAGCCCGTGCTCACCTGGCTCACCTCGGGCGCGGTCGCGCTCCTCGAACGCACGGGCCGTGACCGGTCCGACGTCGCCGCCGTGGGCATCGGCGTTCCGGGCCCGGTCGAGCACTCGACCGGACAACCCGTGAACCCGCCGATCATGCCGGGCTGGGACCGCTTCGACGTCCCGGGCTGGGTGCAGCAGCACCTGCCGGTGCCGGTCCTCGTCGACAACGACGTGAACATCATGGCGCTGGGCGAGCGCTCCGTCGCCTGGCCGAACGTCGAGAACCTCATGTTCGTCAAGATCGCGACCGGCATCGGTGCGGGGATCATCTCGGGCGGCCAGCTGCAGCGCGGCGCGCAGGGCATCGCGGGCGACATCGGGCACGTGCAGGTCGCGCGCGGCGCGAACGTGCCCTGCCAGTGCGGCAACCGAGGATGCATCGAGGCGCTCGCGTCCGGCCCGGCGATCGCCCGCGCGCTGCGCGAGCAGGGCGTCGAGGCGCACAACGGCGGCGATGTCGTCGACCTGGTCAAGCGCGGCAACATCGACGCGATCCAGGCCGTCCGGCAGGCCGGCCGGGACATCGGCGAGGTCCTCACCGCGTGCGTCAGCCTCATGAACCCGTCGGTCATCGCGATCGGCGGAGGGATGGCCCGCGTGGGCGAGCACCTCATCGCGGGCGTCCGCGAGGTCGTCTACATGCGATCGACGCCGCTCGCGACCGAGTACCTCTCGATCGTCCAGTCGCAGTCGGCCGAGAAGGCCGGCATCATCGGCGCGAGCATGCTCGCGGTCGAGCACGCGCTCTCGCCGGAGTCGCTGAGCGCCGGGTTCATGCCGGCCTGATCGCACGCTCCCGCACGACCGACGCCCGGATCCGCTCACGCGGGTCCGGGCGTTTGGTCGCCGCGATCCGCGTCGCCACGTCGACGAGCCGTCGCGCGCACGCACGCACGTCGTTCGGAGGTGTGCGGGCTCCGGTGGCCCGCGGGCACCGGCGCACGCAGGATCGGGCACCGCATGCCTCGCTCCGGATGCCTCGGTCCGGATGCCTCGGGCACCCGGCACCACGGCTGCAGGGAATCACGAGCCGGCGCGGGGTACCGCACGCCCGGCACCGGTCGCCCGACGGGCACGAGCTCACGGGCACGAGGTCACGGACGCGACGCGGGGCGAGGTCCTCGCGTGCGGGCCGTCGACGCGCACGCGAACCCACCACCCGGTCGCGCACGCGAACCCACCACCCGGTCGCGCACGCGCACCGACCCGATCGCGCACGAGCAGGCCACCCGGCTTCGCGACACCCGGTTCGGCATGCGGACCCCCGCGGGCACGCGGAGTCGCCCGCCCCGCGACCGGTGGTTCGGTCGCGGGGCGGGCGAGCGGGTGGCACGCCGACGGCGCCGGGTGTCCCTCCCTGCGCCGCCGGCGGATCGTGGGGCTAGCCGACGTCGACGCGTTCGCGCGCGACCTGGTCGTCCGAGCCGGGTTCGTCGGATGCCTCGTGCGCGGCGTCCGCACCCTCGAGCAGGGAGTCGTCGTGGCCCGGGGCATGCGCGTCGACCGTGGCATCCGCGTCGACCGGGGCATCCGCCGTCGCCTCGCCGGCCTCGGCGTCCTCGGCGTCGCGCTCGGCGAGCGCGGCGGCCACCGCGGCCGCGACCGCCTTCGCCTGGACGGCCTTCGCCCGGCGCCGGGCGATGAACGGCCACGCGATGAGCGCCGCGACGCCGAGGATGAGCGCGAGCGTGGTCCACGGCACGGCCCAGGTCGAGGCCGCGGCCGACGCGGTCGCCACCTGCGGCGGCGCCGACTGGTCGCCCGGCCGCATCACGACGTCCGCACCCGCGTCGACGCCGGCCGTCAGGAGTCCGAGCGGCGCGAGCTCGGCGAGCTGCACCGTGTGGTCGACCGAGCTCCCGGGAAGCAGCTCCGGCAGGTCCGACGCCCGGATGGTCACGTCTCCGAGCCCGAAGGGCCCCGCGACGTGGACGACCGCGTCGGGCGCGAGCCGCGTGTTGCCGGTGTTCGTCACCGTGAACGTGACCGCGCCGGAGCCCGGCGCGAACGGCACGGGCGTGCCGGCGAAGTCGAGCGAGACGTCCGTGACCGTGAAGGCGGGCGCGAGCTCGCCGAGCACGCGCAGGTGCATGCGCGACCCCAGCCGCCGCTCGGTGACGACGCCGTCGGCGTCGACGACCATCGACGCGACCACGCCGGCCGTGTAGTCGCCGGGCGGCGCCTGCGCGGGCACCGCGATCGTGAACGGGATCTCGAGGGTCTGGCCGCTGTCGAGCGAGACGGTCGGCTGGGCGACGGCGACCCAGGCTCCGAGCTCGGTGGATTCCTCGCCTCGCGGCAGGATGTCGAGCGAGCCGTCGGAGGTGAGGAACCCGTCGGCGGCGTAGACGTCGAGCTCGATCGCGGCGTCGCTTCGGTTGGTGACGAGGATCGCGTCGTCGAACGTGTCGCCCGGCAGCACCTCGTAGCCGAAGTTGGGGCGCCCGATGCCCTGCGTGGTGTCGGCCGGGCGCACGCTCCACGACACGGTCGCGGTCGCGCCGTCGTTCTCGGCGGCACCGGCTGCGGCGGTCCCGACGAGCGAGCCGAGCCAGGTCGCGAGCACGACCAGGAGGATGAGGACGGCACCGCGCGGCCTGCGCAGCGGGGCGCGGCGGAGCTGGGCGAGGACGCCCGCTCGACGCCGCGAGGCGCCCGGTACGGCGACGTGGCGACCGCGTGCCGCGGGGGCGGTCGGCTCGGCGAGGTGGGTGGAGGTCTGAGGGAAGACGGCCTGGGACATGGGCGCGTGCTCGCTTTCGTGCGGTTCGGTGCGGATGGGCCGTGCGGGTCCCGGCGCGTCGCCGGGGCCCGCACGGGGCGATCAGCTGAGAGCGGTCAGCGTGACCGTCGCGGTGTAGGTGCCGCGGGGCGTGTCGAGCGGGAGCTCCAGCGCGAGGTCCGCGCCCACGACCGAGGCCGCGCGGGCGTGGCCGGCCGGTGCGCTCGCGAGGGTCCGCGCGACCGCGAGGCCGTCGGTCTCGCCGGTGCCCGGTGCGACCGCGGCACCGGGAACGGCGCCGCCGCCGTTCTCGCCGACCTTCGGGCCCCAGCCGAGGTGACGGCTCGAGATGGTCTGGCCGCCCGCGGCGAAGTTCGACACCTGCGCGGTCAGCGTCCACGAGGGGTTGCCGGCGCGGGTGTCCTGGACGCGGATCGGGACGATCGAGCCGCTGGCGACGTAGCCGTTGAGCTCCTCCTCGGCCACGCCGAGGTCGACGAGCGCCGAGGTGCCGTCGAGCGACCAGATCAGCTCGCCCGGGGCCTGGGCCGGGACGGTGACCGCGATCGCCTGGTCGCCGGCGGCCGGCTGGCCCGCGGGGGTGCCGGTGAAGGCACCGGTGACCGACGAGGCTGCGACGCCCGCGCCGAAGGTGGCGGCCGGGTCGTTGTCCGCGAGCTCGATCGCGCCCTGGACGGTGGTCGACGCGACCTGGAGGTTCGCCGTGTTGCCCGTGAGCACCAGGTCGCCGCCGATCGTGTTGCCGAACGCGTCCGCGCCGCCCCCGGCGGTCGCGCCGATGAGCACGTCGCGCGAGCTGCCGCTCACCGTGACGTCGCCCTGGACGATCGCACCGAGCACCGAGACGCCCCAGTTCGAACCGTCGATCGACACGTCGCCGACGACCGAGGTGCGGATGACGTCGACGTAGAACGCGTCCTGCGTGGTGAGCGAGCCGCCGATGGTGCTGTCGGTCACCTCGACGTCGACCCCGCCGGCGGCGACGGAGCCGCCGACCTCGAGGTCGTTGAGGTAGAGGAAGCCGTTCGGGGTGTTGGCCGAGTAGACGCTGATGTCGCCGCCGACGCTCGTGCCGTCGATCGACACGCCGTAGGCGTCGGTCGCGACGACGTCGCCCTCGACGACGACCGAGGTCGCGTCGAGCCAGCCGCCGGCCTGGACGGTGATGTCGCCGAGCACGGTCGCGCCGCCGAGCACGCAGTTCGCGCCCGCTCCGACGACGAGGTTGCCGGTGACGGTCTGGTCGCCGAGGTCGCTGTTGCAGCTGAGGTCAGCGGCGTACGCCGGCATGGCGACGAGGCTGCTGCCGACCACGAGCACCGCGACCGCGGTGGCCTTCCAATGGTTGCGCATTGAGGATTCTCCTTCAGGGGGTTGGGGTCAGCCGCGGAGCGCGGCGAGGTTCTGGTAGCTGCGGTCGGCGTTGCCGAGCGAGTTCAGCGCGTTGCCGCCGGCTGCGGTGCTGCTCGCGTTGTCCTGCTCCCAGATGCCGAAGCGCTGGCCGCGGTTGTTCGACAGGACCGAGAGGATCTCCTGGTAGGGGATGTTGCCGGCGCCGAACTCGATGATGTCGTAGCCGTTGCCCGAGGCCGGGTTGATCTTCCCGTCCTTGAGGTGCACGAGCGGGAACCGGCGGGGGTCGCGCTTCAGGTAGTCGATCGGCTGGAAGCCGGGGTACTGGTGACGACCGACGTACGCCCAGTAGATGTCCATCTCGAACCCGACGAGCGACGGGTCGAACTCGTCCCACAGCAGGTCGTAGATGCGGCGGTTGGTGTTGACGCCGGCGGCATCCGTCGTCCAGTTCCACTCGCCGTTGTGGGTGTGCGTGTAGAGCTTCAGGCCGGCGGCCTTCGCCTTCGCGCCCCAGGTGTTCCAGTTCTGCGCAGCCGTGGTCCAGGCCGACACCGTCCGGCCCGACGCGATGGCGCCGCCCTGGCCGAGGTGCTTCATGCCGAGGATCCTGGCGTTCTCGATCTCGGCGTCGATGTTGTTCGCGTTGAGGTTCACGTGGCTGCCGACGGCGCGGAGGCCGTTGTCGTCGAGCAGTTGGCGGATCTGCGGGATGGTGATCGCGCCGGCGCCGCCCTGCGTGTACCCGGCGAACTCGATCTCCGAGTAGCCCATCGCGCTGAGCTCCTCGAACAGGCGCCGGAAGCCGATCGATCCCGCGCCGCTGAGCTTGTCGCGGACCGAGAACAGCTGGATGCCGATCCGGTTGACGGGCACGAGGCGCGCGCCTTCGCTGACCGTCGGGGCGGCCGTGGCGGCACCGAGGGCGTTCGCGGCTGCGGGTGCGGCGACGGCGCCGAGCCCGACTGCGACCGACGAGGCGGCCAGCGCCTGGAGCAGGTTCCGGCGGCTCATCGGCTTGGCCGACACCGTCGGGTGTGCGTGGTTGTGGTGATGCATCTCTCTCCTTCGAGGGGATTCCCGAACCGGTCTGCCCCGGTCGGCCTTGGTGGGTGGGGCCCGCGCCTGGACGCGGGCCCCACCTGGGTGTTACGCCCGGACGGTCAGGCTGACCGTGTCCGTGCTCTTGGCGACGCCGGCGGAACCGTCGTACGACGCCTGGATCTGGTACGAGCCGGAGGCGAGCTTCGGCAGGGTGACCACGACCTGGCCGGACGCGTCGAGCGTGCCGGTGAGGGTCGCGACCGTCGAGGTGCCCTTCAGGACCTTGACCGTGACGTCGCCGACGGGGACGATGCCCGTCGTCGACTCGACGGCGATGGCCGCCTTGGCCGCGACGGCCGGCTTGACCGGGTCGGGCGAGACGGAGACGCTCGTGAGCGACTTCGTCTGCGCGACCGTGAGCCGGGCCGTGCCCGCCGAGGTCTTGAAGACCTGGTCGGCGAGGTACGTCGCACGCACCGTGTGGGTGCCGACCGCGAGGTCGGCCGGCAGCGCGATGGTCACGCGACCCTGGGCGTCGAGCGTCCCGCGGCCGACCTCGGTCTCGCCGATGGTGAGCGAGACGACCCCGGTCGGCACGCCGCCCGCACCCGTCACCTGCACCGCGACGTCGGCGGAGTCGCCGAAGCTCGAGCGCGAGGATCCGAGCGCCACGAGCGTCTGGCTGTCCACCGTCGGCGCGTTGAGCGCGGCGAGGTCGACGCTGAAGGACACGGTCTTGACCTGCGAGACGTTGCCACCGGTGTCGGTCGCGCGGTAGCTCAGGTTGTAGGTGCCCTTCGTCGAGAACGTCACGCCGTACTGCTGGTTCGCCGCGAGGTTCGTCCAGGTCTGGCCGCCGTTCGTCGAGTACTGCACGGTCGAGAGCGCGCCGTTGTCCGTCGGCTGCACTGCGAACCGCACGGGCTCGTTGAACACGCCGCCGACGCCCTTGGGGGTGCTCGGGGTGAGCGTGTGCGCCACCGTCGGGGCGGTCACGTCCGCCACGCCGGCGCCGACCATCGTGATCGAGTCGACCGCGAGTTCGGCCGTCGAGGTCACGAAGAGCTGGCCGGAGCCGGAGGGCGCGGTGAAGTTCACCTGGACGTCCTTCCAGCCGTCACCCGCCGGGATCGCCGCCGTCGCGAACGGCGCCGCCGAAACGGAACCCCAGCGCAGCGCGACGTTGCCGCCGCCGTTGGCACGGACCACCGCACCGGTGATGCCCGAGAAGCTCACCGGGTCGTACCGGAGGTAGTCGCCCGAGCCGAGGCCGCGGACGGCGCTGCCGCCGGAGGCGGAGGCATCCTCGTACACGACGACGCCCTCGCGCTGGGTGGCGAGCTCGGCCTGCTGCTTCTTCGGGTTCAGGCGCACCGACGCCTCGCCCGACGCGGCCGGGAGGCCGTTGGCGCCGTTGTCGGTGTAGGTCACGACGACCGCGCCGTACAGGTTGGCGCCGGCACCGTGCTCGGGCGAGCTGGCGTTGGTCAGCCACGCGCCCTGGCAGCCCGTGCCCGAGACCTCGGGGTGGGCGTGCTCGTCGTGGCCGAGGCCGTACGTCCACGCGACCCGGGTGCAGGTCGTCGCCGACCCGTCCTCGGCGTCCGCCGTGGTCACCTTGTACGGGACCGCCTGGCCCCAGTCGTAGAAGCCGCCGTTCGCGGGGTAGTCGATCGTGACCGCGGGGGCCTGGTTGCCGACCGAGACGACCTTGCTGGTGAGGCTGATCCGGCCCGCGGCATCCGTCACGCGCAGTCGGGCGGTGTAGGCGCCCAGGTTCGCGTAGGTGTGCGTCGCGGTCTTCCCGGTGTACTCGAACGTGCCGTCGCCGTTGACATCCCAGTCGTACGTGAGCGCGGAGCCCTCGGGGTCGGTGCTGGCGGAGCCGTCGAACGTGACCGTCACCGGGGCGGTCGACGAGGAGCCCGGCGTCGCGGTGAAGCGGGCCTGCGGCCGCTTGTCGCCCTCGACGTAGTCGATCCGGTACAGGCCGTTGTCGGGGTTCGCCCGGAAGAAGCCGTCACCGTACTCGAGGACGTAGAGCGACCCGTCGGGGCCGAACTCGAGGTCCATCGCGTTGTCGTGGATCGGCTGGGCGGCGGCGGTGAGCGCGCTGTTCGGCAGGAAGTCCTGCACGTGCGTCACCTTGTGCGTGTTCCAGTCGACCGTGAGGGCCGCGAGGAAGTCCTGCGAGAACTCGGCGAAGAACGCCTTGTCGTCCCAGTACTGCGGGAACTTCGTCGGCGAGGGGTTGGCCGCGTCGTAGTGGTAGACGGGGCCGCCCATCGGCGCCTGGCCGGTGCCCGAGCCGAGGTTGACGAAGTCGTCGAACGCCGCCGGCTGGTCGCCGACGTTGTCGCCGTAGTACACGGTCGCCGGGCGCGGTGCCGGGAGCTGCGTGAGACCCGTGTTCCAGCGCGAGTCGTTGATCAGGTTGGCCGCGTCGAAGAACGGGCCGGGCGTCGACGTCTCGTAGTTCCAGTCGTTGTAGACGAAGTTGTCACCCGTCATGTACGGCCAGCCGCCGTTGTGCGGGTCGTTCAGCGCGACCGTGTTCCACTCGACGAGACCCATCGGGCCGCGTCCGGCGGTCGAGGCGACCGCCTTGGTGGCGTCGGGTCCGTAGTCGCCCCACGTGATCGAGTTGTTCTCCGAGTCGACGTCCAGGCGGAACGGGTTCCGCACGCCCATGATGAAGATCTCGGGGCGCGTCTTCGGCGTACCGGGCGCGAACAGGTTCCCCGCGGGGATCGTGTACGAGCCGTTCGCCTCGGGGTGGATCCGGAGGATCTTGCCGCGCAGGTCGTTCGTGTTGCCCGCACCGCGACGCGAGTCGAGGCCGGGGTTCATGCCGGGCGCGTCGTTGTTCGGCGCAAAGCCGTTGGCGCCAGGCGTGCTCGCGGGCGTGTTGTCGCCGGTGCTCAGGTAGAGGTTGCCTGCGGCGTCGAAGTCGATGTCGGCGCCGACGTGGCAGCACTGCCCGCGGTTGACGGTGACGTCCAGGATGACCTGCTCGGTGGCCAGGTCGATCTTGTCGCCGGTCCACTGGAAGCGGGAGAGGCGGTTCACGCCGATCCACTGGTTCCAGTAGGTGGCCTCGTCGGCTCCGGCCGGGAGGCGCTCGGGAGCGGACCCGGTCGGGGTGTCGACCACGCCGTCCTTGTTCGCGTCGCGCGGGGCGTACACGAGGTAGACCCAGTGGTTCGTCGCGAAGTCGGGGTCGAGCGCGACCGTCTGGAGGCCGTCCTCGGAGTTCGAGTAGACCTCGACGGTGTTGACGATCTTGGTGACGCCGGTCGACGGGTCGGTGATGCGGAGGTCGCCGTTGCGCGCGGTGTGCAGCACGCGGCTGTCCGGCAGGACGGCCAGGTCGATCGGCTCGCCGACGTCCTTCGTGATCAGGACCTTCTCGTAGTTGGACCAGTTGGTCGCGGCGGCCGCGGCCGCCTCGGCTCCGTGGTCGACGCCGTTGTGCGCGTACGCCGGCGTGCCGGCGAGGACGAGCGCACCGGCGGCGAGCGCGGTGACGGCGACGAGCCCTCGTCCGCGCATGCGCTTGCGGGTAGAATTCATCGTGGAACAGCTCCTGTCGGTTCAGTTGCCTGTCAGGGTTCTTCCGACCGGGTCATCGCCTTCCGCTCCTACGGTTCTGGCGGTGACCTTTGGTCATGGTCATGGCGGGTCCACCGCCGCGTGCGCTCGCTCCCTCCCACTCGTCATCGAGTCCTGGTGCCACCGGACTTCGTCGTCTGGTCACGTGGCGGCGGTGCCGCCCGTCGTCGGATGCCGTCGCACGCAGGTCCGGCATCGCTCAGGCGACATCTTGACCGAAGTTTCGTCGCCGGTCAAACAAAAGTTGCCGTCTCGTGATCAAGATACGGAGGTCGCGTCACAGTCTTGTTATTTCCCGGCGCGCACCTATAGGATCCACCCAATCAGGACGGCGCGGTCGCGAACGGCACGCGCCGTCCCACTCGAACCACATGTGCGGGGCGTGATGTCGCCTGTCGCGCAGAAGCCCGAAGGAGGGCCCCGATGCTCCAAGGTCTGACCGGCTGGCACCTCGTCGTCGTCGTCGCCGTGATCCTGCTCCTGTTCGGCAGCACGAAGCTGCCGGCCCTCGCCCGGAGCCTCGGCCAGTCGGCGCGCGCGTTCAAGGGCGAGATGAAGGCGATGCGCGAGGAGGACGCGGAGGTCGCGCCCGCCACGGCCACGGTGGATGCCGCGGCATCCGCCCCGCCCGCGGCCGCGGCCGCCGCCGCCCGCGTCGCCGACACGCCCTCCGGGCCGGCCGGGAGCCCGGATCCCGCGCCCGCAGCGCCGGCGCGATGACCTTCGGGCTCACCTTCGAGAAGCTCCTCATCATCGGCGTCATCGCGGTGATGCTGGTGGGCCCCGAGCGCCTGCCCCGCTATGCGGCGGCGCTGGGTCGGATTGCGGCGAAGGTGCGCGAGTTCGCGCAGTCGACCCAGGATCGCGTGCGCGAGGAACTGGGACCGGACTTCACGGACGAGGACTGGCGGGCGCTCGATCCCCGCCGCTACGACCCTCGGAGCATCATGCGTGCGGCCCTCCAGGAGCCGGCGCCGGACGCCTCCCCTCCACGCCGGGAGGCGGATGCCGCAACCGCGGAGAACGAGCCGTCCGACGCCGAGCCCGCGGTCGTCGAGCCCGCGCACGTCGAGCCCGCGGCATCCGCCCGCCCAGCCGCCGCCTCATCCACCACGCCCGCGGTGACGCGCCCGCGGCGGTGACCCGCACCCGCAGGGGCTGATCCGCGCGCGAGCGGGCGGGTTCAGCGCGCCTTGGTCGCGAGCAGCCGCTCGAGGTCGCCGAACACCTCGAGCCCCGCGCACTCGGCAGTTCCCGCGAGCCGCAGCGTGCCGTCGGGCGCGAGGTGGCGGAACGAGATGCTCGCGTCGAGCGTCTCCTCCACGCGGCGGTGCATCGCGCTGCGCAGCGGGGCGTGCAGGAGCCCGCCGCGCCGGCGTTCGGCCTCGAGTTCGAGGGTGCCGTCCGGTCCCTCGACCGCCCAGCGCACGTGCGTGTCGGTGATCTCGAGGCGTCGCTCGCGCGCACGGTTCCACGTGGTCCACTTGTGCAGGCGCCCGCCGTGCCGGAACCCGATGATGAATCCGCGGAACGCGCCGCCGAGCCACGGGATGATCGCGACCGAGGCGATGAGCGAGGCATCCGCCGCGCCGGCCCGACCGTCGCCCCCGTCGGCGCCGGCGTCCACGTCGACGTGGTTGCTCGCCATCCACACGTACCCCGCCGGGAACGCCTCGCCCCAGTCCTTCTCGATGTAGCCGCGCCCGCCGTCGAACGACGCGCGCTCCCCCTCGACCTCGAGCTCGCCCGCGAGCGCGTGGCCGAACGAGACGATGCCGTGGAAGCACTCCATGAACGGCACCGCGCCGTACCAGCCCATGATCCCGGGCTCGCGGAGCGTGACCGGCCACGGCTCCATCGGGGTGGCGAACTCGACGCGCCCGCGCAGTTGCGGGAGGTCGAGCGTCGCGCCCGACGCGTCGAACCGGTTCGGCCCGACGCGGACCTCGAAGGCGAGATCGGATGCCTCGAACTCGTCGACCGGGAACCGGTGGTACCAGGAGCGGCCGCTCAGCCCGTCGAGCACCTGCACGAACGCCTCGTCGGCCGTGCCCGAGTCGCCCTCGAGGCCGAGGAAGACGCCGGGGATCACCGCCCACCGGCGCGTGCGGTCGGCCGAGACGAGCTTCACGTACCAGCCCTCGAAGTACGCCCGGCGCTCGCCCCGGCCGTGATAGGCCTCCGGGTGGCGCACGCCTCGGAGCCAGCCCGCCGGAGTTCGCATACGCACACCGTATGGCGCAGGGGCGCTGCGAGGCATCCTCCGGTATCTTCTAAGGAAGATTAGAAAGGTTCCCGATGGCGCAGGATCCGGCCCCCGCCCCGGCGAGCACGCTCGAGGCCGACGCGAGAGCGGACGCGGCATCCGACGCGCCGACCAAGTCCGCGCGCACGCGCGAGCGGATCCTCGACGCGGCGGCCCACGTCCTCAGCCGCAAGGGGTACGCCGGCACGCGGCTCTCGGACATCGCCGAGCGCGCCAGGCTGCAGGCTCCCGCGATCTACTACTACTTCTCCTCGCGCGACGAGCTGATCGAGGAGGTCATGTGGGTCGGCGTCGCCCGCGTCCACGCGCACGTCGCCGCCGAGCTCGCCGCCCTGCCCGACGACACCTCGCCGCTCGACCGGATCATGAAGGCCGTCGAGGAGCACCTGCGCTACGAGCTGCTGATCTCCGACTACACGACCGCCTCGATCCGCAACGCGAACCAGGTGCCGGAGGAGCTGCGTGCGCGCCCGGCCGCCGAGGAGGCGCGCTACGCCCAGATCTGGCGCGACCTGTTCATCGCCGCGCAGGAGGCCGGGCAGCTCCGCCCCGACCTCGACGTCGCGATCACGCGGCTGCTCCTCCTCGGCGCCATGAACTGGGCCGCGGAATGGTGGAACCCGCGGCACCGCACGCTCGACGACCTCGTCCGCGCGACGCAGGACATGGTGCGGCACGGCATCACCGCCTGAGACCGCGTCGCGGCTGCCCGCGCGCGCTGCGCCCGCAGCAGGTCCCCTACGCCACTGCGGCGCTCCCGACCGGCTCGGCGAAGAGCGCGAGCCGCGCGCGCAGGACCTGCGCCGCTTCCTCGACGGTGCGGCGCACGACCTCGCCGGCGGTCGGGATGTCGCGGATGATGCCCTGCACCAGCCCGACCGTCCAGATGCCGGCGTCGAGGTCACCGTCCTCGAAGACCTTCCGGCCGCGCGCGCCCGCGACGAGCGGCTGCACGTCGGGGAACAGTCCGCCGGCCGCGAGGATCTGCACGACCTCGTCGCTGACCGCGTTCTTCGCGACGCGCGCGGTGTTCCGCAGGCTCCGGAAGACGAGGTTGGTGTCGAGCTCGGATGCCTCGACGATCCGGTCCTTGACGGCCTGCGCGATCGGCGACTCGACCGTGCACATGAACCGCGAGCCCATGTTCACGCCGTCGGCGCCGAGCGCGAGCGCCGCCGCGAGCCCACGGCCGTCGGCGAAGCCCCCGGAGGCGATGAACGGGATGGTCAGCGCGTCGGCGGCGGCGGGGATGAGCACGAGCCCGGGCACGTCGTCCTCGCCGGGATGCCCCGCGCACTCGAACCCGTCGATCGAGACCGCGGTGACGCCGACGAGCTCCGCCTTCAGCGCGTGCCGGACGCTCGTGCACTTGTGGATGACCCGCACGCCGTGGTCCCGGAACAGGTCCATGTGCGGCTCCGGGTTCGAGCCCGCGGTCTCCACGATGGTCACGCCCGCATCGATGATCGCACGGCGGTACTCGTCGTACGGCGGCGGGTTGATCGACGGCAGGATCGTGAGGTTCACGCCGAACGGCTTGTCGGTGAGCGCGCGAGCGCGCTCGATCTCGCGGACGAGGTCGGCCGGCGTCGGCTGCGTGAGCGCCGTGATCATGCCGAGGCCGCCGGCCTCCGAGACCGCGGCGGCGAGCTCGGCCCGCCCGACCCACATCATCCCGCCCTGCACGACGGGGTGGTCGATCCCGAGGGCGTCGGTGAAGCGGGTGCGGAGGCGCGTTTCGACTCGTCGCTGCGCTCCTCGCGCAACGACCGGGAGCTGCGCTCCTCGCTCGACGACCGAGGCGGATTCGCTCACCGGTACTCCTCCCCGCGCTCCGCGCGGGCCACGAGCGACGCGGGCGGCAGGAACCGGTCGCCGTAGGCGGCCGCGAGCTCGCGGGCGCGCGCGACGAAGCCGGGCAGGCCGCCCTCGTACTGGTTGACGTACTGGAGCACGCCGCCGGTCCAGGCGGGGAATCCGATGCCGTAGATCGAGCCGATGTTCGCGTCGGGGACGCTCGTGAGCACACCCGCGTCGAGGCACGCGATCGCGTCGAGCGCCTCGGCGAAGAGCATCCGCTCCTGCAGGTCCACGAACGGCGGCACGGTGCGGCCCGAGCCGAACCGCTCGCGCAGCCCCGGCCAGAGCCCCGAGCGCTTCCCGTCGGCGTCGTACTCGTAGAACCCGCGCCCGGCCTTGCGGCCCGGCCGGTCCGCGTCGTCGATCATCCAGTCGACGACCTCCTCGGCGGGGTGCGACACCCAGGTCGCCCCCTCTGCCTCCTCGGCCGCGCGCGTCTCGAGGCGGATCTTCTGCGTGAGCGTGAGCGTGAGCTCGTCGAGGAGCTGGAGCGCGCCGGCGGGGTATCCGGCCTGGAGCGCCGCCTGCTCGACGGACGCGGGCTCCACGCCCTCGCCGACGGCCGCGACGGCCTCGTCGATGAACTTGCCGATCACGCGCGACGTGAAGAACCCGCGTGCGTCGTTCACGACGATCGGGGTCTTCCGGATCTGCTGGACGAAGTCGAAGGTCTTCGCGAGCACCGCGTCGCTCGTGCCTCGACCGCGGACGATCTCGACGAGCGGCATCTTGTCGACCGGCGAGAAGAAGTGGATGCCGATGAAGTCGGCGGGCCGGGCGACGCCCTCGGACAGCAGCGTGATCGGCAGCGTCGACGTGTTCGAGCCGAGCACGGCGTCGGGCTCGACGAGGTCCTGGATCTCCTGGAACACCTGCTGCTTCACGGGCACGGACTCGAAGACGGCCTCGATGACGATGTCGACGCCCGCGAAGTCCGCCGCCTCGGCGGTCGGCGTGATGCGCGCGAGCAGCGCCGCGGACCGCTCGGGGGTCGTGGTCCCGCGCGCGAGCGCCTTCTCCTCGAGCGCGGCGGCGTAGCCCTTGCCGCGTTCGGCGGCCTCGAGCGAGACATCCTTCAGCACGACCTCGATGCCCGCCTTCGCGGCGACGTACGCGATCGCCGCGCCCATCATGCCGGCGCCGAGCACGCCGAGCTTCCGGGCGGTGAACCGGGGGTACCCGTCGGGGCGGCTGCCGCCGGCGTTGATGTGCTGCAGGTCGAAGAAGAACGCCTGGATCATGTTCTTCGCGACCTGCGTGTGCGTGAGCTGCACGAGGTAGCGCGTCTCGATGGTCGAGGCCGTGTCGAAGTCGACGTACGCGCCCTCGACCGCGGCCGCCATCGCGGCCCGCGGCGCGGGCATCGGCGCGCCCTTCAGCTGCTTGCGCAGCAGCGCGGGCATCGCGGGCAGGATCCCGGCGACCGACGCCGAGTTCGGCGCCCCGCCCGGGAGGCGGAACCCGCGCTCGTCCCACGGCTTCACGGGCGCCGGGTTGGCGGCGATCCACGCACGTGCCCGGGCGTCGAGCTCGGCGAGTGGCGCGACCTCGTCGACGATGCCGACGGCGAGCGCGTCGTCGGCGCGGAACTTCGTGGCGGGCAGGATCACGTCGGCGAGCGCCTTCTGCAGCCCGAGCATGCGCACGAGGCGCGTGATGCCGCCGCCGCCCGGGAGGAGCCCGAGCGAGACCTCGGGCACTCCGAACTGCGCGCCCGGCACGTCGCCCGCGGCGATCCGGTGGTGCGCCGCGAGCGCGACCTCGAGTCCGCCGCCCAGCGCGGTCCCGTTGAGCGTCGCGACCACGGGCCGGCCGAGCAGCTCGAGCCGACGCAGCAGGGACTTCACGTGCTCGACGTGCGCGGTCTCCTCGGCGGAGTTCGCCGGGTCGGCCGCCTGCAGCAGGTTCAGGTCGCCGCCCGCGAACCAGCTCCGCTTCGCCGACGCGAGGATCACGCCCGTGATCGCGTCGCGCTCGCGCTCGAGCCGCTCCACGGTCGCCGCCAGGGCCGCGACGAAGTGCGGGTTCATGGTGTTCACCGCGGCATCCGGGTCGTCCATGGTGATCGTGACGACGCCGTCGGCGCCCTGGGCCCACGCGTAGCCGGGCTCGGCCGCCGCGGGGCGCACCTCGTCGATCGTGCTGCTCATCTCGTGCTCTCCTCGATGCCGTTCGTCTCAGACCCGCTCGATGACGGTCGCGATGCCCATGCCCCCGCCGACGCACAGCGTCGCGAGCCCGCGCCGCAGGTCGCGGCGCTCGAGCTCGTCGAGGAGCGTGCCGAGGATCATCGCGCCGGTCGCGCCGAGCGGATGCCCCATCGCGATCGCGCCGCCGTTGACGTTGACCTTCTCGTGCGGGATGTCCAGGTCCTTCATCCACTTCATGACGACCGACGCGAACGCCTCGTTCAGCTCGAACAGGTCGATGTCGGATGCCTCGAGCCCGGCCTTCTCGAGCGCCTTGCGCGTCGCGGGCGTGGGGCCGGTGAGCATGATCGTGGGGTCCGATCCCGTGACCGCGGTCGACACGATGCGAGCACGGGGCTCGAGCCCGAGCTGCTCGCCGATCTCGGCGCTGCCGATCACGAGCAGGGCCGCGCCGTCGACGATGCCCGACGAGTTGCCCGCGGTGTGCACGTGCGAGATCCGCTCGACGTGGTGGTACTTCTGCAGCGCGACGGCGTCGAACCCGCCCTGGTCGCCGATCGCGGCGAACGCCGGGGACAGCTCGCCGAGCGTCGCGACCGTCGAGCCCGGCCGGCGGTGCTCGTCGTGGTCGAGCACCGTGACGCCGTTCTGGTCGCGCACGGGCACGACCGAGCGGGCGAACCGGCCGCTGCGCCACGCGTCGTCGGCGCGGCGCTGCGACTCCGCGGCGAACGCGTCGACGTCCTCTCGGCTGAACCCCTCGAGGGTCGCGATGAGGTCGGCGCCGATGCCCTGGGGCACGAAGTAGAGGTCGTAGTTGGTGGTCGGGTCCTGCGCGTACGCGCCGCCGTCGGACCCGATCGGCACGCGCGACATCGACTCGACCCCGCCCGCGAGGATCAACCGGTCGAACCCGGACGCGACCTTCTGGGCGGCCGTGTTGACCGCCTCGAGGCCCGATGCGCAGAACCGGTTGAGCTGGACGCCGGCGACGGTCTCGGGCAGGCCGGCCACGAGCGCGGCGGTGCGCGCGATGTCGGAGCCCTGCTCGCCGATCGGCGAGACCACGCCGAGCACGACGTCGTCGATGAGGTCGACGTCGAGCCCGGGGTTGCGCTCCCGGAGCGCGTCGATGAGGCCGACCACGAGGTCGACCGGCTTGGTGCCGTGGAGTGCGCCGCCGCGGTTCTTCCCGCGGGGCGTGCGCACGGCGTCGTAGATGAATGCGTCAGGCATGGGGCATCCGTTCCGTTCCCGTGGTCCGTGCCGCGGTCAGAGACCGAGGCTCCGGCCGACGATCTCCTTCATGATCTCGGTCGTTCCGCCGTAGATCGTGGTGATGCGCGCGTCCTCGTAGTCGCGCGCGATCCGGTACTCGCGCATGTAGCCGTATCCGCCGTGGAGCTGCAGGCAGCGGTTCACGATGTCGACGTACTGCTCGGTGGTCCAGAACTTCGCGGCGGCGGCATCCTCGGCGCTGAGCTCGCCCGCCGCGTGCCGCAGGAGGCACTGGTCGATGTACGCCCGGCTGACCTGCGTCGCGGTCACCATCTCGGCGAGCTCGAACCGGGTGTTCTGGAACGACCCGATGGGCTTGCCGAACGCGTGCCGTTCCTTCACGTACGCGAGCGTGCGGTCGAGCACGCCCTCGCTCGCGGCGACCGCGGCGGCCGCGATCGAGATCCGCTCCTGCGGGAGGTTCCGCATGAGGCCGAGGAATCCCTGGCCCTCGGCGCCGAGCAGGTTCGCGGCGGGCACGCGGACGCCCTCGAAGACGAGCTCGGACGTGTCCTGCGCGTGCAGGCCGATCTTGTCGAGCTTGCGGCCGCGGGAGAAGCCCGGCCGATCGGCCTCGACCACGATGAGGCTCAGGCCCTTGTGCGGGTCGGCGCCCGTGCGCACCGCCGTGACGACGAGGTCGGCGTTCTGGCCGTTCGAGATGAAGATCTTCGTGCCGTCGATCACGTAGTCGTCGCCGTCGCGAACCGCGCGCGTGCGGATGCCCGCCAGGTCGCTGCCCGTGCCAGGCTCGGTCATGGCGACCGCGGTGATGAGGGTGCCCGCCGCGATGCCCGGGAGCCACCGCCGCTTCTGCTCGTCGTTCGTCAGGTCGGTGAAGTAGGGGATCACGATGTCGTTCGACAGCGCGATGCCGGCCATGCCGCTGGACACCGGGTTGCGTGCGAGCTCCTCGCCCATGACGGCGTTGAAGCGGAAGTCGTCGGCGCCGCCGCCGCCGTACTCCTCGGGGATGCCGAAGCCGAGGATCCCGGCCTCGGCGGCCCGCTCGAAGAGGCTGCGGTCGACCTGGCCCTCGCGATCCCAGCGCTCGGCGTTCGGCTCGGCGTGCTGGGCGACGAACTCGCGCACGACGTCGCGGAACTGCTCGTGCTCCACGTCGTAGACGGTGCGCAGTCGGTCCGTCGCACGCGTGGGGGTCTGTGTCATCGCCCTGATCTCCCTCGATCCCGCAGCGCTGCGCCGCGGTACTCCCGGAGTCTACGTCGGTCGCATGGTTTCTACAACCGATTAGAAAATCTGCTCGCGAACCCTTGAACGGCCGTAGGAATTCGGCTTGGATCATGACGGGGGAATTCTCATCCCGATTAGAACCGGCCCGGTGCGTGCCCGGCCGGCGGCCACGTCGCGACGGAGGGGCGGATGCCCACAGCCCACGAACTCACCACGGCCGTGCGCGACTTCGTGCGCGAGACCGTGATCCCGGTCGAGGTCGCGCACGCCGGTGTGCTGCACGCGGGCGGCCCGGGCGGCCCGGGCATCCCGGGCATCGCGGGCGTCGACGCCGTCGGCGGCCTCCCGGCCGAGGACCGGCTCCGCGCCGACCTGCAGGCCGCGGCGCGCGACGCGGGCCTGCTCGCGCCGCACCTCGCGTCCGGCCCCCTCGGGCGCCGCCTCACGACGCTCGAGCAGGCGGCGGTCTTCGAGGCGGCGGGCTACTCCCTGTTCGGCCCGATCGCGCTCAACATCGCCGCACCCGACGAGGGCAACCTGCACCTGCTCGAGCGCGTCGGGACGGCGGCGCAGCGCGAGCGCTGGGTCGCCCCGCTCGCCGACGCCCGCATCCGTTCGGCCTTCGCGATGACCGAGCCGCCTCCCGGCGCGGGCAGCGACCCCCGCGCCCTCCGCACGCGGGCCGAGCGCGTGCCCGGCGGCTGGCGGATCACGGGCGAGAAGTGGTTCATCACGGGCGCGCGCGGTGCCGACCTGCTCATCTGCATGGCCCGGACGTCGGGCGAACCCGGCGATGCCGACGGCGCGACCGCGTTCCTGGTCCCCGGCGACTGCGCGGGCCTCGAGGTCGTGCGCGACCTGGGCACCGTCGACGCGAGCATGGCGGGCGGGCACGGCGTCGTCCGGTTCGACGGATGCCTCGTGCCCGACGACGCCGTGCTCGGCGAGGTCGGCGGCGGCTTCGCGGCCGCCCAGGTCCGGCTTGCGCCCGCGCGGCTCACGCACTGCATGCGGTGGCTCGGGATCGCCGGACGCGCGCACGACCTCGCGCTCGCGCACGTGACCGAGCGGCGCGCATTCGGCGCGCGGATCGCCGACCTCGGCCTCGCGCAGCAGCACCTCGCCGACGATGAGATCGACCTGGCCGCGTCGCGCGCGCTCATCCGTGAGACCGCGCGCGTGCTCGACGCGGTCGATGCCGGGGAGGCGGAGGCCGGCGACGCGGGCACGGCCACGTCGATCGCGAAGACCTTCGTCTCCGAGGCGGTCGGCCGAGTCGTCGATCGCGCGGTCCAGCTCGCGGGCGGGCAGGGCGTCTCCGACGAGCTGCTGCTCTCGCGGTACTGGCGCGAGGTGCGCGCGTTCCGCATCTACGACGGGTCGAGCGAGACGCATCGCTGGTCGATCGCGAAGCGGGCCGTGCGGCGCTTCGCCGAGGGCGGACGTCATGACCTCGGGCGCTGAGGTCCCCGGCATCGACCGGGTCGCACTGGTCGGCTGGCTCCGCGCGACGACCGATGCGGATGTCGCGCACCTCCGCATCTCGCAACTCGCGGGCGGCAAGTCGAACCTGACCTACCTGCTCGAGGACGGCGTGCACCGCTGGGTGCTGCGGCGGCCCCCGCTCGGTCCGCTCACGCCGACCGCGCACGACATGTTGCGCGAGCATCGCGTGGTCCGCGCCCTCGGGCCGAGCCGGGTGCCGGTGCCGGCTGCGATCGGCGCGTGCGAGGACGACTCGGTCCTCGGCGTCCCGTTCGCGGTCTTCGAGCACGTCGCGGGCCGGACGGTCCGCAGCGCCGACGACGCCCGCGCCCTGCCGGAGGCGGCGCGCGCCCGGGCGCTCGGCTCGTTCGTCGACACGTTGGTCGCACTGCACGCGGTCGATCCCGTCGCTGTCGGCCTCGGCGACCTCGGTCGGCCCGCGGGGTTCACGGCACGGCAGGTCGCCCGGTGGCGCGGGCAGTGGGACCGCGTCGCGACGCGCGACGGGTCGGCGGCGCTCCGGCTCGCCGACCGCCTCGCCGCGTCGGTACCCGACCACGACGGCGCCGCGATCGTGCACGGCGACTACCGGATCGACAACGTGCTCCTCTCCGACGCGGGCGACGTGGTCGCGGTGCTCGACTGGGAGATGGCGACGCTCGGCGATCCGCTCGCCGACCTCGGGCTCGCGCTGGTCTACCTCGACCCGGTCAGCGAGCCCGTGCTCGGCGTCGAGCACGTCAGCCGTGCCGGGCTGCCGGGCGGCGACGACCTCGCCGAGCGGTACGCCGCCGCGTCCGGTCGCGACCTGGCGGACCTCGACTTCCACCTCGCGCTCGCGTGCTTCAAGCTGGCCGTGATCGCGGAGGGGATCCACGAGCGCCACCTCGCGGGCCGCACGGTCGGCGAGGGGTTCGAGACGATCGGGAGCGCGGTCGAGCCGCTGCTGGCCGCGGGAATGGAGCGGATCGGATGACCTCGAAGACGGATGCCTCGACGGCATCGCCGACCGCGCGTGCGACGTCGCCGCGCGCCGCGCTCGTGACGGGCGGCTCGCGCGGCATCGGGCTCGCGATCGCGGAGGCGCTCGCTGCCGAGGGCTTCGCCCTCACGATCTCGGCGCGCGGCGCCGGACCGCTCGACGAGGCCGCGGACCGGCTGCGCGCGGCGGGCGCGCAGGTCCTGGCCGTGCCGGCGGATGCCTCGGACCCCGACGACCTCGCGGCCCTGCTCGACGCGCACGAGCGGGCGTACGACCGCCTCGACGCACTCGTGCTGAACGCGGGCATGGGGTTCGCGAGCCCGATCGCCGACACCCCGCTGCGCCGGCTCGACACCCACATCGCGCTCAACCTGCGCGGGACGTTCGCGTTGACGTCGGCCGCGATCCCGCTCCTGCGGCGCACCGCGGAGGCCGACCCGCGCGGAGCGCGCGTGATCGCGATCGCCTCGCTCGCCGGGCTCATGGCGGAGCCGGGACTCGGCGCCTACGGCGCGACCAAGGCCGCGGTGGTCTCGCTGTGCGAGGCGGTGTGCGCCGAGGAGGGCGCGTCCGGGGTGTCGGCGACCGCGCTCTGCCCCGGATACGTGGACACCGACATGGCCGCGTGGAAGCACGGCGACCTCGACCCGCAGCGGATGATCCGCGCGTCCGATATCGCCGAACTCGCGGTCTCGATCACCCGCCTGTCGCGCAACGCGGCTGTACCCGTGATCGCGGTGCACCGCGCCGACGGCGGCCTCCGCGGCGCCTGACGCGGCGCCTGGTGCGGCGCGTGGTCCAGTGCCTCGCGCGGTGCCCGGCGCACGGTCCGACGCGGCGCTCGGCCTCGGCATGTGGTGCGAGTCGTCGGGCGGCTACGCGTCCGAGACGACGGGCAGGGGCGACCGCGGGTCGTGCTCGGGGTCGCGCTCGAGCAGGAAGAGGAACGGCTGCCCGTCGTCGAGCGTCCCACGGCCGGTCATGACGCCGAGCACGGTGTCGGGGTCGACGCGGACGAACGCGTCGAGCACCGGCTGCGCGTCGTAGGCCATCGCGGCGGTCGGCCTGCCGCGGTGCACGACCGTGGTGAGCGAGGCTCCCCCGCGCGACAGGCGCTCGTCGACGACCAGGGCGCCGTCGCCGTCGCGGCAGACGATCGGCTGGACGTCGTCGTCGGCCGCGAAGTGCTTGCCGTACCAGCGCGAACGGTCGAGCAACCGGCTCATGCGGTGCCCGGCCGGGATGCCGCGCCCCCGCCACATCCCGCGCAATTCGGCCGGAGCGACCGCAGGGAGGACGTCCCAGATCGCGAGCACCACGCGGGGGTCGACGGGGACGCTCGCGTCCGCGAACCCGCGAACCACCTCGGCCGGTGTCGCGAACGCCGACTCGACCGGCTGTGCCGGTGTCGCGCCACCGAGCAGGTCCGCGACCGGGGCATCCGGCGCGCCCGGGGCACCCAGCTCGCCCGGGGCATCCACCGCGCCCATCCGCAGCACGGCCTTCACCACTCGACCCGACCGGGCCGCCTCGACCGCCTCGCCGATCTCCTCGAAGGCGAACGGGCGCACGAGGCGCTCGAGCGGGAACAGGCCCGCCTCCCAGAGTCGGACGAGCAGGGGCACCGTCTCGGCAGGCACCGCGTCGCCCTCGATGACGCCCGTGAGCGTCCTGCCCCAGAGCAGGCGCGACTGGCTCACGGTGACCGGGTTCGCGCCGGGCCGCAGCGCGACCGTCGCGCAGGTCCCCGGCGAGGCGAGCGCGGACAAGGCCGCGGCGACCGCGTCCGGCGTGCCGACCGTGTCGAGGACGCGGTCGGCGGGCCCCCACGCGGCGACGAGTGCGCGCACGTCAGCGGGGTCGACCGCGTGCGCGGCTCCGAGCTCGAGTGCGAGCGCCCGTCGGGCCGGGTCGGGCTCGACGACCGCGATCTCGGTGCACGACATCGCGCGCGCGGCGAGCAGCGCCGACAGGCCGACCGCGCCCGCGCCGAAGACGAGCAGCCGGTCGTCGGGGCCGGGTCGGAGCACGCGCAGCACCGTGCCCGCGCCCGTCAGGACACCGCAGCCGAGCGGGGCCGCGAGCTCGAACGGGATCCGGTCGCCGATCGGCACCACGTTGCCGACGCGCGCGATCGCGTGCGTCGCCCACGACGACTGCGCCATCCAGGCGCCCGCGACTTCGCCGGGCGGGGCATCCGCGCCCGGGGCATCAGTGCCCGGGGCATCAGGGGGCGGGGCATCCGCGCCCGGTGCATCCGAGCCCGATGCATCCGCCGCCGACGCACCTGCGCCGGCCCGCGCCTCGCGCAGCGTCGCGCTGCCGTCGGGCCGGCGGCCCGCGGTGTTGCGCGCCGCGAACTCGGTGCAGTAGGCCGGGTGCCCGCTCCGGCACGGCCGACATGCCCCGCACGAGTCGAACGTCAGCACGACGCGGTCGCCCGACCGGAGGCCCGCGACCTCCGCGCCGACCTCCTCGACGACGCCCGCGCCCTCGTGCCCGAACACCGCGGGGAATCCGAACGCGACGCCGCCGTCGATCGCGGTGAGGTCGGTGTGGCAGATCCCGGAGGCCGCGATCCGCACGCGCACCTCGTCGCCGCGGAGCGCGTCGAGCTCGACCGGCCGGAGCGTCGGCTCGGCGCCCGCGTCGGCGACGACCGCGGCGACCGCGGCCGTCATCCGACGACGGCCGGCACCGGGTCGGCCTGGCGGAGCGCGACCTTGTTCACCTTGCCCGCCGCGTTCCGCGGCAGCGCCGCGACCGGCACGAGGTGCTTCGGCTGCTTGTACCTCGCGAGCTTGTCGCCCAGCCACTCGCGGAGCGTGTCCGCGGTGAGCGCGGATCCCTCGACCAGCACGACCGCGGCGACCGGCACCTCGCCCCAACGCTCGTCGGAGCGACCGTAGATCGCGGCCTCCACGATCTCGGGATGTGCCGCGAGCGCGTTCTCGACCTCGGCGCAGTACACGTTCTCGCCGCCGGAGATGATCATGTCCTTCTTGCGGTCGACGACCCAGACGAAGCCTTCCTCGTCCTGCCGCACCAGGTCGCCCGAGTGGAACCAGCCGCCCGCGAACGCCTCGGCCGTCTCCTGCGGCTTCCGCCAGTAGCCCTGCATGAGCGTCGGTCCGCGGTAGACGATCTCGCCGACCTCGCCCGGAGCGACGTCGTTCAGGTCGTCGTCGACGACGCGGGACTGGATCGTCGGGATGGGCCGGCCGACCGAGCCGAGCTTGCGCAGGGAGTCCTCGCCGCGGAGCACGCACGTGATCGGCGACATCTCGGTCTGGCCGAACACGGCGACGTTCATGGCGTTCGGGAACGTCTCCTCCATCTGGCGGAGCAGCGTGTCGCTCGCCGGCGCCGCGCCCCAGGAGATGATCCGGAGCGCGAGGTCGCGGTCGCGCACGCCCGGGAGCGCGCAGATGGCCTGCCACTGCTGCGGGACGTTGAACACGATGGTCGCGCGCTCGGCCTCCCACGCGTCGACGAGTGCGGCCGGGTCGAAGGCGCCGAGGGGGTGGAAGACCGTGGTGATGCCGACGATGAAGTTCGGCGCGATCGAGCCGAGGCCGGCGATGTGGAAGAGCGGCGCCGTGAGGTACGCGATGTCGCGCTCGTCGACGATCCCGTTCGCCCGGATGCACGTGACCGCTTGCGCGAAGAGGTTGAGGTGGTCGAGCATCGCGCCCTTCGGCCGGCCCGTGGTGCCCGAGGTGTACATGATGAGCGCGACCTGGTCCTCGGCGACGTCGGGCGCGACGAAGCCGTCCGGCTCCTCGGCGATGAGGTCCTCGACCGCCTCGTGGCCCTCGCCTGCCGCGGCCCCGAGCACGAGGACGCGCCGGATCCGCGCCGTGACCTGGGCGACCGCGCCGACGAGGGGGGCGAGCGGTGCGTCGACGATGATGACGTCGCCGTCGGCGTCGTCCACGATGTAGGCGATCTCGGGCGGTGAGAGACGGATGTTGATCGGCACCGCGATCGCGCCGAGCGTGTTGACGGCGAACACGGCCTCGACGACCTGCGGGCTGTTCAGGGTGAGCAGGAGCACGCGGTCGCCGGCGCCGACGCCGCGGCGCCGGAGCGCCGCCGCGAGCCGCGTGACGCGATCGTGGACCTCGCCCCACGTGGTGTCCTGCCCGAGGTACCGGAACGCGACCGCGTCGCGCCGGTTGGCGGCGTGGGTCGCGACCTGGTTCATCCAGTGGTTCCGCCGCGCCGCGGCGGGGATGATCGGGCTCTCGGTGCTCATCGGGGTTCCCTTCCGTACGACGCTGTACCCGCGCCGGGCCCGCCGGCGCGTGGGTCCAGTATGGCGGCGGGAGCGCAGGATGTCACGACTTTTGTGAATCTGGATTCACACGGATGTCACCCCCGCCGTGCGCTAGCCTGAAGCCGTGGGCACACCGACCTCGCAGCTCGTCGACGGCCGCCGGACCCGGCCCAAGGACCGCCGGGAGCGGATCGCGATGGCCGCGGCCATCGCGTTCTCGGAGCGCGGGTACCACCAGGTCAGCCTGAGCGAGGTCGCCGCCGAGGTCGGCATCTCCGCGCCCGCGCTGTACCGGCACTTCCCCAACAAGTACGCGCTGTTCGCGGAGGCCGCCCGCCGCCTGGCCCACGGGCTGATCGAGGCGACCGACGCCGTCGCGGGGGACGACTTCCCGGACGCCGACGCCGCGAGCCTCGACGACCCTCGCTCACGACTCGACGCCGTGCTCCTGGCCGTCATCGACGCCACGATCGAGAACCGGCGGACCGGCGGGCTCTACCACTGGGAGGGCCGGTACCTGCACGACGACGACCGCGAGCGGCTGCGCGCCGACTTCGCGGAGCTCGCCGCGCGCGTGCGCCGGCCGGTCGCCGCGCTGCGCCCCGAGCTGCCCGCGGCCGACGTCGCCCTGCTCGCCGCCGGCGCCCTCAGCGTGGTCGCGAGCATCACCGATCACCGGACGGCGCTCGCGCAGCGCGCGATCTCCGACCTGCTGCTCGCCTCGGCCGAGCAGGTGATCGCGGCCGACCTCCCGGCCTCGGCGCTCGAGCCGCACGAGCCGGCTCCCGGCGTGCCGAGCGCGTCCAAGCGCGAGGCGATGGTCCGCGCCGCGATCTCGCTGTTCCATCGCAACGGCTACCACGAGACCTCCGTCGAGGAGATCAGCGCCGCCGTGGGCATCACGGCGTCGGGCCTCTACCGCCACTTCTCCGGCAAGGGCGACATCCTGCTCGAGGCGTGCGTGCGCGCCGCCGAGCGCCTCGCCGCGACGACGGCCGATGCGCTCGGCGGGGCCGCGACGCCGCGCGAGGCCCTGCAGCGGCTCATCGACGCGTACGTCGACCACAGCTTCGCCCACCACGAGCTCATGAGCGTGTACTTCTCCGACGTCGGCGCCCTCCCCGAGGCCGATCGCTCGCGGCTCCGGTCGATCCAGCGGCGACACGTCGAGGAGTGGGTGTCGCTCGTCGCCGCCGTACGCACCGACCTCTCCCCCACCGAGGCGCGGTTCGCGGTGCACGCCGGGCTCAACACGGTCGTCGACCTCGGGCGCCTCGTGCACTTCGACCGCGCGCCCGAGACCCGGGCCAGGGTCGGGACGATCGTGCGCGCCGCCCTCGGCGTCTGACCTCTCCCGCCGGTCGAGGAGCGCCGCCTCCCGCCGGGCGAGGAGCGCCCGAGCGGAGCGAGGACGCGTCTCGAGACCCCGCGAGCCGATCTCGAGACGCGTGCTCCGCTCGCTCCTCGATCACCAGTTCAGTCCTCGACGAGCGGAGCGCCCGCCACGACTAGTTCTTCCTGCGGCTCCCGTGCAGCACGTGGAGCATCCGCTCGGTCAGGCGCAGGTCGCGCGCGCTGCGATCCATGCGGAGCAGGTCGAGCATCGGCTTGCTCGTCTGCACGGCGAGCGACTTCACGACGCTGAACTCGCGCAGGCCGTCGGCGCCGTGGATGCGCCCGAAGCCCGAGTCGCCGCGGCCGCCGAACGGGAGCGACGGGATGCCGGCGAACCCGAGCACCGAGTTCACGGTCACCGCTCCCGTCCGCAGTCGGTCGGCGAGTACGCGGGCGCGCGCGATGTCCTTCGTGAAGATCGACGTGGTGAGCCCGTAGGTCGTGTCGTTCGTGCGCGCGACGGCATCGTCGAGGTCGCGCACGCGGTTCACCGCGACGACGGGCCCGAAGGTCTCCTCCCGCATCGCGGCCGAGTCCTCGGGCACGTCGCACAGCACGACCGGGCGGACGTACCCGCCCTCGACCGATTCGGGGCCGCCGAGCGCGGCGGTCGCGCCGTGCTCGAGCGCATCGGCGATGTGGCCCGCGACGACCTCGCTCTGGCGGCCGAGCGTCATCGGCCCGTAGCTCGACGTCGCGTCCGGCCCCGGTGCGAGCCGACCGGCGGCCTCGACGAGCCGTCGGGTGAACTCGTCCGCGACGGGCTCCTCGACGTAGATCCGCTCGACGCCCGCACAGGTCTGGCCCGCGTTGCCCATGGCACCGAAGACCGCGAACGAGACGGCCTGCTCGAGGTCGGCGTCGCGTGCGACGATCATGGCATCCTTGCCGCCCGCCTCGACGACGATCGGCGTGAGCCGCTCGGCGGCGACGGCCATCACGCGGCGCGCGGTGCGCGCCGAGCCGGTGAACGCGAGCTTGTCGACGGCCGCGCGCGCGAGCGCCTCGCCGGTCGCGCCGTCCCCGATCACCACGCGGAACACCGGATGCCCCGGCACCGCCCGGGTCCAGGCATCCTCGATCCACCTGGCCGTGGCCGGCGTGAGCTCGCTCGGCTTGAAGACGATCGCGTTGCCGGCCGCGATCGCGTACCCGATCGAGCCCATCGGCGTGTAGAACGGGTAGTTCCACGGCCCGATCACGCCGACGACGCCGTACGGCTCGTACCCGACGCTCGCCGACTGGTTGTAGCTCGCGAGCCCCGAGGCGACCTTCCGCCGCTTGAGCACCGTGCCGGCGTGCTTGGACGCCCAGTCGAGGTGCGTGAGCGTGAGCACGACCTCGAGCAGGGCGTCGTCGGGCGTCTTGCCGGTCTCGCGCGAGATCACGGCCGCGAGGCCGCGCGCATCGTCGGCGATCGCGGTCTTCCAGGCCTGCAGGTGCTTCCGCCTTCCGGCGAATCCCTGGTCGCGCCACCAGCGCGCCGCGTCGCGCGCGCTCGCGACCGCGGCGTCCACCTCGGCGGCGGTCGCGATCGGGTAGGACTCGATGGGCGAGCCGTCGCGCGGGTCGCGGGTCACCAGCTCGGATGCCCCGGGCGCGGGCTCCACCTGCCCGGTGTCGGATGCCGCAGGCGTGGGGTCGATGAGGGTCATGGCCGTCCTTCGTCGTTGAAGCGCCGAGAAGTGAATTCAGGTTCACGCTACTCGCGCGGGCGGCGCGTGGCAATGGCCTTCCGGTCAGGCGATGCGGACGAACCGCGGCCCCGCGTAGCCGTCGCGCTCGATCACGTCCTCGAACATCGCGACCGGCCGCGCCCAGAACCCGTACTCGCCGTACAGCGCCCGGTAGAAGACGAGCGCCTCGTCCGTCTCGCTGTGCCGGCCGACGGCGTACACCTCGTATCGGGAGCCCTTGAAGTGCTCGTAGATGCCGGGTTCGATCGCCATCGGCCTGGTCCTTCCGTGTCGACGGCCGCCCACCGGGTCCGACGTGCGGCCATCCCGAATGGTAGTGCCGCCCGCCGCCGGGCGACGGGCGGCACTACGTCACGCCGCGGCCGCCGCGAGCTCCCGGTAGGCGACGGAACCGAGGTCGTCCAGGAGCGCCGGGCCCTCGGCGCTCCACCCCCGGAGGTCCTGCGCCTTGGCCGGGTCGAGCACCGCCGTGCGGCCGAGCAGCGCGATCGCGGGATTCACCTGCAGGGCCTGCTCGAGCGTGAGGGCGATCGGCGTGGCGCCGGCGTGTTCGGCGATCGCACCGGCGAGGTCGGCGATGGCCACGGGCTGGGGCGCCGCCGCGTTGAACGCCTCCCCGGGGGCGGGCCGCTCCAGGAGTGCGGAGACGAGCCGGGCCACGTCGTCCACGTGCACGGTCGACCAGCGCTGCGCGCCGTCGCCGACGTACGGCACCACGCCGCGTTCCCGCGCCGCCGCGAACAGGCCGACGAGGAGCGCCGATCCTCCGTGCCCGTGGACGAGTGCGGGGCGGACCACGGTGCCGCCCGCGCCGAGCACGGCGCGCTCACCGAGCAGCTTGAAGGGCTGCGCGGCGGTCTCCGCGCCGAGCTCCGTGGACTCCGTGAGGGGTGCCGGCGAGTTCGGATAGACGAGACCGGTGCTCACGTAGACGAACGGCTTGCCGCGCGCGCCCGAGAGCAGGGCGCGGAGCGCGGGGAGTTCCGTGTCCGCCATCGCGGGGTCCGCGTAGTCGACCGCGGCGTGGACGACCGCGTCGGCGTCCCGCGCGGCCGCCTCCAGCACGTCCAGCTCGGCGAGGGATCCCGCTCGCGCGGTGGCGCCGAGCTCCTCGACGCGCTCCCGGGCGCGGGACGATCGCGCGAGCGCGTGCACGCGGTGCCCCTCGTCGATCAGGCGTCGGGTGAGGTGGGAACCCACGTAGCCGCTGGCCCCGGTGATGAAGATGTCCATGTCGTCTCCTCTGTAAGCGGATAACTGATCCGTTTGTTGCCAACGCACGGGCGTGGACCGACTATTCCCACGCGGCGGCGATCGATTCGCCGACGTCGTGCTGCGCGGGCAGCGCGCCTGACGCGCATCCCGTTGCGGCATCCCACAAGGTCCCGCTCGGCCGGGGCGCGCGCGACTGTGGAACGCACCGAGATGCGCGTCCCGACGCGGTCCCGCGCCTAGGCTCGGAAGCCGGTCCCGGTGCGGCACGCCCGGGACTTCGGCTCGACCCGGGCATCGCCCACGAGCAGGCCGAACCCGACCGGCCCGCCCGCGAGCGAAGTCGTCCGGCGACGAACAGAAGGGGTCACGCGATGGAGCGCGACATCTACGACGAGGACCACGAGGCCTTCCGCGACCTCGTCCGGGACTTCGTGAAGCGGTACGTCACGAACGAGGCGCGGGCGCGCTGGGACGCGGACGGCGAGGTCGATCGCGCCACCATGCGCGCGGCCGCGGAGGCGGGCATCCTCGGCCTCTCGGTGCCCGAGGAGCACGGCGGCGGCGGGATGCTCCGGGACTACCGGTTCCGCACGGTCGTGAACGAGGAGATCGTCGCCGCCGGCGCCGGTTCGCTGGCCGGCGCGTTCGGCATCCAGGACGACCTCGCCGTGCCCTACCTCGTGCACATGGGCACCCCGGAGCAGCAGGCGAAGTGGCTTCCGCGCATGGCCACGGCCGAGGTCATCGGCGCACTCGCGATGACCGAACCGGGCGCCGGCTCCGACCTGCGGGGCATCCGGACCACGGCGAAGAAGGTCGACGGCGGCTACCTCGTGAACGGCGCCAAGACGTTCATCTCGAGCGGCGCGACCGCCGACCTCGTCGTGACGTTCGTCAAGACCGGCGAGGGCAACCGGCCCGACGCGTTCAGCATCCTGCTCCTCGAGGACGGCATGCCCGGCTTCGAGCACCACCGCAAGCTCGAGAAGCTCGGCTTCCACGGCCACGACACCGCCGAGATGTCCTTCACCGACGTCTTCGTGCCCGACGAGAACCTGCTCGGCGGCGTCGAGGGCCACGGCTTCATCCAGCTCATGACGAACCTGCCGCTCGAGCGCCTGTCGATCGGCGTCGCCGCGGTGGCCGCCGCCCAGGCCGCCTTCGACTGGACGCTCGCGTACACGACCGAGCGCCAGGCCTTCGGCGAGCGCATCGCCGACTTCCAGAACACGCGCTTCCGGCTCGCCGACGTGGCGGCGACGGTCGACGCGCTCTGGGCGTACGTCGACCGCGCGGTCGTCGCCTACGGGAACGGGAAGCTGTCGGCCGAGGAGGCCGCGAAGGTCAAGTTCTGGACCACCGAGCGCGAGTGGGAGGTGCTCGACACCTGCCTCCAGCTCTTCGGCGGCTACGGCTACATCACCGAGTACCCGATCGCCCGCGCGTTCGCCGACGCGCGCGTGCACCGCATCTACGGCGGCTCCAACGAGATCATGCGCGACATCGTGAGCCGCAAGCTCGTCGGGCGGCGCTAGGCCGTCCGGGTCGACGGGGGTGGGCCGCCCTGCGGCGCGCCCCCGGACCCGCCCGGGCCGCCCTACCGCGCGCCTCCGGACCCGCGCGGGCCGCCGCCCGGGCCGCCGGGTCCGCCCATGCCGCCGCCGCCCGGCGTCGTCGCGGTGTCGATCGCCACGGCGAGCGCGCCGACGTACCCGGCTCCGGCGCTGCCGGTGATCGTCGGCACCTGGAGCGTCCAGTCGCCGTCGCCGAAGATGCCGTCGTCCGCGATCGCGGTGCCGACGCCCGCGAGGTTCCGGGCCGAGCCGGCGTACGCGTCGAGCGCGTACACGCCGCCCAGCATCTCGGGCGGGAACGCCGCCTGCGAGGTCGCGATCACGTTCGAGACCTTCGTCGCCGAGGCGAGGTCGGGGTAGACCTCGAAGTGGAGGTGCGTCCACCGGCCCTGGTAGCAGCCCGGCACGATCGTCGTGAAGGTCGCGGCGCCGTTCGCGTCGGTCACTTGGATGCCCCGGAGGAACGTCTCGTCCTCGACGCCCTCGGTGTACATCGAGTAGCGGCCCTGCGCGTCGCATTGCCAGGCGTAGACCGCGACCCCCGCGAACGGCGCGCCGCCGTTCGCGACGTCGGTCACGGTGAAGGTGAACGCGAGCGTCACGCCCTCCGCGATCATGCCACCGTCGAGGCTGGGCCGGATGTCGCTCCGGACGATGCCCGACCGCTCGAGGATGTTCAGGTCGGCCGTCCCGTCGGCGGGGTAGGGACCGTTCGTCTCCTCCGGGATCTCGCCCTCGGATGCCCCGGTCGCGGAGCCTGCCCCGGCGCCGGCGCCCCCGCCGGCCGATCCGTCGGTCGCTCCGTCGGCCGACGGCGTGCACGCCGCGAGCGCGAGGGTGCCCGCGCCGAGCCCGATGAGGCCGAGCAGGCGTCGGCGCGTGAGGAGGGTCCGCACGTCGAAGCCCGCACCCTGGTCGACGACCTCGTCGTCGGGGCGGTCGAGCAGGCGCCCCTCGTAGGCGGGCCCCCTCGCGGTCCGCTCGGGTTCGGGGATCCGGCGCATGGATGCTCCTCTCGCGTGGCCCTGCCGGCGCGATGCCGGGGCCGTGTCCGAGCCATCGTGGCGGGGATCGCCATGGGTTCACTGTGACCCGGCTATGGGTTCCCGGGCGGGTCCGAGTCATCCGACGACCCGACGGCGGCCTGGATGTCCCGGATGATCGAGCCGAGGACGCCCGAGGCGAGCAGGCCCGCGCCGAGCGGCCCGTGCGAATCCGCGCCGACCGGGGGAAGGCGACGGAGCGCGTCCGCCGCCTCGGGGCTCAACTGCGCGACCTGCCAGCGGACCTCCTCGTCGGTCGCGTCGGGCCGGTCCGGGGCCGCGAGCCCCGCGGCCTTCGCCGCGTAGGCCGCCGCGCCCAGCGCGTGCGCGCCCATGTGGGCGACGCCGGCGGCCTGCGCCGCGGCGCGGGCGGCCGCGACCGCGGCCGGGGTGCGCACGGCGCCCGCCGCGCGGCCGGCGACGAACCGGCGCCGGATCTCCCCGGCGGCGTCGAGGTCGCCGCGTGCGAACGCCCGCGCCCTGGCGATCGCGTCGCGCGGACGCCCGTCCTCGGGCGCCTCGGCTTCGAACACCGCGAGGACGCGTTCGGCGCAGGCGGCCGCCCAGTCCGCGACGACGCGCCGATCGGATTCGCTCAGCGCCTGCGGTGACGCCATGCCGGTCCGCTCATTCCGCGCGCTCGCGGCGGGCCGCTCGGCTGCGCGCTGGTCGTGCGCGTCGCGAAGCAGCGCGAGGACCTGCTCGGCGGTCCGGGTCGACGGGTTCACGACCGACACCCACCCCGCCGCACCGTAGAGCGGGTGCGGGGCGAACGCGTCCGCCTCCGCGGGATCCGCGTCCTCGGCGGCCAGTTCGGCCGCCCGATCCCGCCCGACGTGGAGGTTCACGCGGAACCGGCCGGGCTCGTCGAGCCGCGAGCGCTCGTCGTCCGGATAGTCCTTCGTGACGATGGTCGCGTACGGCTGCGTCCGCTCGGGCATTACACCGTCGGGCGCGAAGTAGCAGAACGCGTCCCCCCACGCGATCTCCGGGTACGGCCCGCCCGCTTCGGGGACGAACACGAGCGCGCCCTCGAACCCGCGGACCACCTCGATGATCTCCTGCATCTCCATGGTTCGATCATCGCCCCGATCGACGGCGCGCGGGCGAGGTCAGATGGTCCGGATCAGCCCGCCGTCGATCCGGAAGTCGGTGCCGGTGACGTTGCCGAGCCGATCGCTCGCGAGGATCAGCACGAGGTCCGCGACCTCCTCGGGTCTCGTGAACCTGCCGGTGACGGATGCCGCGGCCGCCGACGCGGCGACATCCTCCGGCGTGCCGCCGCCCGCATGGGACACGGTCTCGGCGACGCCGCCTGCGCCGAGCCAGAGGCCGGTCTCGACGGGTCCCGGGCTGACGGTGTTGACCCGGACTCCCGATGCGCCGACCTCGTTCGCGAGCGACTTCGAATAGCTGCCGAGCGCGGCCTTCGCCGCCGAGTAGTCGCCGACGAGCGGGTCGGGAAGCGTCGCGTTGACCGAGCTGATCGTGACGATGCATCCCCTGCGCCGGATCAGCTCGGGAAGCACGGCCCGGATCAGCCGGACCGCGGCGAGGAGCGTCAGGTCGAGGGTCCGCTGCCACTCCTCGTCCGAGACGTCGGCCACGCCGTCCGGCCGCGGCGCCACCGCTCCGACGTTGTTCACGAGGATGTCGACGCCCCGCCCGGCCAGTGCGCGCTCCGCGAGCGCGGCCGGCCCGTCCGGTGCGGCGAGGTCGACGGCGACGAACTCGACGTTCCCCTCGGCGACGAGCGCAGCGAGTTCGGGGCTGAGCGTCCGCGCGCCGGCGACGACGAATGCGCCCTCCGCGACGAGTCCCTCCACGACCGCGAGGCCGATCCCCTTGCTCGCGCCCGTGACGAGCGCGGTCTTGCCGGCCAAGTGCAGATCCATGCCATGTCCTGTCGTCGACGTGCAGACATCCGGAATGCGAGCGAGAGACCGCGTGGTCCAGCCCCACGCGTGAGTCTGGCCCACCGCGATCGGAATGGGCAAGCATCCCGTCGGCGCCATCCTCAGTGCGGCACCTTCGGCAAGCGGATGCTTGCGCGGCGCCTCCCGATCCGGAACCCTCGAGCCATGCATATCGTCGGTGTCCTCCCCGAGGATGCGCCGGATCCGCGCCTCGAGGCCGCCAGGCGGCTGACGGGCCTGTCGTTCCCGGTGATGGGCTTCGCTCCGCAGCCCGCCGTCGAGGACGACGACCTGGTCTCGTTCCTGGAGATCGGCGGCATGGACGGCCTCTCCCAGCAGTCCGCGAGCATCACCTCACTGCTGTGGCGGAACCCTGCGGATCGATCCGACCCCGCGAACCTCGCCGACCTGGATGACCGGACCCGAGCGGCGCTCGACGACGAGCCGCCGTGGCCTCGACCCGCTTGGCTGCTCGAGTACGTCGCCCGGCTGCGGTATCCGCAGCTGTGGGAGGCGGTTCGCACGACGTGGACCCGGGAACCGTCCGAGTTCTCGACGCCGTCTCGCCAACTGGCCGACCACGCGAACCACATCCTCATGAACACGTTCCGAACCGAGCTCGGCCTCGGCGACGGCCCGGTCGCCACCGACGGCGCGTGGCGCGTGACGGAGTCCGCGGCCAACCCGTCCGCGCGTCTCGAGATCGACGGCGACCTCGTCCCGGCGCTCGAGATCGACACCGACCCCTTCGTCTACGCCATCGGCGCGCAGCTCAGCGCACAGGTCGTGACCACGGTCGTCGTCGCGCGCGAGCACCTCCCGCACCTCCGCATGGCGTTGGCCACGAGGCACGCCACCGACCGGTGAGCCGACACGCCTGGAGCCTCGCTCAGCGTGCGGACATCCGCCGGATCTCGGCGGCGTAGGCGTCGAGGACACCGAGGATGCCGCGATGCTGCCAGACGCGATTCCGCCCCCTCCCCGTGGTCTCGGTGAGGACCTCGTGCTCGGTGAGCGCGCCGAGTGCGCGAAGCGCGGCCATCTCACCGAGGCCGAGGCGGGTCATCAGGTACTTCGTGTTCACCGCGGGCTGGCCGACGAGGTGGGGCAGCACCCGCCACGCCGCAGCGTCTGCACGGATTCCCTTCATCTGCTCACGAGACTGCTCCAGCTGCTCGACGAGGTCGTCGACGAGCACGGTGCCCGTCGTCGCCGCGATCCGGCTCGCCGTCGCGAATTCTCGGATGATGGGCCCGGCGTCCCCGGTCCGGTAGGCGCCGAGCGCTGCGAAGTAGCGCTCGGTGTCGACGAGGAGCCCCGCTGAGATGGGCACTGCGGTCGAGCCGACGAGACCCGTGTTGCGGAGAATGGACTGCGCCAAGGCCCTGCCGGTGCGGCCGTTGCCGTCGACGAAGGGGTGGATGGTCTCGAACTGGGCATGGGCGACCGCGACCTGCACGAGCACCGAGACATCCTGGCGGCCGATGAAGGCGATGAGGTCGACGATCGCACCGCGGATGCGGTCATGGTGGGGACCGATGAAGCGCGCACCTCGAGGACCGGCGTTGTCGCCACCGATCCACACCTGCTCCTGGCGGAAGCGACCGGCTTCGTGCTCGAGACCGGCTTGGTGACGGAGCAGGGCACGGTGCATCGCGAGGATGGACTTCTCGCTGATGTCGTCCGCCAGCTGCAGCGCCGCTTCCATGGCACGGACGTTGCCGATGACGGTGAGCGCGTTCGCCTTGTCGCCCTCGTCGATCTCGGCGAGGGCGAGCTGCTTCGGCGACGTCGTCAGCTGCTCGATCTGGGAGCTCGACGCCGACTCCGTGCGCAGCAGGATCGCGGTCATCGGACCGAGGGCCGGGCTCCCCGTGCCGAGCGTGCGTTGCGCGTGACGATCGAACCCGACCAGTTGGCGGGTGGCATCCTCGACGTCGGCCGAGTCGACACCGGACAGGAGGGGATGCCACCCGGCGATCGGCGCGGTGATCGTCGCGTCGTAGGGGCCTGTCTGGCGCTGCACCTCGGCGCGCGAGAACATCTCGGGCGCGCGCGGCGTCCACTCGAACGTCTCGTGCAAGACGGCATCGATCGGGATCGAATCGGGTGCCGCATGCGTGGACATGCGGTCATCTTACCAACATGTACGGTGATAACCGTTGGCAAACCGAGGATGCTGTCGCAGTTGTTGCGGCACCGTTCCCCGGCAAGACGAAACCCCCGCGATCCCGTGTTTCACGGGACCCGCGGGGGTTTCGGTGGCGGTGACGGTGGGATTTGAACCCACGGTAGGGGGTTACCCTACACAACTTTTCGAGAGTTGCACCTTCGGCCGCTCGGACACGTCACCGGGATCGAGTGTAGACGGTGGGCGACGGTCGGCCAAATCGGCCGATCGAGCGGATGCCCCGCCGCAGCGCCGCCCCGTCGATGTCGGCGGGCCGCGATAGCGTCACCGCATGGCGCGCCCGACCTCCACCTTCCGATGCTCCGAGTGCGGCTGGAACACGATCAAGTGGGTGGGGCGCTGCGGCGAGTGCCAGCAGTGGGGCACGATGGCCGAGACGGGCGCCGTCGCGGCCGCGACGCGCGTGCCGACGGCGATCGTCCCCCTCGGGGACCGACGGGCCCGGCCCATCGCCGAGGTCGACGCGGACGACACCGCGCACCGGCCGAGCGGCATCGGCGAGTTCGACCGCGTGCTCGGCGGCGGCATCGTCGCCGGTGCGGCGATCCTGCTGTCCGGCGAACCGGGCGTCGGCAAGTCGACGCTCCTGCTCGAGGTCGCCGCGCGCGTCGCGCAATCCGGCCGACGCGTGCTGTACGTCAGCGCCGAGGAATCGGCCGCCCAGGTCCGCCTGCGCGCGGGCCGCACGGGCGCGCTCAGCCCCGAGCTCTACCTCGCGAGCGAGTCCGACCTCGCGACGGTGCTCGGGCACGTCGACGAGGTCGAGCCGCAGCTGCTCATCGTCGACTCGGTGCAGACGGTCGCGAGTTCGCTCTCCGACGGCCTGCCCGGCCAGCCGAGCCAGGTCCGGGAGGTGGCGTCCACCCTCATCCGCGTCGCGAAGGAACGCCAATTGCCGGTCCTGCTCGTCGGCCACGTCACGAAGGACGGCTCGATCGCGGGTCCCCGGCTGCTCGAGCACCTCGTCGACGTCGTGTGCCAGTTCGAGGGCGACCGGCAGACCGCGCTCCGGTTCGTGCGGGCGCTCAAGAACCGATTCGGCCCGACCGACGAGGTCGGATGCTTCGAGATGACCGGCGACGGCATCGCCGAGGTCCCCGACCCGTCGGGCCTCTTCCTCAGCCGCTCGCGTGCATCGGTCAGCGGGACGTGCGTGACCGTCGCGCTCGAGGGCCGGAGGGCGCTGCCGGTCGAGGTGCAGGCACTCGTCGTCGAGACGAAGGCGCCGCAGCCCCGGCGCGTCGTGAACGGCGTGGACCCGGCGCGCGTCGCGATGATCCTCGCCGTGCTCGAGCGCCGCGCCGGGCTGCGCAAGCTCGGCGAGGTCGACGTCTACGTGTCGACCGTCGGCGGCGTGCGGCTCGTCGAACCCGCGGCCGACCTCGCGATCGCCGTCGCGATCGCCTCCGCGATGCGCGACCGCGCGGTGCCGCACGACCTCGCCGCCTACGGCGAGATCAGCCTCGCCGGCGAGGTCAGGCCCGTCACCGCCGCGCGGCAACGCGGCGCCGAGGCGCGCCGGCTGGGCTACGCGACCATCGTCGACGTCGAGTCGGGGAGCGTGCGGACCGCGGTCGAGCAGGCGATGCGCGCCTCGACGAGCGAGCGCGAGCGCGAACTCGACGCGGCATTCTGACCGCGGCTGCCGCGACTGCGACTGCGACTGCGACCGCCACCGCGCATCATCGACGCCTTCGCCGTTGACCCGCGACCGCCGACCGCCGACCGCCGACGCCCTACGCGTCGAGCACCCGCCGCAGTTCCTCGGGCGATGCCTGCATCGGATGCGGGCCGGCGATGTCGAGGAACACCGTCGTGATCGTGCCCTCGTGCCGCTTGAGGAAGGTCCGCAACCACGCCGGGCTGTGCAGGCCGACCGCGGGCGGGAGGTTGTCGGGCTTGTTCGCCGCGTCGCTGAACAGCAGGAGCGCGACGTCCCCGGTCGACGGATCGCGATAGGTCCACACCTCGCCCCCGTCGATGGGCTTGTCGCGCGGACCCGGCTTCACGAGCGGGACGACCGTGTTCCCGTTCCGCAGCGCGAGCGCGACCGCCGCCATGTCCTGCCGCTCGAGCGCCTCGGCGAGCGCCTGCGATCGGAACTCGAGGGGAGTCTTCGACGTCTTCCGCGCCTTGCCTGCCATCCCCCCAGCGTATCCGGGCGCCTGCAGGCGATCAGTACAGCAGGAACTGCTTCGTCTCGACCGACTCGATCCCGTCGACCGACACCGTGAGGTGGTACGACGCGCCGCCGGCGGGAACCGCCTCGCGCGCGACGCCGCACGTGTCGGGCGAGGACCGCGTGCGGTCCCAGACGATCGCCACGGCCGAGCTCACCGGCACGCCGGGCGCCAGCGTGACCTCGGCGTCGATCGGATCGGTCTGGCAGTCGGTCGAGACCCAGTACTTCTCCGCACCGCTCGTGACGGTGAAGACCTGGGCCTTCGTCCCCGCGTTGATCACGCACGGCGCCGTCCCGGTGTTGGTGACGGAGACCATGAGGTTCGGCTGCTCGCCGGCCTGATACTCGGTCCGGTCGGTGATCGCGACGACCTCGACCTGCGAGGTCTTGCAGTGCATCCCCTCGGGCGGGGTCGTCGGTTCGGTCGTCGGCAGCACCGTGGCCGGGGCATCCGCTGCCGGGGTCGCCGGATCCGTCGCACCGGCACTCCCGGTCGGGGGCGTCGCGTCCGACTCGTCGCCCTGGCTCGAACCCGGCCGCACGATGATGAGCACGACGGCGACGATCACCGCGACGAGCCCGAGGAGCACGACCAGCCGCCGACGTCGGTACACCGCGGGCGACGGCCGCCCGGACGGTGTGCGCTCACTCGACATGTGCACAGGCTACGACCGAGGATGCCCCGCGCCGGGGCATCCGCTCGGCGTGCCGGTCCGCGCCCGCTCGGCGCGCACGACCGGCGCGCGACCCGCGCGCGCGAGCGGTCAGAGGACCTTCAGCATCCGGGTGTTGCCGAGCGTGTTCTGCTTCACGCGCGCGAGGTCGAGGAACTCGGCCACGCCCTCGTCGTGCGAGCGCACGAGCTCGGCGTAGACCTCGGGATCCACCGACTCCGCCCCCATGTCGTGGAAGCCGTGGCGACCGAAGAAGTCGACCTCGAACGTGAGGCAGAACAGGCGGCTGAGGCCGAGCTCGCGGGCGTCCCGCTCGAGCGCGTCGACCAGCGCGTGGCCGACGCCGCGACCGAGCCACTCGTCCGCCGCGGCGAGCGTGCGGAGCTCGCCGAGGTCCTCCCACATCACGTGGAGCGCACCGCAGCCGATGACCTCGCCGTCGCTGGTCTCGGCGACGCGGAACTCCTGGATCGCGCCGTACAGGTCGACGCGTTCCTTGCCGAGCAGGATGCGTCGGGTGACGAGCGGCTCCACGAGCGCGAGGATCTTCGGCACATCGCTGGTGCGCGCACGGCGCACGGAGTAGTCGGTCACCGGGACAGCCTAAGCCTCAGGCGACCCCCGTCCCGCGCACATGACGGAGGGCGGATGCCGAGGCATCCGCCCTCCGTCGAGCGTGGAACGAACGCGGCCTACGAGCCGGTGCCGGCCGCGAGGTCCGGCGTCGCCTGCCCGGTGCCGAGCGCGGCACCGGCGTTCACGCCGACGCCGACCGGCAGCGCACGCTGCGTGGTCGTGAACTGGAACTCGCCGCCCAGGAAGTCGACCTTCACGTGGTCGCCCGAGTTGAGCTCGCCGTGCAGGATCTTCTCGCTCAGGCGGTCCTCGACCTCGTGCTGCACCGCACGGCGCAGCGGGCGGGCGCCGAGCGCGGGGTCGAACCCGAGCTCGATGAGCCGCTCCTTGGCGGACTGGGTCAGCTCGATCGTCATGTCGCGGTCGAGCATGCGGTCGCCGAGGCGCTTGATGAAGAGGTCGACGATCTGCAGCAGCTCGCCCTTCGACAGCTGCGGGAACACGATGATCTCGTCGACGCGGTTCAGGAACTCGGGCTTGAAGTGCTTCTTCAGCTCCTCGTTCACCTTCGCGCGCATGAGGTCGTACCCGGTGCGGGGGTCGCCCTCGATCTGGAAGCCGACGGGGCCGCCCGAGATGTCCTTCGTGCCGAGGTTCGTCGTCATGATGATGACGGTGTTCTTGAAGTCCACGACGCGACCCTGGCCGTCGGTGAGGCGGCCCTCCTCCAGGATCTGGAGGAGCGAGTTGAAGATGTCGGGGTGGGCCTTCTCGATCTCGTCGAAGAGCACGACGCTGAACGGCTTCCGGCGGACCTTCTCGGTGAGCTGGCCGCCCTCCTCGAAGCCGACGAACCCGGGAGGGGCGCCGAACAGGCGGGAGACGGTGTGCTTCTCGCCGTACTCCGACATGTCGAGCGAGATCATCGCGGCCTCGTCGTCGAAGAGGAACTCCGCGAGCGCCTTCGCGAGCTCGGTCTTGCCGACGCCCGTGGGGCCGGCGAAGATGAACGACCCCGAGGGCCGCTTCGGGTCCTTGAGTCCGGCGCGCGTGCGGCGGATCGTCTTCGACAGGGCGGAGATCGCCTCCTCCTGGCCGATGACGCGCTCGTGCAGCGCCTTCTCCATGAAGACGAGGCGCGAGGACTCCTCCTCGGTGAGCTTGAACACCGGGATGCCGGTCGCCTGGGCGAGCACCTCGGCGATCAGGCCCTCGTCGACGACCGCGGTCGTCGTGACGTCGCCCGACTTCCACTGCTTCTCGAGGCGGAGCCGCTCGCCGAGCAGGTTCTTCTCCTCGTCTCGCAGCGACGCGGCCTTCTCGAAGTCCTGCTCCTCGATCGCGGTCTCCTTCGCGGCGCGGACCACGGCGATCTTCTCGTCGAACTCGCGCAGCTCGGGCGGCGACGACAGGATCGACAGGCGCAGGCGGGCGCCGGCCTCGTCGATCAGGTCGATCGCCTTGTCGGGCAGGAACCGGTCGCTGATGTAGCGGTCGGCGAGGTTCGCGGCGGCGACGATCGCGCCGTCCGTGATCGACACCTTGTGGTGCGCCTCGTAGCGGTCGCGCAGGCCCTTCAGGATGTTGATCGCGTGGGGCAGGCTCGGCTCGGCGACCTGGATCGGCTGGAAGCGGCGCTCGAGCGCGGCATCCTTCTCGAAGTGCTTGCGGTACTCGTCGAGCGTGGTCGCACCGATGGTCTGCAGCTCGCCGCGGGCGAGCAGCGGCTTCAGGATCGACGCGGCGTCGATCGCGCCCTCGGCGGCGCCCGCACCGACCAGCGTGTGGATCTCGTCGATGAAGACGATGATGTCGCCGCGCGTGCGGATCTCCTTGGTGACCTTCTTCAGGCGCTCCTCGAAGTCGCCGCGGTAGCGCGACCCGGCGATGAGCGAGCCGAGGTCGAGCGAGTAGAGCTGCTTGTCCTTGAGCGTCTCGGGCACCTCGCCCTTGACGATGGCCTGCGCGAGGCCCTCGACGACGGCGGTCTTGCCGACGCCGGGCTCGCCGATGAGGACGGGGTTGTTCTTCGAGCGGCGCGACAGGATCTGCATGACGCGCTCGATCTCCTTCTCGCGCCCGATCACCGGGTCGAGCTTGGACTCGCGCGCGGCCTGCGTGAGGTTGCGGCCGAACTGGTCGAGGATCTGCGAGCCGCCCGCGGGCTGCTGCTGCTCGTTGGCGCCGACCTGCACCTGCTCCTTGCCCTGGTACCCGGAGAGCAGCTGGATGACCTGCTGGCGCACGCGGTTGAGGTCCGCGCCGAGCTTCACGAGCACCTGGGCGGCGACGCCCTCGCCCTCGCGGATGAGGCCGAGCAGGATGTGCTCGGTGCCGATGTAGTTGTGGCCGAGCTGGAGCGCCTCGCGCAGGCTCAGCTCGAGCACCTTCTTCGCACGCGGCGTGAAGGGGATGTGGCCGGTGGGCGGCTGCTGGCCCTGGCCGATGATGTCCTGGACCTGCTCGCGGACGGCGTCGAGGGAGATCCCCAGCGACTCGAGCGCCTTCGCCGCGACGCCCTCACCCTCATGGATGAGGCCGAGCAGGATGTGCTCGGTGCCGATGTAGTTGTGGTTCAGCATCTTGGCCTCTTCTTGGGCCAGGACGACGACACGACGGGCTCGGTCGGTGAATCTCTCGAACATGCTCACTCCTCAGGGCGCCGGGTACGGGCGACTCGATACTGCGAGCGTAAGCGTCGCGGCTGGCGCGCGGGTGGGTGTTCGCCGTAGGCGCACCGCAGGCGACGTCCGGAGCCTCGGATTCCGCGCTTGCGCGACCGGCGGAGCGGTCGTAGATTATCGATATTCGTTGTTATCGATCATCGATATGGAGCGCCTCGGGATGTCCCTCACCAGCACGCAGCTCAGCCGGAGCGACCGCGTCGCCATGTACCTCACCGCCGGGATCGGCGTCGTCGCCGTCGTCGCGACCCTCTGGCGGGCGACCGACCGGCTCGCCGAGGTCCTGCCCGGCACGGATGTCCCGGTCCTCGTGCCGTTCCTCGGCGAGACGGCTCCCCTGCCGATCGGTCCCGGCGGAGCCCCCGTCACCGTCGACGTCGACCAGGCGATCGTCACGGTGCCGCACCCGGCGGTCGCGACGCAGTTCGCCCTGGTCGCCGAGCCGATCGTCGTCGGCCTCGCGACCATCGCCGCGATCGTGCTCCTCGGCCTGCTCGCCCTGAATCTCGCGCGCGGGCGCGCCTTCGTGCGAGCCAACTCCCGCATCGTCGCCGCGGGCGCCGGCGTGCTCGCCACGGGGTGGCTCCTGGGATCCCTCTTCCGGACCATGGGCGTGAACGGGGCCCTGTCGGCGGTGAGCGAGTACACCTACGAGGGCGTGCTCTTCTCCGTCGACTGGTCGCCGCTCTTCGCGATCCTCGCGCTCGGCGTCGTCGGCGGCGCCTTCCAGGTCGGCGAACGCCTCCAGCGCGACACCGAGGGCCTCGTCTGATGGTCGCTCCCGCGGCCGACCCGGGCGAGGCGCACGAGATCCACTGCCGACTCGACGAACTCCTCGCCGAACGCGCCATGACCCTCACGCGGCTGAGCGAACTCGTCGGCGTGAGCGTCGTGAACCTCAGCGTGCTGAAGAACGACCGCGCGCGGGCCATCCGCTTCTCGACCCTCCAGGCGATCTGCGACGCGCTCGGATGCGAGGTCGGCGACCTGCTCGTCCGGCGCCGCTGAGCGCCCGCCGGATACGCGGCGAGGCCGCCACGCGATGCGCGCGACGGCCTCGAAGCGGATGCCCCGCGGGGCTACTTGACCGGGACCTCGACCTCGCTGCCCGCGACGCGCACGGTGAGCGGTTCGGTGGTCGTGACGTCCATCGGCGCCCAGAACTCGGTGGTGTGCGGCACGAGGTCCATCGTGCAGACCGCGTTGCCGTAGTCCTTCAGCGTGATCGCCACGGTGTTGCCCTCGCCTGCCGGGTCGACGACCTCGATGTTCGTCCCCACGGGCGGGCAGGTCGAGCTTCCCCAGACGGTGACCGCGAGCACGCCGCCCTGCTGCAGCCAGACCGCCGTCGGCGAGCCCTCGCCGCCTTCGGGCGACTCCTCCTCCTCCTCGGCCTCGGTGTCGCCGGTGCCCTCCTCGTCCTGTTCGACCGGGTGCTCGACCCTGGGCTCGCCCGGGTAGTCGGTCTTCGCGCTCGTGCTGGGCGCACAGGCGGCGAGCAGGAATACGGAAGCGAGCGCCGCTGCGGCCAGCGCAGCCCGGCGCAGCGGGAGAGTCGTAGCCATGGGCACATGCTAGCGCCCGCGCTCGACGGCTCTAGGATTCGGGCCATGAGCAACCTCGAGCATGATCCCGTCGAGCTGCGATGCCCGCCCGATGCGCCCGCCGGGCCCGTGCTCGAGGTGCTCGCGCCGCGCGACGTGCCGCTCGGCGGGCCGCGCGCGATGCAGGTGCGGCGGACGCTCCCGCAGCGCGGGCGCACGACGATCGGCGCGTGGTGCTTCGCCGACCACTACGGACCCGACGACGTGTCCGTCACGGGCGGCATGGTCGTGCCGCCGCATCCGCACACCGGGTTGCAGACGGTCAGCTGGCTGTTCGAGGGCGAGGTCGAGCACCGCGACTCGGTCGGGAGCGTCGAGCTCGTGCGCCCCGGCGAGGTGAACCTGATGACGGCCGGCCGCGGCATCTCGCACTCCGAGGTGTCGACGCCCGCGACGACCACGCTGGCGGGTGTGCAACTCTGGATCGCCCTGCCGGACGTGACGCGCGATGCCGCGCCGAGCTTCGAGCACGCCACCACCGAGCCGAGGCAGGTGGACGACGCGACCGTGCGCGTGTTCGCGGGTGCGTTGCCGGGCATCGACGCCGGGGCATCCGTGTCGCTGTTCTCGCCCCTCGTCGGCGCGCAAGTCGAGCTGCCCGCCGGCGCCGAGGCCTGGATCGAGCTCGACGAGTCGTTCGAGCACGGGCTGCTGGTCGATCGCGGCCCGGTGACGGTCGCGTTCCGCGCGCTCGCGGACGAGCCCGACGATGCGGCGGCCGACGCCGACCCGCTGTCGGAGACCGGCCACACCGCCGAGCTCGCTCGCGGCGAGCTCGGCTACCTGCCGCCCGGGCACGACGGCGTGCGGCTCCGGACGGCGGACGCCCCGGCGCGGATCGTCCTGCTCGGGGGCGTGCCGTTCGGCGAGGAACTCGTCATGTGGTGGAACTTCATCGGCCGCAGCCACGACGAGGTCGAGGCCTTCCGGCGGGAATGGCAGGCCGACGTGATCGCCGCGGACGACCCGGTCGGACGGTTCGGCACGGTCGCGGGGTACGACGGCGCGCCGCTTCCGGCGCCCGAGCTCCCGACGATCCGCCTGAAGCCCCGCCCCTGACCGGAACCCGACCGGACCTGGACCCCGCGCGCCGGCTACTGGAGCGCGCTCGTCAGCCGCGCGAGGTTGTCGAGCACGGTCGAGCGCAGCGGCTGCTGCTGCCACTCCTCGAGCGTGAGCTCGCGGCTCTCGGCACGGTACTGCTCCTCGACCGCGCGCATCTCGCGCACGAACGAGGCGCCGCGCACGAGGAGCGAGACCTCCATGTTCAGCTCGAACGAGCGGATGTCCATGTTGCTCGACCCGATCACCGCGACGTCCTCGTCGATCGAGAAGTGCTTCGAGTGCAGGATGTACGGCGCCTTGTACATGTAGATCCGCACGCCGGCGCGCAGCAGCGCCTCGTAGTACGAGCGCTGCGCGTGGTAGACGAGCGCCTGGTCGCCCACCTCCGACACGAAGAGCTCGACGTGCACGCCGCGCTGGGTGGCGCCGCTGATCGCGTAGAGCATCGACTCGTCGGGCACGAAGTAGGGGCTCGTGATGATGATCTGCTGCTTCGCCGCATAGAGCAGCGCGAGGAAGAGCTTCAGGTTGTTCTCAGTGCTGAACCCCGGACCGGACGGGACGACCTGGCAGTCGAGGTCCTGCTCGGCGGCCGGCTGGTCGAACGCCGCCTCCCAGAGCTCGATCCGCTCGCCCGACTCGAGGTACCAGTCGCTCGCGAAGATCGAGTCGAGCCCGGACACGATCGGACCCTCGAGCCGCGCGACGAGCTCCTTCCACTTCAGGCCCCGGCGGAGGTTGCTGCGCTTGTTGTAGCTGCGGTCGATGACGTTCTGGGAGCCCATGAAGGCGACGTCGCCGTCGACCACGAGGATCTTCCGGTGGTTGCGCAGGTCCGGGCGCTGGTACCGCCCCCTGAAGGGCTGCACCGGGAGCATGAGGTGCCATTCGGCGCCCATCGCCGTCAGACGCCGGAGCGTCTTCCGGTAGGTGCTCGTGCGAGCGGATGCCACGTGGTCGAGCAGCACCCGCACGCGCACGCCGCGCGCGACCGCGTCGGCGAGCGCGTCGAAGAGCGGAGCCGTCGTCGGGTCGAGGGCGAAGATGTAGAACTCGACGTGGACGTAGTGCCGGGCAACCCGGATGGCGTCGGTCATCGCCCGCAGCGAGCCCGCGTAGTCGCCGATGAGCGAGGCGCTGTTCGACCCGATGAGGGGCAGGGCGCCGATGTTCCGGTTCATCCGCACGACGCCCTCGAACCACGACGGCCACGAACTCGTGTCGCTCACGCGCTCGACGCGGTGCGTCGCCTCGCGGATGGCGCGGTTGACCTCCGCCTGCTTGGCGCGCCGGGCCTTGGGGAGCTTCGGGTTCCCGATGAGCAGGAACACCAGCGCGCCGATGAAGGGGAGGAAGAAGATCGCCAGCAGCCAGGCCATGCCCGCGGTCGGACGCCGGTTGCGCGGGACCACGATGATCGCGACCACGCGGATCGTGATGTCCAGCAGCAGGATCGCGACCGAGAAGATCGCGGCCCACTGCTCCCCCGTCAGCCCCATGACGGGATGCTAGCGGGCAGGGTGCTCCCGAGCGGAGCGCTTCGCGCGTTCCTCGGCCTCGATCTTGGCGTACGCGTTGCGCTCGTTCCGGTCGGCGTGCACGACGGCGCGCATCACGAACCAGAAGATCAGCCCGATGAGCACGGTCGGCGCCAGCGACCAGATGGCGTTCGCCCAGAAGTCGTCCATAGTGCTCCCAAGGATACCCGGGGATGTCCGAGCCGCCGCTGGAAGCCCGGCCCGACGAGGGTCACCCGGCGGTGATGAGCCCCCAGACGCCCGACCCGACCAGGTAGAGGCCGATGGCGCCCACGATGATCCAGATCGCGATCCGGGTCGTCGTCGGCTTCTTCGGGTCGCGCGGCTCGAGTTCGTCCTTCGGCAGGTAGTCGTTCATCGCGGCACCCCTCACTTCACCAGCGGGAACAGGATGGTCTCGCGGATGCCGAGCCCCGTGATCGCCATGAGCAGGCGGTCGATGCCCATGCCCATGCCGCCCGACGGCGGCATGCCGAACTCGAGCGCGCGCAGGAACTCCTCGTCGAGGCGCATCGCCTCGGGGTCGCCGCCCGCGGCGAGCTTCGCCTGCTCGACGAAGCGGTCGCGCTGGACGACGGGGTCGACGAGCTCCGAGTACCCGGTCGCGAGCTCGAAGCCGCGGATGTACAGGTCCCACTTCTCGACGACGCCCGGGATGCTCCGGTGCCAGCGCACGAGCGGCGACGTGTCGAGCGGGAAGTCCATGACGAAGGTCGGACGCTCGAGGCCGCCCTTCACGTGGTGCTCCCAGAGCTCCTCGACGTACTTGCCGGGCAGCGGGTGGTCGATCTCGATGCCCTCGGCGTCGGCGAGCTCCTTCAGGCGCGCCACCGGCGTCTCGGCGGTGATCTCCTCGCCGACGGCCTCCGACAGCGAGCCGTACATCGAGATGCGGTCCCACTGGCCGCCGAGGTCGTACTCGGTGCCGTCGGCCCAGGTGACGACGTGGCTGCCCGCGACCGCGAGCGCGGCATCCTGCACCAGGGTCTGCGTGAGCTCGGCCATGCCGTCGTAGTCGCTGTACGCCTGGTACGCCTCGAGCATCGCGAACTCGGGCGAGTGCGTCGAGTCGGCGCCCTCGTTGCGGAAGTTGCGGTTGATCTCGAACACGCGCTCGATGCCGCCGACGACGGCGCGCTTCAGGTACAGCTCGGGCGCGATGCGCAGGTAGAGCTCGGTGTCGAACGCGTTCGAGCGGGTGACGAAGGGCCGAGCGGATGCCCCGCCGTGCATGACCTGCAGCATCGGGGTCTCGACCTCGATGTAGCCGCGGCCCGCGAAGGTCTGGCGCAGGCTCTGGTTGACCTTGGCGCGGTCGACGACGTTCTTCCGCGCCTGCTCGCGCGCGATGAGGTCGAGGTACCGCGAGCGGACCCGCGTCTCCTCGCCGAGCTCGTTGTGCAGGTTCGGCAGCGGCAGGATCGCCTTCGCCGCGATGCGCCAGTCGCGCACCATGATCGACAGCTCGCCGCGTCGGCTCGTGATGACCTCGCCCGACACGAACAGGTGGTCGCCGAGGTCGACCAGGTCCTTCCACGCCGCGAGCGACTCCTCGCCGACCTCGGCGAGGGAGACCATCGCCTGGACGCGGCTGCCGTCGCCGGACTGCAGCGCCGCGAAGCACAGCTTGCCGGTGTTGCGCAGGTGGACCACGCGGCCCGCGAGCCCGACCGTCTCACCGCTCTGCTCGTCGACGCCGAGGCCGATGAAGCGGTCGCGCACCTCGGGGATGGTCGCCGTGATCGGCAGGCTGACCGGGTAGGCGCCGAGGCCCGGGTCGGCGCCCTCGTTCAGGCGGTCGCGCTTCTGGAGCCGCACGGCCTTCTGCTCGGAGATCTCCTCCGCGGTGGGCTCGTGGGCTTCGGTCTGCGTGTCGGCCATGGTTCTCTCTCATGCGGCGCGGAAACGGGCACCCCAAGCCTACCGGGGGCGCCTGAGCGCCCCTCCCGGCGGGCGAGGAGCATCCGAGCCGCGCCCCTCCCGGTGGTCGAGGCGCATCCGACGCACCGCTCCCGGTGGTCGGTCGAGGAGCATCCGACGCACCGCTCCCGGTGGTCGAGGAGCGCCCGAGCGCAGCGAGGACGCGTCTCGAGACCCCCCGCTCAGCCGAGCGTGATCCGCGCGTTGTCGATGAGGCGCGTCGCGCCGACGCGGGCCGCGACGAGCACGACCGCCTCGCCCGTCGCGTCGTCGCCGACCGGGAGGAAGGTCGCCGGGTCGACGACCACGAGGTAGTCGGGCTGCACGTCGTGCGCGCCGAACGCGGCATCCGCCTCGGCGAGCACCTCGGCGAGGCCGTCGGCGGACGCCCGGTCGGCCGCGCGCAGGGACTCCGACAGCGCGAGGGCGGCGACGCGCTCCTCGTCCGAGAGGTACCGGTTGCGGCTCGACATCGCGAGCCCGTCGACCTCGCGCACGGTCGGCACGACTTCGATGCCGAGCGGCAGGTCGAGGTCGCGGACCATCCGCTGCACCAGGTACACCTGCTGGGCGTCCTTCTGGCCGAAGCACGCGATGTCCGGCTGCACGATGTGGAACAGCTTCGAGACGACGGTCAGCATGCCGTCGAAGTGCCCGGGGCGGGACGCGCCTTCGTAGAGGGCCGCGATCGGCCCGGCCGCGACGCGCGTCTGCGACGGGCCGTCGGGGTACATCTCGGCGACCGACGGCGCGAAGACGAGGTCGGCGCCGACCGTCTCGAGCGCGGCCACGTCGGCGTCGAGCGCACGCGGGTACCGGTCGAAGTCCTCGTTCGGCCCGAACTGGAGCGGGTTGACGAAGATCGAGACCACGACGACGTCGGCGAGCTCGCGCGCCCGGCGCACGAGCTCGAGGTGGCCCTCGTGGAGGGCGCCCATGGTGGGCACGAGCGCGACGGTCGACCCCGCACGGCGTCGGTCGGCCAGCAGCGCGCGCAGCTCGACGACGGTCGGAACGATGCGGATTCGCGCCATGGTCCCTCTCACTCGGCACCTCCAGGCCGATCGGTTCCGGCCTCGTCGATCCTACCCGCGCCCTCGGGTCGGGGGCCGCCGTCGTGCCGGGCCAGCGCGTTCTCGACGGCGCTGCGGACGAGCGGCGCGAGCACCGCGCCGGGCCTCACGACCCCGATGCCGCCGAGGATGCCGCTGGCCTGGTCGACGATCGCGGTCGAGAAGGAGACCGCGGTGTCGATCGCCTCGGCGTAGGCGGCACGGTCGGCCTCGTCGACGACGAACGGCTCGCCGCCCATCTCGACCACGAGCGCGAGCGCGATCGGCAGGACGGGAGCCGGCGCGGTGACGCCGAACCACGTGCCCGCGAGGCGCGCCACGTCGATCGAGGTGCCGGTGAAGCTCATGACCGGATGCACCGCGAGCGGGATCGCGCCCGCGCGCCGCGCCGGATCGAGCACGCCCGTGCCGAAGCGCGCCGCGGTGTGCAGCACGAGCTGACCGGGCTGCCACGCCCCCGCGGCCGCGAGGCCGGAGACGAGACCCTCGAGCTCGTCCGCCGGGACGGCGATGAGCACGAGCTCGCTGCGCTCGACGAGCTCGGGCACGGTGAGCACCGGCACGCCCGGCAGCATCGCGTCGGCCCGGTCCCGGCTCGCCTCGGAGACCGCGGTCACGCCGGTGACGGCGTGGCCCGCGCCGCCCAGCGCGGCCGCGAGCACCGCGCCGACACGCCCGGCGCCGATGACGCCGACGCCGAGGCGCCCGGCGCGCGGCTCAGGCACCCGACGCCCCGTCGGCGGTCGGCGCGGGGTCCGCGGACCCGGGCGCCGTCGAAGCATCCTGCGCCGGCGCGCTCGTCACCTGGGCAGCCTGCCCCGAGGCATCCTGCACCGGCGCACTCGTCGCCGGCGCGACGGGCGCGCGACGCGCGGCCGCGACGCCCCACTCGTGCGACGTGTCACTCGCCGCGCGCACGACGGCCTCGTGGGCGACGTGCTCGAACGCCGAGATCGCCTCCGCGCGGTCGACGGCCGGGAGCGTCGCGGTGATCGGGCCGACGACCGTGTGCAGCCGCAGCGACGCGAGCCGGAGCATCCGCCCGACGGGGCCGGACTGGACCGAGGCCGACTGCATGCGCGCGAGCGGGACCAGCACGAGGCTGCGCACGAGCATCCCGCGGCGCACCAGCGCGACGCCGTCGCGCTCGGTCCAGCCGATCCGGCGCCACTGGAACGGATGCAGCCAGGCCGCGCGCCGCGGCGCCGGTCGGAACCCGCCGTCGGTCCCGCTGCCCGTGAGCCCCGGGGGGATCGCGTCGACGAGGTCGGTCGCGTCCGCGGGCACGAGCAGCCCGAGCACGCGCGAGACGTCGGCGGCGGTGCCGACCGGGAGCACGATGGTCCGGGTCTGCGCCTCGGCGTTGCCGCTGATCGACTGCCCGGCGAGGTTCACGCGCACGCTCCACCAGCCGAACGGCCGCCAGAGCACCCACTGCGTGGCCTCGATCGCATGCACGCGACCCGGCGGGATCGTGCGGTTCGCGGTCGAGAGCAGGCCGTGGCCGATGCGGACTCCGTCGGGCGTGCCCGCGATCGAGTACCGCAGCGACTTCGTCACCTGCGACCACGCGTAGCTCGCGAGGCCGATGATGCCCGGGACGATCGAGAACCAGACCCAGAACCAGCCGCTCAGCGTGCCGACGACGAGGAGCGCGGTCATGCCGACGAGCCAGATCGTCCAGCCGCCGAGGAGGGTCGAGCCGACCACCCGCCCGAGCGGGATGTGCACGACGGACTCCGGCGGAGCCAGGTCGGGGTCGAGCTCGGGAGCGAGGAACTCGTCGACGCGCCGGTTCACCAGGTCGGCGGCGCGGCCGCGGAGCCCGGAGTCCGGGACGGCGTGCGGCCCGGCGACACCGGCGGGGACGGCGCCGGCCGGACCGGCCCCCGCCCCGGCAGGCCCTGCCCCGGGCCAGGCCCCGACCTCGGGCGACGACCCCGCCGGGGCATCCGCGACCGATTCCGACCGGGCCGCCGCCCGGGCCGCCCGCACACCCGACGACAGGCGCAGGATGTCGGCGCGGAGCTCGTCGGCGGCCGCGGACCCGAGGTACGCGAGCTGGACGTTGCCGGATTGCCCGGCGACCGAGACGTCGAGCTTCGCCGCGCCGAAGATCCGCGCGAACACCGGCCGGCTCACGTTGATCCCCTGGATCCGGTCGAGGCGGGCCGACCGGTGGGACCGGAAGAGGATGCCGCTGCGCACCTCGACCGCCTCGTCGCCGACGCGGAACGAGTGCAGGCGCCAGCTCAGCCAGAACCCGGCGATCGCGAGCAGCAGCCCGACCACGAGCGCGAGCAGCGCCCACCCGAGCCATCCGTGCGACAGGATCGCGCCGATCGGGTCCTCGGCCCACTCGTTGCGCCACCCGTCGCCGGAATCGCCGAACTCGTCGCCCACGTCGGGCGCGAGGACCGGGATCAGGAACTCGGTGACCCGCTCGCGCAGGTTCGCGACGATGATGCCGAGGACCGCGATGAACGCCAGCCCGCCCCGCAGGAGCGGACTCGCCGGGTGGAGCCGGTGCCACTCGCCGTCGGCGAGGCCCGTCCGCACCGCGGCGGACTGCGTCACAGCCCGGCCCGTCGGGTCTCGGCGAGCGCGACGAGCTCGTCGCGCAGGCGCTCGGCCTCCTCGAGCGGGATCCCGGGCACGGTCACCGCGGTCGCCGCCGCGGCGGTCACGAACTTGAGGTCGGCGAGGCCGAGTGCGCGCGCGACCGGGCCGCGCGTGATGTCGACGAGCTGCATGCGCCCGTAGGGCACCGCGACCTGGCGCTGGAACATGATGCCGCGGCGGAACAGCAGGTCGTCCTCGCGGAGCCGGTACCGGATGGCCCGCACCCGGCGCGGCTCGAACGCGATGCCGACGAGCGCGATGACGCCGATCGCGAGTGCGGCCCACGGCGCCCACCAGAGCCCGAGCAGCGCATTCGCGACCAGCAGCGCGCCGACCATGACCGCCGCGCCGATCAGCGAGCCGACGACCTCGACGACCACGTACTTCGGCGACACGCGCCGCCACTCCGCATCGACGTGCGCACCGTGCACCGTCGCGCCGGGCGCCGTCACCTCGTGCGGTTCGATCAGGGTCGGTGCGCTCGTCGGGGGCTCGGCTTCGTGGTCCACTCCGCCATCGTACGCAGGCCCGGGCGGCCCGCGCCGGGTCGGGACTCGCGTGCGCGCTCAGGCGCGCGCGTGCTCCTCGTGCTCGGCGTCCGGGTCGTCGGGCGGCAGCGTGCAGAACCACTCCGCCAGCAGCCCGCCGGCGAGCAGGAGCCCGGCGCCGGCCGCGGTCGCGAGCGCCATCCAGACGGAGTCGAGGTTCGGGATCACGTTGCGCGTGAGCAGGAACGCGGTCATCCCGAGCGCGATGCCGAGCATGAGCGCGCCGGCCAGGCTCGAGGCCTTCGCGAGCGCCGCGACGCGCATGGCCTGGAACGGGTCGACGCGCCGTTTCGCGGTGCCCTTCACGGCTCGGCGGATCGGCCACGCGAACGCGACGACGAGCGCGGCGACCGCGGCGAGCGTGATGCCGAGCGAGAGCGGCGGGACGAGGGCCGGGCGCCCGGCCGCGACGACCGCGAGGTCGCCGAGGTAGCCGACGACGAGGCCGATGACCGCGGTGGCGACGAGGGTCGAGGCGTGGGTGCGCTTCACCGGCGCACCACCGTGTCGGATGCCGCGGCGCGCAGCGCCCCGATCGGCCCCCGTCCCGGCAGCGTCGCGTCGGGCTCGATGTCGAGCCACGGCTGCAGCACGAACGCACGCTCGTGCGCGCGCGGGTGCGGGAGTTCGAGGCCGCCGGGCGCCTCGGGCGCGATCACGAGGCCGCCGACGTCGATCAGGTCGAGGTCGATGGTCCGGTCGCCCCAGCGCTCGGCGCGTTCGCGGCCGAACGCCGCCTCGACCTCGTGCAGGCGCGCGAGGAGCCGCTCGGGGTCGAGCACGGTCTCGACGATGACGATGCCGTTGAGGTACCCGGGCGCATCGTGGTCGACGCCGTCCGGCTTGATCGCCGCGGTCTCGTAGACGGGCGAGACGGCCACGAGGGCGATGCCCTCGGTGTCGGCGAGCTCGCGGACCGCCTCCCCGATCGTGGCCTCCCGGTCGCCCAGGTTCGCCCCGAACGCGATCACCGCACGGTTCATCGCCCGTCCCTCCCTCGCACGACCGTGACCGAGACATCCTGGAACGGCACCTCGATCGGCGCATTCGGCTTGTGGACCGTCACCTCGACCTCCTCGACCGGCGGGTGCGCGAGCACGACCGCGGCGACGCGTTCGGCGACGGTCTCGATGAGGTCGACCGGGTCGCGCTCGACCGCCGCGACGACCTCCTCGGCCAGCACACCGTAGTGGACCGTGCTCGCGAGGTCGTCCCCGCCGGAGGCCGCGCGCAGGTCGACCGCGGCGACCACATCGACCACGAACTCCTGCCCGTCGCGGCGCTCGAAGTCGAAGACGCCGTGGTGCGCCCGCACCCGGAGCCCGGTCAGGGTGATGCGATCGCGCGTCTCAGCCACGTCGTCCAGCCTGCCACGCGGCGACCACGTCGAGCGCGCGACGGGTCGCGCCGACGTCGTGGACGCGCACCGCCCACGCCCCTCGCTCGGCGGCCAGGGCGCTGAGCACGGCGGTCGGGAGGTCGCGGTCCTCGACGGGCGCGCCGTCGGGCAGCAGCGCGCCGAGGAACCGCTTGCGGGATGCCCCGACGAGCACCGGGAACCCGAGCGAGCCGATCTCGTCGAGGCGCGCCAGGAGCTCCCAGTTCTGCTCGCCGCGCTTGGCGAATCCGAGGCCCGGGTCGAGGATGATCCGGTCGGCATCGACGCCCGCCCGGACGAGCGCGTCGACCCGCTCGGCCAGCTCGTCCCGCACCTCGCGCGCCACGTCGCGGTACTCCGCGAGCGCGTCCATGCGGTCGGAGTGCCCGCGCCAGTGCATCGCGACGTAGCGGGCGCCCGAGGCCGCGGCGATCGGCGCCATCGCGGAATCGGCGAGCCCCGCCGACACGTCGTTGACGATCACGGCGCCCGCCTCGACGGCGGCCTCCGCGGTCGCCGCACGCATGGTGTCGACGCTGATCGGGATGCCCCGGCCCGCGAGCTCGCGGATCACGGGGACGACCCGTCGGATCTCCTCGGCCGGCTCGACGCGCGCGGCGCCGGGCCGGGTCGACTCTCCGCCGACGTCGAGGATGTCGGCGCCCTGCGCGACGAGCTCGAGGCCGTGCGCGATCGCGGCGTCGACGTCGAACCACCGGCCGCCGTCGCTGAAGGAATCCGGCGTGACGTTGACGACGCCCATCACGAGCGTCGGCGCCGGCTCAGGCATCCCGGTCAGCGCTCCCCGCCTGGATGAGCGCGATGATCTCGGCGCGCGCGACGGGGTCGGCGAGCGCACCGCGGCTCGCGATCGTGATGGTCGAGCTGCGGTCCTGCCGCGCACCGCGCGTGGTCACGCACCGGTGCTGCGCATCGAGCACGACGAGCACGCCGCGCGCGCCGAGCCCGTGCTCGAGCGTGTCGGCGATCTCCTCCGCGAGCCGTTCCTGGAGCTGCGGACGGCTGGCGAGCGTGTCGACGACCGCCGGGATGCGGCCGAGGCCGACGACCCGGTCGCCGGGGAGGTACGCGACGTGCGCGCGCCCGACGAACGGCAGCAGGTGGTGCTCGCAGACCGACCGGAAGTGCAGGTCGCGGAGCACGACCGCGTCGCTCGTGGCGGGGTCGCCGGCACCCGTCTCGCCGATCGGCACGCTCTCGGCCAGGTGGCTCAGCGGGTCGACCGAGAGGCCGGCGAAGAAGTCCGCGTAGGCCTCGGCGACGCGCTCGGGCGTGCGCTCGAGCCCCGGCCGGTCCGGGTCCTCGCCGATCGCGAGCAGGATCTCGCGCACCGCACGTGCGATGCGCGGGACATCCACCTCGGCCATGCCGCTCCCTCGTCGTGTGGGCGTCTCGCCCGGACCCTCCGTCGGCCGCCTACGCGGTCGCCGGGCGCGGCTTCGAGCGCGGCGCGCGCGCGGGCGTCGGCTCCTCGAGCTCGGACTCGTCGGTGGAGTCGATGCCGCCGTCGACCAGCCCCTGGTCGATGGGCGCCTTGTCCTCGGGGAACGTGATCGGCGGGATGTCCGACACCGGGCGCCGGTCGCTCGAGAGCCACAGGGGGCGCTCCGGGAGCTTGCGGACGTCCTTGAAGATCTCGGCGATCTGGTTGTGGTCGAGGGTCTCCTGCTCGAGGAGCTCGGCGGCCAGCTTGTCGAGGATGTCGCGGTTGTCGTTCAGCACCTGCCACGCCTCGTCGTGGGCCTGCTCGATGAGCGTGCGGACCTCGCGGTCGACGGTCTCGGCGATGTCCTCCGAGTAGTCGCGCTGGTGGCCCATGTCGCGGCCGAGGAAGACCTCGCCCTGCGACTGGCCGAGCTTCACGGCGCCGACGTTCGCCGACATGCCGTACTCGGTGACCATCTTGCGGGCCGTCGCGGTGGCCTTCTCGATGTCGTTCGAGGCGCCGGTGGACGGGTCGTGGAAGACGATCTCCTCGGCGACGCGACCGCCCATGGCGTACGTCAGCTGGTCGAGCAGCTCGTTGCGGGTCACCGAGTACTTGTCCTCGAGGGGGAGCACCATCGTGTAGCCGAGGGCGCGGCCGCGCGGGAGGATCGTGATCTTGGTGACCGGGTCGGTGTAGTTCATCGCCGCCGCCGCGAGCGCGTGGCCGCCCTCGTGGTACGCGGTGATGAGCTTCTCCTTGTCCTTCATCACGCGCGTGCGGCGCTGCGGGCCGGCGATCACGCGGTCGACGGCCTCGTCGAGCGCGCGGTTGTCGATGAGCTGCGCGTTGCTGCGCGCGGTGAGCAGCGCGGCCTCGTTCAGCACGTTCGCGAGGTCGGCACCCGTGAAGCCGGGGGTCTTCCGCGCGAGCACCTCGAGGTCGACGCCCTTCGCGAGCGGCTTGCCCATCGAGTGCACCTCGAGGATCCGCTGCCGGCCCCGCAGGTCGGGCGCGTCGACGCCGATCTGGCGGTCGAAGCGGCCCGGGCGCAGGAGCGCCGGGTCGAGGATGTCGGGGCGGTTCGTCGCCGCGATGAGGATGACGTTCGTCTTGGGGTCGAAGCCGTCCATCTCGACGAGCAGCTGGTTCAGGGTCTGCTCGCGCTCGTCGTGCCCGCCGCCGAGGCCGGCGCCGCGGTGGCGGCCGACCGCGTCGATCTCGTCGACGAAGATGATGGCCGGCGCGTTCTGCTTGGCCTGGTCGAACAGGTCGCGCACGCGGGATGCGCCGACGCCGACGAACATCTCGACGAAGTCCGAACCCGAGATCGAGTAGAACGGCACGCCGGCCTCGCCGGCGACGGCGCGGGCGAGCAGGGTCTTGCCGGTTCCGGGCGGGCCGTACAGCAGCACGCCCTTGGGGATCCGGGCGCCGACCGCCTGGAACTTGGCCGGGTCCTTCAGGAAGTCCTTGATCTCCTGCAGTTCCTCGATGGCCTCGTCCGAGCCCGCGACGTCGTCGAACGTGACCTTCGGGCTCTCCTTGGAGACGAGCTTCGCGCGCGACTTGCCGAACTGCATGACGCGGTTGCCGCCGCCCTGCATGCCCGAGAGCATGATCCAGAAGAAGAGGCCGATGAGCACGAGCGGCAGCAGGATGCCGAGCATCGAGAGGAACCAGTTCGGCTGCGGCACCTCGTCGTTGTAGCCGTCGGAGGGGTTCGCGGCGTCGACCGCCTCGACCACGTCGGCGCCGCGCGGCGTCACGTAGTAGAACTGCACCTGCTTGCCGAACTCGTCGTCGGGCTCGGTGAGCGTGAGGTCGACGCGGTTCTCGCCGTCGACGATCTTCACGGACTGGACCTTGTCCTTGGCGAGGAACTCGAGACCCTGCTGCGTCGTCACCTGCTGGAAGCCCGACTGCATGATCAGGCTCGAGCCGATCCAGACCGCGATGATCGCGAGCAGGATGTAGATGATCGGCCCGCGCAGGATCTTCTTGATGTTCATGGTCTTGACAGGCTACCGTCGCGATCCCGAACGTGGCCTGTCTGTTCGCTGAGGGCTGTGCCGCGCGCTCCTGGGTCGGCCCGGCGGCCTACGAGTAGACGTGCGGCGCGAGGATCGCGACGTCGCGCAGGTTCCGGTACCGCTCGGCGTAGTCGAGCCCGTACCCGACGATGAACTTGTTCGGGATGTCGAACCCGACGTAGCGCACGTCGACCTCGACCTTGGCCGCGTCGGGCTTGCGGAACAGCGCGCAGATCTCGACGCTCGCGGTGCCGCGGGACTCGAGGTTGCCGCGGAGCCAGCTGAGCGTGAGGCCCGAGTCGATGATGTCCTCGACGATGAGCACGTGCCGGCCCTGGATGTCGGTGTCGAGGTCCTTCAGGATCCGCACGACGCCGCTCGACTGGGTCGAGGTCCCGTAGGAGGAGACCGCCATCCAGTCCATCTCGAGGTGGCCCCGCATGGATCGGGCGAGGTCGGCCATGACCATCACCGCGCCCCGGAGCACCCCGACGAGCAGGAGGTCCTCGCCCGCGTAGTCGGCCTCGATGCGGGCGGCGAGCTCGTCGAGCCTCGCCCGGATCTCGTCCTCGGTGACCAGGACCTCGGTGAGGTCGCCCTCGATGTCGCTCGCGTGCATGCCCGTGCTCCCTCCGGGTCGATCCCCCGTCCGAGCCTACCGGCGTGCGGTCGGGCGGGCGAGGGCCGGCAAAGGCCGGCTGCCGCGGGCGCCGCTGGGTGCCCCGCGCCGGATCAGTGGTCGTGCGGGAGCACCTCGGTCGCGCCGGTGGTCGAAAAGACGACGTGCGCGCCGGCCCGCGTCGCGCGGACGCCGCCCGGCAGGTCGATCGGCCCCTGCCCGTGCCAGTCGGTGACGAGCCGCGCCACGTCGAGGGTCTGCGTGCGCGAGAGCGCGATGCCGAACTCGCTCTGGACCACATGACGGATGACCCGCTGCCGGATCGCCGCCGGGTTCGCGGCGAGCCATCCGACCGACACCGCGATGCCCGCCTCGGCGGGCTCGCAGACCTCCTCGATGAACTCCTCGAGCTGGTCGCGGAAGGCGTCCTCGTCCTCGCGGAGCTGCTCGGCCGTGCGCGCGAGCGCCTCGGCGACACCCGGGCCAAGCTCGGCCTCGAGCAGCGGGAGCACGCGGTCGCGCACGCGCACGCGCGCGTACGCGGGGTCGGCGTTGTGCGGGTCGTCCCAGGGTTCGAGCCCGGCATCGGCGCACGCCCGGCGCGTCGTCGCGCGGCGGATCCCGAGCAGCGGCCGCACGTACCGGCCGTTCCGCGCGGCCATGCCCTGCAGGCTCGCCGCACCCGATCCGCGCGCGAGCCCGAGCAGTACGGTCTCGGCCTGGTCGTCGAGCGTGTGGGCGAGCAGGACCAGGTCCGCGCCGACCTCGTCGGCCGCGGCATCCAGCGCTGCATACCTGGCCGAGCGAGCGGATGCCTCGGGCCCGTCGCCGCCCGCACGTGTGTCGACCTCGACCCGGCGGACGAGCACCGGATCCAGCCCGAGCTCGCGTGCCTGCGCCGCGGCGCGGCTCGCGACGTCGGCCGAGGCATCCTGCAGCCCGTGGTCGACGATCACCGCACCCGCGCGCAGGCCCGCACGCGGCGCCTCGAACGCGACGCCCGCGGCGAGCGCGAGCGAGTCGGCGCCCCCGGAGAGGGCGACCAGCACCAGCGGGGCATCCTCCCCTGCCGGTGGTCGAGGAGCGCCCGAGCGGAGCGAGGCATCCCCCACCGGTGGTCGAGGAGCGCCCGAGCCGAGCGAGGCATCCCCCACCGGTGGTCGAGGAGCGCCCGAGCCGAGCGAGGCATCCCCCATCGGTGGTCGAGGAGCGCCCGAGCGGAGCGAGGCATCCCCTGCCGGTGGTCGAGGAGCGCCCGAGCGGAGCGAGGACGCGTCTCGAGACCCCGCGCCCGCCGGCTCGAGCACCGCGCGCACGGCGCGACGGAGGTCCGCGATCGGCGGCGTCAGGCGCGGGCGACGGGCGGCCGAGGCATCCGCAGGCTGGTCTGAAGGCATCGGGGTAACCTTATTCCGCCGATCGCGTGCCCGATCCGGGCGGCCCGGCGTGACTTCCATCTGACTCAGGAGCGCATCATGGGCGAGTACAACGCCGTCATCGAGATCCCGAAGGGGAGCCGCAACAAGTACGAGGTCGACCACGAGACCGGTCGCGTCTTCCTCGACCGCGTGCTCTACACGACCTTCGTGTACCCGACCGACTACGGCTACTTCGAGGACACGCTGGGCGACGACGGCGACCCGCTGGACGTCCTGGTCCTCCTCGACTACCCGATCTTCCCCGGCATCGGGCTGAAGGTCCGCCCGGTCGGCGTCTTCCACATGACCGACGACGGCGGCGGCGACGCCAAGGTGATCGCGGTGCTCTCGGGCGACCCGCGCTGGGACCACATCCAGGACGTCGAGGACATCCCCGAGTACACCCGCAAGGAGATCGAGCACTTCTTCGAGCACTACAAGGACCTCGAGCCCGGCAAGTGGGTCAAGACCGAGGGCTGGGCGAACGCCGCCGAGGCCGACGCCCTCGTCCAGAAGGCGCTGGAGGCGTACCCCGGTCACTGACCGCGCGCACCTCATGACGAGCGGATGCCCTGGTCGGGGCATCCGCTCGTTCGCGTTCCGGGCGCGGGTGGCGAGCGCGCGGCGGCGGGTGGCGCCTGGCGCCGTGCGGGCACGGACGCGAATCGTCGGAATGGAATCCCCGAAGCGACGATTCGCGTCCGCGCGAATGGGGTGGGCAGCGCTCGACGCTCGGCTCAGCCCGCGGGGCGGGCCGCCGCGGCGGGCGAACCCCAGATGAAGTACTCGCGCACCGGCACGCCGTCGCGCGGCGCTTCGAGGATGCGTCCGCCGCCGAGGTAGATCGCGACGTGGTAATAGCTGCCGCCGCCTCCCCAGAACAGGAGGTCCCCACGCTGGATCTGCGAGAGCGGCACGGCCAGCCCGCGGCCCGCGAGGGTCAGGTACTGGTTGGTCGCCGAGTGGGTGCCGATCCCGATGCCGGCCGACGCGTAGGCCGCCTTCGTGAGCCCGGAGCAGTCCCACACGTCCGGACCCGCCCCGCCGAGGCGGTACGGCTCGCCGAGCTGCGCGTACGCGAACGAGATCGCCTGCTCGACCGCCGAGGCGTTCGGCGGCGCAGGCGGCCCGGCCGGCCCGGCGGGGCCGCCTGCCGACCCGCCGCCCGACCCGCCGCCCGACCCGCCACCCGAGCCGGCTCCCGATCCACCGCCCGCGGCATCCCGTGCGCGGCGCGCGGCCTCCGCCTCGGCTGCGGCGGCCGCCGCTGCCGCAGCCGCCTGCGCCTGCGCCGCCTGCTCGCGCGCGATGCCGTCGACGCGCTCCCGCTCGAGTTCCGCCGTCGTGTCGTGCAGGACGGCGAGCTGGGCGACGAGCTCGGCCGAGCGTTCTTCGGCGTCGGCGACCGCGGCGTTCGCGGCCGTTGCGGCGTCGCGCGCGTCGTCCGCCGCCCGTTCGGCGGCCGTCGCGAGGCGCTCCCTGGCGTCGGCCGCCCGGCCCGCCTGCTCGCGGAGCGCGGCGGCCGTGTTCCGGTCGGCCGCGGCCCGTTCGTACGCCGCCTGCGCCTGCTCGCCGAGTCGCGAGGCGAGGCCGAGCCGCTGCAGCAGCCCGGTCGGGTCATCCGAGAACGCCAGCTCGGCCGTCAGGTCGCCGCCGGCCGTCCGAGCGAGGTGCGCCGCGAGCAGGCCCGCCCGGATCCGGGACGTCTCGGCCTCCTGCTCCGCCGCGTTCGTCGCCTCCGCGAGGCGCTGCTCGCGCTCGGTCGCGCGATCGAGGGCGATGGCCGCGTTGCGCCAGGCCTCGTCCGCGACCTGCGACGCCCGCACCGCCGCATCCGCGACCTGCCGGAGCCCGGCGAGCAGCCCGTCGATCCGCTCCGCCTCGGCCGCCGTCGCGCGTTCGTCCTGCTTCGCCTGCTCGATCTCCTCCCAACTCGGGTAGTCGGGTTCGGCCGCGGCGGGTCCGGCGACGACGGCCACCGTCGCGGTCACGACGCCGATCGCGGCCGAGGCCATGACGCCCGTTGCGATCGCGCCGGTCTGATGCCGACGATCCCGTCGCGCGCCGTCGTGCGATCGATCCTGCTCGTCCATCCGCAACTCACCCCCCGGTCGTGCGGTCGCGCCTCACGCGATCACTGGAAGTCGACGCCCCGATCGGCCATGAAGGAGATCGGGTTGATCCGGGACCCGCCCGACCACACCTCGAAGTGGAGGTGGCACGCGGTCGACACGCCCGTCGACCCGGTCTCGGCGATGTTCTGGCCGGCGTCGACCCACTGGCCGACGCCGACGTACCTGCCGCCGTCGACGATGTGCGCGTAGCCCGTCCAGATCCCGCCGCCGTGGTCGATCTGGATGTAGTTCCCGTAGGTGCCCGACCATCCCGAGAATCGCACGATGCCGCTGTTCGCGGCGTAGATCGGGGCATAGCACCCGGTGCCGAGGTCGACCGCGTAGTGGAAGGTGTTCGAGCAGCCGCCGCCGGTGCAGATCGAGCCGCGCGCGCCGTAGCCGCTTGTGATGCGTCCCGCCGCGGGCCGCGCCCACCCCGACGTCTGGACCGCGCCGGCCGAGCCCGAGCGCATGGCCTCCTCGCGACGGCGTCGCTCCTCCTCGGCGCGGCGCGCCTCCTCCTCGCGGCGGATGCGCTCGCCCTCCTCGTAGGCGGCCGAGGTCTTGGCCTCGACGTCCTTGAGGAACGCGAGCTGCGCCTCGAGTTCGGTCTTCTTCGCCTGCGACTCGGCGAGGGCCGCCTCGGCGGCGGCCTGCGCCTCGAGCGCGGCCTGCAGCGCCGCCTCGGCCTCGAGACGGAGCCGTTCGCGCTCGGCACGCGCGACCCCGGCCTGCTCGCCGAGCGACCGGGCCGTGTTCGCCTTCTCGTTCGCCTGGCGGTAGATCGACGATGTGCGCTCGACCATCTTGTCCATGCTCCCGAGCCGCGCGAGCAGCGCGTCGGTCGTCTGCGCGTCGCCCGCGTCGAAGAGGAGCTCGACGGTCAGGTCGCTGCCGCCGGCGCGGTAGAGCTGCCCGGCGACCTGGGCCGCGTTCCGCTTGGCCGCCTCGGCCTCGGCTGCGGAGGCATCCGCCTGGGCCTGGATCTCGTCGGCGCGTCGCACGGCGTCGTCGTAGCGCTGCTGCGCGGCGATGAGCAGGTCGGTGCGGCGCTCGGCCTCGGCGCGCGTCTGGGCGACCTGGACCTCGAGTCCCGCGATGAGGCTCGTGATCGTCGCGACCGCCTGGTTCGCGGCGGCGGTGTTCGCCTTCGCGGCCTGCAGCTCCTCCCACGTCGGGTAGGTGGCGGCCTGCGCCGGGGGCGCGGACGGCGCGACGATCGGCAGCGCGACCGCGAGCGCCGCCGCCGCGAGCACGGCGGTGAGCCGACGGATGCCCCGCCGGCTCGTCGACTCTCGGGTGGGTGCGGTTCGGTCCATGGGGTTCCAGTCCACGCGGGGCACTGTCGGTCGGACCGCGCCTCGAGTCGACGCCCGCTGATGCGGACGTCACTGCCACGCTAGGCGGAGGCGTGGAGGTACCCGCGGATTGCCGCTCCGCGTGGCGGATCACGGCGCCGAGGCGGTCGACAGGATGACCCGACCCGAGGTCACCGAGATGCCGCAGCCTTGGAAACCGGCCCTGAACTGGGGTTCTCATTCCCGTGGCGCCCGTACGACGGCTGCTCCGTGCATCCGGTGCGGCCTCGATTTGGAAGTCGCGCCGGGAACCCGTATGCTTTTCTCTCGGTGGTTGTGCCAGTCACAAGCCTCCGGCCCCATCGTTTAGCGGCCTAGGACACCGCCCTTTCACGGCGGCAGCACGGGTTCGAATCCCGTTGGGGTCACGCTGAACGGCAAGATATAATTCAATACGCATGGCCCTGTAGCGCAGTTGGTTAGCGTGCCGCCCTGTCACGGCGGAGGTCGCGGGTTCAAGTCCCGTCAGGGTCGCCAAAGGCGACAAGCCCTTTCGAGAGAAGGGGCTTTCTCCTTATATCAGGCTCTTCGAGCCTGAGGCTCTGTAGCTCAGTTGGTAGAGCGTTCGACTGAAAATCGAAAGGTCACCGGATCGATGCCGGTCGGAGCCACAGTCAAAACCCCCGGTTTACCGGGGGTTTTCTCGTTCTATCGGCCGATCGTGTCGGGCCCGTTCTGAGGGTGGGCCATTGTTGGGCCATTAAGGTCCGCGCGGGCCGCCTTGCGGGCCATCTCGGCAGACTTGCGCTTCTTCGTCTTGGATGCCGGATCGCCGACCTTCTTCTGTTCTGCCGTGTCCGCCTCGCCGAGCATCTGGTCGAGGGCGGCACCGGCGCGGAGCGCGACGCCTTCGCGAGCGCGTGAGTAGCGCTCGGTGACCTGCAGGCTCGAGTGGCCGAGCGTCGCCTGCACGTCGGGAGCGCTGGCGCCGGCATCGAACAGGATCGTGGCGAACGTGTGCCGGAGGTCGTGGACGCGCAGGTCGGGCCGGCCGATCGCCTTTCGCAGCGCCTCCCAGTCGACGCCGCGGCGAGCGTTGTGGTTCGTGAGCCGTCCGCCGTCGGGCCCAGAGAAGAGCAGGTCGCTCGGTTGCTTGCCGCGCGCGGCCTGCTCGGCGTAGGGGCGCAGGGCGTCGATCAGTGGGACCTCGCGCGACTTGTGACTCTTCGGCGACTGCTCGATGAGCTCGCCGCGTTGGCCTGGGCTCAGCGAGCGGCTGACGCGAATTATGCCGCGCTTGAAGTCGACGTCGCCGACGCGGAGTGCGGTCGCTTCGCCAGCGCGCATACCGGTGTAGACGAGCGCGGCGACGTAGTTGCGATAGGCGCCCTCGGGCACGAGCTCGAGGAGCGTGCGGACCTGGTCGAGCGTGAGCGCTCGCGAGATCGGCGAGACCGATTCGCGCATGCTCGGTCGCTTCACCTCGCGAGCCGGGTTGTAATCGATGAACCGCGAGCGCCGCGCGCCATCGAGGAGGCGCGACAGCACGGCGAGCGCATCGTTCTTCGCGGATGCCCCGCCCGACCAGGCGACCATCGCCGACTCGATCATCGGCGACGTGATGTCCTCGAGCCGCTGTCGCCCCAAGCTCGGCTTCACCCGCAGACGCCAGGCCACGCCGTAGCCGCGCGCGGTTGCCGGGCGAACCGATGACGCGATCGCGGGCCAGTACTTCTCGTGCCACTGCTCGAGGGTCATGGAGCCGTTCGGGTTTCGGCCGGCGACCATCTTGGCGAGTTCGCGCTTGGCCTCGGCGAGGGTGAGGAACATCCGCGATCGCTCGGCCGCTCCCCCGTCGACCCTCGGGCCGACGACGCGGACCTGGTACCGCTGTCTATCGGTGCGCCAGCGGATGCCCTCGGGCAGCGGCCGCCCCGTGCGCGGATCGATCCGCGTCGGAGAGTATCTGCCTGGCCGACCGGCCATCAGGTCTCCGTGCCGCCTCGCGCCAGGAGTTCGTCGATGGTGTCGGCGCTCCACAGCAGGTGCTTGCCCATGTGCGCGTCGGGCTCGGGGATGAGGCCATCGCGCCTGAGCTTGTCGAAGCTCGACACCGGGATGCGGCAGCGCTCGGCCGCCTCGGCGCGGTTGAGGTACTGGACCTTCCAAGCGGTGTCGACCATGACGAACCCCTTCCAACCAGCCCCGCGCGCCTCGCTTCGGAACGCGGCTATTTGCAGGTATATGAGATTACCATCGCATGATGTGTTTCGGCAACTATCTGAGATGGTGGATAGAGTTGCTGCCATGAGCAGCTCGCGTTCGCGCCCCGGCGATCAGTCCTTCGACGGTTTGCTCGTGCCGGAGGATCTGCCCGAGGGCTGGCACCTGCCGAACCGGTTCCCCGGCGAGCGCGCTGACGACGCGAGCGAGCAGATCGATGCTGTGCTCGGATACGACGACCAGGGCACGCCTGCGGACTCCGACCAGAACTCGACCGCTGACGGCCGCTGGCGCTACCTTGAGCACGAGGCCACGCACACCCGCGTGATGATCCGTTTGCAACGGCAACTCTTCGCCGTGCCCGAAGAGATGCGCATCACCGGCGTGATCTACCTGCCGTGGCGCCCGGGCGACCCGATCACGAGCCAGCTCCTCCGCGAGTTGCCAACCGCACGCATCGAGGCGGCAATCAACAAGCGGCTCTTCGCGATGAAGCGCACCGAGACGATCACCGGCGGCAAGATCGTCCTGCCGTCAGGCCGCAAGGTGAGCGAGCGCGACCTGCTCAAGCCGCTCGGCGACCCGAAGAAGGTGGCCGACTTCTACGAGTTGGTCGCCCTGCAGCACGGTCGGCTCACGCAGCAGGGCGACGGGAACCCGAGCGCGACGATGGCGCAGGTCAACGGCGTCGCGCTCTCCACCGCTCAGGGCTGGGTCACGAAGGCTCGCGAGCGGGGGTTGCTGCCGCCTGGGCGGCGGGGTCGGGCTGGGTGAACGCCACGACTGGGCTGGAGCGTAGCGTGTTCAGCGGGATTCAAGCGGGAACCGCAGCTCACTCAGCGCGCTGACGTCCGCCGGGTTGCCATCCTGATCGAGTCCCCCGCGTCAGTTGGCTCGGATCCACAAGGAACCGTCGCGTGCGAGGCAAACGGGAACTACGGCTCTCACGGTCGGTTGACGCCGAGATCCGGTGACGTATTCAAGCGAGCCGAGCTCCAACCCCGAGGCTGTTTCGGTACTGTGCATCGAGCACGAAGTCCAGAGGAGGTTCAATGACGAGCTCGGTGAGTGCCTCGGTCCGCTGGTCAAGCGATGCGAGGCAGCATTGACTTCGGGATTGTTCACGGAGGACCTGGGCGATCCAGAGGATGCAGTTGTGGAAGGGTCTTCGTTCCTCGGAGCCGTTCGCCAGCTTGTCAGTGCTGATCGGGCAGCGACGAAGGCCGACTTGATTCTCGCTGCGGCTAGCCACGCCCTGCGCAGCGGCCCGAAGACCCTTCCGGAGGTCACTGCCGTGGTGAACCTTATCTGGCCGGGCGCCTCTACCGACGAAGCCTCCGTTCTACTCGCGCTCGACCTCGGCAAGGACCTGAGCCTGGTAGTGCCCTCTGTCGCGCTCGACGACTCCCAGCTCTGGCAGCTCACGGCGCGAGGTGCCGACGATGTTGATCAGCAAGCCGGGTGGGTGCGGAACGTCCAAGCCAAAGCACGAGTCGAGCTTGCCGAGAGGGCCCAAGAGGAACTGGCTGTCTCTCTCAGCGATGACCAGTCAGCACTTTGGCTCGAGCGCATTGTCTCCGCGCTGATCAGCGGCATACAAGCGTCCCAAGACGCTTATCTGGGTAATGTGGACCACCTCGTTGGTAAGCGGCTCCACCCCAAGACCATCGACTACGATCGCGTCCTCGCCGGGCTGACCACCGAGCGCGGTGACAAGGCGGTTGAGGACTTTCTTCGCGCTTCGGCGCTAGCAGCACTCGACCCGATGGACACTTTCGGCAGTGACCTTGTGTCCTACATCACGACCGGGTGTGTTCTGCACTCCTACGTAGCTGGACGCGACGCTGCTGGAGTACTCGAGCAATTGGGCGATCCAACCGGCCAACGTGCGCTGGTCGATACCCCCGTGCTGATCGAGCTATTGGGCCCCGACCGCATACGAACTAACACGCTCTTCACGATCAACGCCGCGCTGAAGGCTGGGTGGGACATCGTGGTCTGTGAGCACTCCCTCGAAGAACTCGAAAAAGTGATTCGCCGTGAGATACCAAGGGTCATCGAGGATCTCCGGCAGGCCCATGAAGCAGGCGTGAAACAGGAATGGTACGCCTCACTCACGGATGGGGAACTCCCCAGCTACTGCATTGAAGCCTTTCGGGAAGGTAGCTATCACTCGCCAGATGACGTCATCGACGCTGCAGTCGGGTTGCGCGAAAAGCTCACCGATCTCGGCGTGATTGTTCGCCCTCACCACAATGACGAGGACGCAGCGCGTGTCCAACAGTGCCGAGAGGCATTGGAGGCTGTGCTTGCAGGAGGGCTCGGCGGGCGGTCAGCTCAGGTGATGCAGCGAGACGCAGACTCGATGGCACTCATTTGGCGTCGCCGGCGTCGCCAGCGCGGCACAAGTCAGTGGCCCGGAGGGTGGATCATCACCACAGACCGGCACATCAGCCCTGCCTACCGAATGGCCAACCCGCACGACAAGATTCCGCTGGCTCTGTCGATGGCGCAATGGAGCACACTGCTGTCCGTCTCAGTGCCACCAGCGGATGTCGTCGAGCTTGCAGAAGCGGCAGCGGCCCAACTAGTGGAGGAGGCAATGTGGCTGCTTCCGGCCAGGTTCCCGAGCGAAATCGCCATGTCGCTAGCAACACAGATCAGCCCTAGGAAGGGTGGCACCGACCTCGATCTGCGATACGCGCAACTCACACTCGACGCGGAGCTTGACAACGCCGCGACCAGACGCACCGCCACCTCGCTTGCAGCTGACGTTCTCGAAGCCAGAACAAGAAGGAACGCCCACATCCAGCAGCTACAGATGAACGAAAAGGCGGTTGAGGTCGCTGAGGCGAACCGCAAGGCGGCCACCGCACACGCGATTGCTGCCGAGCATGAGCGTCTCTCGACGCAATCTGCAACTCGAGTCACAGAGCTCGACCTCGAAAAACAAGCCCTCGCGAACCAACTGAACTGGGCTAACAAGCGGCTTGGACGCATCCTGTGGTCATTTGCGATCGGCGTCGTGGGCGTGATCTCGATCCTGGTGATAGCACTCGTGGGCGCTGGCCCCCTGCCAATCGGCATCAGCATCGCGGGGCTGCTGGTTCTGATCTACGGGCTCTACAAGTGGTGCTCTGCGGAGGACGTTCGGATAGTCCCAACATTTGTCGGTGCCGCCATTGAAACGCTCGGCATCGTCGGGGGGATCGTTGGCCTTGCGGTTGACGTCCCACAACTCTGACGAGCCGCGACATCGCGTGTCGTTGCGGTTGCCCCCGAGTCCGCCGTGCCCAGTACTGTGGCCCTGAGAATGCGCACCGACTGCTCGACCGGGAGGATCGCCAATGGCCAAGTCCGTTTTCTACAGCTTCCACTACAGCCGCGATGCGTGGCGGGTACAACAAATCATCAACATGGGAGCGCTTGATGGGCAGCCGATCCTCAACGCGCAGAAGTGGGAAGAGGTGCAGCGAAAGGGCGATGCCGCGATCCAGGCCTGGATCGACGAGCAGATGTCCTATAAGAAGGCTGTCATCGTCTTGGTGGGCGCACAGACCGCTTCGCGCCCGTGGGTGCAGTACGAGATCAAGAAGGCCTGGAACGGCAAGAAGCCGATCCTTGGCGTCCGGATACATGGACTCGCCGATAGTGGCGGCCGAACGGACAGCGCGGGAGCCAACCCTTTTGCGAAGATCACGCTTCAGGGTGGCGGTAGCGTGGGAGACTACGTGCCGTTGTTCGAGCCGTCAGGCATGAACAGCCAAGAGGTGCACGCGAGCATCAAGGCCAACATCGCATCGTGGGTGGACAGGGCCTACACGCGCTCATGAGCGACGCGCGCACCGATTGCCCATTCTGCGAGATCGTCGCGAACGAGGATATCGACGCACGCCAGATCTACCGTGATGCGGAGACCATCGCCTTCTTCCCCACCGAGCCGGCGGTCCTGGGGCACACGATGGTGATTCCCAGGCACCACGTCGCTGACATTTGGGAACTTGACACGCACACGGCGGCCCGTCTCGCCAGCACCACACTTGCGATAGCAACGGCGATCAAGGACGCTCTCAATCCGCACGGCCTCAACGTGATTCAGTCCAACGGCCATGCAGCGAGCCAGACCGTGATGCACGTCCACGTCCACGTAGTGCCGCGGTGGGAGCACGACCGCATCGGCCGAATCTGGCCGCCCGAGAGCCACTACACCGAAGCTCAGAAGGATGACGCGTGGGAAGCCCTGCGCGAAGCGGTGCGTAAGGTCAGAACCAGATGATCCAACCAAGCAGGATCAGCCCCGCGCCGAAGATCGCGCCATAGAAGTTACGTACCGACCAGGACAACATCACGTTCACCTTCGTGAGCGTCTTGCGAGCCTCCCTGTCGAGAGTCTTGCAGTACGCATCTGCGTTCATGTCGAACACGCCGATTTCGCCGGCCGCTGCAGCCTGAAAGAGCTTCCTGTACTTCCGCTCTTCCAATAGGTACCGGGAGTCAAGCGCCGCGAACAAAAGGACGGCACCAATGCCTAGGACCGCCACAGGGATCGACTGCTTTGTTCCTGCGTACCCGTACGTCGCAACAGCGATTGTCAACGCCCACCCCTTGGTGGCCGCCGACGCCGAAGCCATTCTTGCGATCACCGACTGAACAAAGTCCAAGTGCTTTCGACGATCCTCGGCCGAAGGAGATGGGAGCACTTCCATACGTTTCAGCCACATCAGAAGGTGTTCTTCCAGGCGAAACCGCCGCGCGCCCGGACCATGTCGTCGAGCGACTTGCTCAAGATCCGGCCGTTCTCTCGCTGCGTCAGCTCGGGGGCCCCCGTCGACGATCGCTCGATCGTCGGATAAACGCCAATGTACTCCTGCCCCACGCTCTGGCCAGAGACTTCGAGAAGGGGCATGATCGCTATGGCCTCGCGGCCCTTCTGACCATCGAAGTACCCAAGTTCCCACGGCATCCATTTGGAGGTGCTCGCGGCGCGCGTGGCGGCGTACACCATGGCACTGCACTGGTCCATCCGCGCGCGCAGCCGCTCTGCCGTGGCCTTCGTGACATGGGAGCGGTCCATCAGTGGGTCGTCGATCCAATCGACATATACGCGCTTGCCAGTCCGCTGCAGGATGTCGCGGACGCCCAGAATGAGCTCTGCGTCGTGGAAGCTGTGACTAAGGAAAATGTCGAACAGGCCCAGGGTGCTCGATGCCGATCTTCGAAGAACTTCGCGAGCTCCGCCGAGTTGATACCGCCCAGCCATTGCACCGACATCGCGAGCTTCGGCAACCGTATAACTCGGCATCAGCCCTCCAATCCCATCCAGTGCCGGCGTCACATGCCGGCAAAGACGTCGCCGAGTCTACGGGCACCCACCGTCAGTGTTTCGGACGCTCGGTGGTCCTGCTACAAGCGACTTCGTGCCGGCGCCCCTCAGCAAGCTGGCAATTCGTTGACGGTAACCCGCGCGCCCAAGACGCGGGCGTGGCCGGCGACGACGCGACCGTCGAGTCGTACTCGGATGCGTTTGAGGTTGGCGCTCACGTCGACGAGCCGCCCGATCGCGGTCAGGTCGGCGGAGTAGTCGTTCGCGGCCAGGCGCACGTAGTAGTCGCAGCCGAGCCGGATCCGTTCCCGCCACCCCAGCTGAAGCGGGATCGGCGGCAACGGCAGCATCCGGGTCCGGTCGTGCTCGATCAGATCGACCGGGGCCGACTTGATCGTGCGGACCACTTTGGATCCAGGTCATACGTGCGCAGTTGTACCGTCTTCCCCTCGAGCGTGCCAGCGAGCGCGGCCACGCCCCGCGCGAGGGATCCCGGACTCATGGCCGACCGACTCAACGGTTCGCGAACGTGCGCTAACGACTCGAGTTCCCGATCGGATTCAAGCCCGGACGCGTTCACGGCGATCAGACGCAACCCTCGTCGTCGATGTTGCGTCTGATCGCCTCCGCCAGAATGGACCTATGCTACCGTAGGTAGTTGCAAGAACCTGAGCTAGCTCGGAGGGCGGCGATGAAGGGCGGCGTGATCCTGTACCGGGGTTCCGGGGCAGACGCGCGCCGCTACCTCGAGTCGGATCGATCGCGCGCTGACGAGTACTACCTCGAGGGCGGGATATCCCTCGCCGAGTTCTCCGTCGTCGACAGCGCCGGCGAGGTGATCGGCGAAGGTGCCTTGACGCCCGACGAGTACGCGCAGTGGGTCGACTGGGTCAATCCGCTGACCGGTGAGTCGATGGGCAAGCCGCGAATGCCCGGCGACGGCCGTCATGGCTCGCCGCGGTTCGCGGAGATGGTCGTGAATGCGCCCAAGTCGCTGTCGATCGCGGCCGCGCTGCACCCCGAGGTATCCGAAGCGCTCGATGCCGCCCAGCGCGAAGCGGTCGCAGAGATCCGCGCCTGGCTCGGTCAACACTCCGTCACTCGCGTCGGACCGCGCGGCGCGCAGCGGGTGGTGCCGATCGAACAGCTCGAGACCGTCGCCGTCTCGCACAAGACATCGCGCGCCGGAGACCCACACCGCCACATCCATTTCCAGGTCGGCACAAGGGCGTGGGCTGAAGATGCGTGGCGCGGCCTCGACACGGCGGCGCTGTTCCGACAGCAGGGCGCGATCCGCTCGCTCGGCACGGCGGTCATCGCTGCGCATCCGCAACTCGCGGCCGCCCTCGACACGCACGGGCTCACGCTCGACCCCGTCACCGGCGAGGTCGCCGAGTTGCAACCGTTCAATGCGGTGATGAGCAAGCGAGCCGAGCAGGTTGCGCGCAACCTGTCGCAGTTCGAGAACGAATGGCGTCGCGCGCATCCCGATGAGGAGCCCGGGCCTGCTGCCTTATCGAGACTCGCGGCGATGGCGTGGGACCACGAGCGGCCGCACAAGAAGCCGACCACGCTCGGATGCGAGTCGGCTTGGCAGGCCGAACTCGAGGATGCCGGCTACCGCTCCGATCTCGCGCGCGCGCCGGCGCACCCGCCGGTTGCGCTCGATGAGCTTCGAGTTCAGGATGTCGCATCCCGAGCACTCGACCGATGCGCCGCAGCCGCATCGACGTGGACGGTGCACGACATCCAAGACCACGTCACGCGCGTCATCACCGAGGCCGGAGTGCGAGCCGCCCCGCGACCGCTGCGCGAGCTGATCATGCTCGCGACTCGGTTGGCGAGTGAGGACTGCTTGTCCGTCCTTCCGCCGGACGCCCCACAGCCCGAGCACGTCGCTCACCTGACGAGCGTGCACGTCATCGCGTGCGAGACCCGGCTGCGCGATCTCCTCAGTGCGTGCGCAACCAAGCCCCGAAACCGTCCGCCGGACGTGCGCCGCATCGCACGCCGGCTGGGACTCGATCCGGCGCAAGCGAGAGCCGCCGCCGCGGTCGCTTCCGCCGACCCGCTTGTTGTCGTGGAGGGCGCCGCGGGCGCGGGCAAGACCACGATGCTGGCGGCCGCGATCACGACGGCTGCTGCGCATGGTCGCGCGACACGGGTGATCACGCCGACGAAGAAGGCTGCGGATGTCGCGCACCAGGAACTCGGGATCGCGGCCGACAGCGTCGCGAAGCTGATGCACGAGCACGGCTGGCGGTGGAATCGCGACGGCGTCTGGACTCGGCTCGCCGTCGGTGAGCACGACCCAGAGACGGATGCCCCATACGTCGGCCCCGCGGCATCCGCTCGCCTCGCCCGTGGCGAGCGCATCGTCGTCGACGAAGCTGGCATGCTCGACCAGGACACCGCGCTCGCGCTCCTGACCGTGGCCGACGAGTACGGCGCAACGCTGGCGCTCGTGGGCGATCGGGCGCAGCTCGCCGCGGTCGGCCGCGGCGGCGTGCTCGACATCGCCGCGCAACTCCTCCCCCGCGTGCACAGCATGACGACCGTGCACCGCTTCACCGAGCCTTGGTACGCCGCGCTCACGGTGCGGATGCGCCGTGGGGATGATCCGTCGTCGCTGTTCGACGAGTTGCACGCGCGCGGACTCGTCGTCATGCATCGAAGCCCGGATGCCCTGCTCGATACGCTCGCTCGCGCGCGACGGGACGGTGACGCGATCACGGTTGCGACGAACGATGAGGCGCGCGAGCTGAACGAGCGCATTCGGAGTCAGCGGGTACGCGATGGCGAGGTCGACGACACCCGTACCGCGACCGGCAGTGACGGACTGAGCATCGGGCGTGGTGACGTGATCCAGACTCGGAAGAACGACTCGGCGCTTCGAGTGGCGAATCGGCAGACGTGGATCGTTCAGAGCGTGAGCGACGAAGGGGCGGTGTGGGCGAAGGAATCGGGCGCCAGCAGGAGGAGGCCGCGGACCGTACGACTACCGGCGGAGTACGTCGCCGAGCACACCCATCTCGCGTACGCGTCGACCGCCTATGGGATGCAGGGCGCCACCGTGCTCGAGTCGCACACGGTGCTGAGCGACGCGATAAATGCGGCGAGCGTGTACGTGGGTATGACGCGTGGGCGGAACGTGAATCGACTGCACTTGGTCGCCGGAGATTTGGAAGACGCTCGCGAGCAGTTCGTGCTCGCGATGGAGCGGGACCGCGCCGATCGTGGACTCGACCGAGCAGCCACGGCCGCGCGCGAGTTCGTGCGCCGCCTCGCGCCCGTCAACGGCAACCGCCCGAGCGGTGGAGTTCCCGAGGCATTCGAGTTCGGGCGGCGGGCCAGTCTGGACGCCGCACCGATGACCGAGTTTCGGCGGTAATGCTGCTCCGGCCGGGCCCGGGGCGACATCGCGCAGCATCGGACGTTGAAAACCGGAGGTCGCACCGTACACTCGGCTCATGATTCAGTCAGGGCAAGCTTCACTGAGCGTTCGCTCGTCTGAGACTGAGCCTGACGTCGTCTCGAGACTTCTCAATCTCGAGCCCACCGACATCACGTACAAGGGAACCGTGCGCCGATCGGGTCGCACCGTTGAACACCATGTCTGGCACCTCGACACCGACGAGCTTGCCAATACCAGCGACGACCGGGCAGGCACGCGAGCCCTCCGGGCGCTGCTCGAGCTCACTCGTCCCGCGATCGGTCGGGTCGCGAAGCTGCCGCCCGACTGCGAAGCTCGCATCTGGTGGTCCGCCTCGTCGGATTCGGTGCAAGGCGGATTCGTCCTTGCCGCCGATCTCGCGGCGGAGATCGCAAGTCTTGGCGTGGACGTGGTCGGGACGGTGTACCTCGAGGACCGCAATCCTCCGCATTGAGCGGCAGCGCGCGGTTTGGTTAATCAGCCACTTGGTTGGCGCCATCCGGCAACGACTTGGTTGTATCGCGTAGCGATTTCGAGGTAACTGATCGGCGAGGGGCTCGCCTCGAAGAAATCGCACCAGTCGTCAACGATGCGTTTAAGACGAGCTCGGGGGATGATGCGCCCACATTCGTCTCTGTAGAGCTGCGTCGCCACCAGCTCGATCCGCGAAATCCTCACGGGTCCTGCCGTTGCTCTGCCTCATCGCGACGACGATACCGACTCCGTGCTCAACGGTGCACCCTCGCAGGTCGCCGATCATCAGGTGCGTCGCTGCGTGAACGAGCGAGGACCGATCGCGCGATGAAGAGTCCGCGAAGCCGGCCCAACGTAGCCAGGCCCGAAAACAAGGATCCGACCCCGGGCGCGTTCTGCATGCGAATCACGAGGAGCACGCTCAGGTACGTGACGGGCGGTTCGACTCACGCCCAGCGGCAGATCGTTCCACCTATCGTCGCCCGACTATTCATCCGTTAGGTTCCAGAGGGCACGATTCCCCGGGAAGCTGGCGTATTCGTCCCACCATGCGTCGACCAGTTGGTCTCTCGATAGCGGCCTGTAGCCTGGTTGACGCTTCGCTTCACGTGCACGTTGTTGCTCTTCGCGCACCCGGGCCGCCCAGGACGCGTGGGCATCGTCGATCAATCGCGCCGCGACATCGAGCTGCTCCGGCGTCCACTTCCCGGGCGAGGCGCCGGTCGCCGAGTAGAGGAGCTCGAAAGTACGGGTGAATCCGAACGGGCGGAATCGTTCTACCGCGTTCGAAAGATTTGTGATGCGACGCTGCAGAGGTTCAGCAGCGTCGCTGACCACGCGCAGGTGTGTTCGAAGACTGGACACATCCGGCATCCTCCCAGAGGCGACGACCGCGGACTCGATCATCGGCAAGGTGATGTTCCCGCGTCGGACAGGTTGTCCGGGTGCCCATCGAGCTTGAGTCTTGGTTTGTATCATCCGCCGGATGAGCTCCGGTCGGGAAGATACGGCTCGATCGCCGCGGACAGCTTCGCCGTCCGACGCCTCGAACTCACCGATTCCGCCGAATTGAGGATCGGCCAAGGGGCAGGATCAGCCGCGCATGCTCGCTCGGGGTCAGGTAGAGCGCCTTGGCGGTGGCGCGCCAGAAATTGACTCGGCTGGCTGCCCAGACCAGGGCACCTGCCGCGAGTACAGCACCGAGCAGCCCGAGAATGTGCGTGGCGAGCGAGGCGAATCCTCGTTCGGGGAGGAGAAAGCCGTACGGCACCCACCCATCGGTCGCGCCGCGAACGAGAACGACGCTCACCCAGACGAGCGGGTAGACCACGATCAGCCAGAGCCGCCGCCAACGAAGCGGCGCGCGATCTGCGACGAGTATCCAGTCCACTGTGACGATCAGGGGCACCACGATGTGAAGTACGGCGCTCACCCAGGCGGGAGCGCTTCCAGTGCCGGGGACAAGGGTGTTGTAGACGACTCCCACGACAACCAAGTACGCGGTCGCCATTGCCCGCAGCAGGTTGAGCCACTCGGGCGTGGCACGCCGGCTCACCCTGAACGATCCGCTGACGATCAGCACAACGCAGACGAGGAGCGTGGTCTGGTTCGTGAAGTAGCCGAAATAGTCGAGCGGGTTGCCGTCTCCAACCGCGATACGGAGCGCATAGGCGTAGCCGAGCACGACGAAACCCAGCGCAGCCACGGTGATCCGTGCCGGCCCGATCACAGACGCGAGCGCGCGAAGCGCAAGACGCGACCTCATGCCGTTCCCTACTAGGCCAGCCACGCGCCACCGACCGGTCGGACGAACAGCCAGCTGACCGGGAGCGTGACCAGCATCATAAGAACGGCGCCTGTCAGTGTCACGACCAGGACGTTGAGGCGTGCCTGTCGAGCGATGATGCCGGCGACGATCGTGCATCCGATGAGGACGATCACCCCAAGTGCCCCGGCGAGCCCCGCCTGGGACATCGCTTCGCCGACGTGCCCCTGTGACGTCTGGTCTGGATTGGCGGCGTAGTTGTGCGCAACGGCGATTCCCTCGATTGTGAACGCGAGCGGGAGCAGCAACAGCGCCGCACCGATGCCGTACGTCAGAACGAGCCACCGCACGTGGAGACGGCTGACGGCTGGTCGGGGCCGGTTCTCCGCCAACGGTGACTCAGTCTTGATCACGTCACGAACCTATCGGCCCGGATACCCCCGGCAGCGTTTAGGTGTAACCAAGAATTCACTGAGGGGGATCGTGCTGCGGACGTCCTAGTACCGACCAGCTTGCGAGGCGCGCTCTTGCCTGCCCGCGTGATCGTCGTTGTGCCCTGTCATCCGCCTGGTGCGCTGGTGAAATCGAATGAAGCGTAGTCACCCGCGAGGGAGGTGACCGTGAGGGTGTACGCGTTGCTTTCCTTGCAATAAACGACGGAGGCATCCGTGGCGATCGCGCCCGGCTCGAGGATCGAGGGGAATTCACCGATCGTGTACCCACTGACCTCCTTAGCGTCGGAGCCGTCGTTGAACGGGGTATTCCACTCGGTCGAGCTTGAGCCGTCGAAGACTGCAACGTCGTCTTCGTCGAAACGGACCGGCGTCGTGCTGATGTTCTCGACCCTCACTCCGACTCCGCAGTAGCCATCGAAGGACCACCTGATCTGATCAGCTGAGATCCGCAGGTTCGCGGTTTCGACCTCGGCGGGACTCGAGATGTTCAGTTCGAAGAGGCTGCACCCGGCCAGCAGTCCCACGGAAACAAGCCCACCTAGCAAGGCAACACTTGTTCGGGCGGCTAGTGGAAACCTTCGCGACATGGCCAGAGCGTATGCGATTTCCCGAAGTCGATGTTCACCACATCAGTCATGCGCGTCCCGAGGAACTTTGGTGAGGTGGATGGTTACCCGACAACGACGACGTATGCGTCGTGGGTTTCGGCCCAGTCGGTAGCCGCCGCGACCATCGCGTCTTGGTCGCTGTTGCCTGCTAGCTCGGTCCCGCCGGATTCGTCGACGGAGGAGATAGTGCTCCAGACGCCGACATCGTGGTAGACGATGACGACGGGGCGACCAATTTGGCCCGCGTACGTGCTTGCCACCTCGAGGATGCTTCTCCGGCCCGCCATGGGCGCAAACTCATCAACGGTCTGTGCTTGCGCCGCGCCGGGCGCCGCGTCGGCGACGATCTGGTCGATGACCGGCTGCGGCAGGGGCCGTCCGGGTGTCACCACGACGACGGTGCCATCGTGAAGGGTGATGTCGCGAGGGGCGTGCCTCGCGAGCACCTGCTTCTCGAACTCGGAGAGCTCACCGTCCCCGTCTGCGTCCCCCTTGATCGGCGCGGGACTCGCCGTGGCGGTCGCCTTCGGCGTCGTATCGGCGTCGGCGAAAAACAAGGCGTCCGCAGCAGTACAGCCTGTAAGCACGGCAAGCACCAGCAGCGCGGTGAGGGCGGCACCGCCAGTCCGGGTCTTCATCATGCGGCGAATCTATCGCCCGCGGCCAACTCTGCAAGCCGTGCGGCCTACAGCAATCGCGACACCCAGCCGCAGGCGAGGGTCGTCAGGCAGTGAGCACGTCAGGCCAACCACGAGCATCGTGCCGATCGCGACCGCCATGGTGGGGTGATGGCGTGATGCTCATGGCCGTCTCCGAGGCGGGCGCGTAGAGGCCCCTACTCGGCGAAACTTGTACTCGCGCCTTGACACAAGTTGTGTTAGACATGTGGCACAACATCCGCCGTGATCGGAGTCTCATGCCGTACGACAAGATCGCCTCCATCACCCCGCTGGAACTCATCGCCGCCGCGTTCTCGACGCCGTTGTTCTCGCTCGTCGTCGCTGCGGTCATCGCTGCGACTCTGCTCATCGTTTCCCGAATCCGCCGCGACCGCCAGACCGATCCACCGATCGCCTCGTCCGCGCTGGAGTCCGTCACCAAGTACTACCGACCAGAGCAGATTGCAGTTGGGGTCGGCGCGATCTCCGTGATCGCCGCCTTCACAATCGAGAACGTCGTGGGCGGGTACATGATGAATCTGGTCGACATCGTCGAGTGGTGGCAGTACGCGACACCGGTGTTCGCCGCGGCCGTCTGCCTCACGGCGGTGCTCGTCGTGATCTTGTTCCGAGGCTCAGTTCCACCGGAGCGCCCGGTCTTACCCATCGCGCGTCGCACGTGGACGAGCTTCAGTTCGAGAGGCGCTCTCCTCGGCGCGGGAGTGACACTCGCAGTTCTGCTCACCACGACGATCGCGGCGGGTCTGGCGTCATCCTCGGATGAGCGTGGTCGCTACATCTACCTTGAGATCGCCGTGCCGAACGAACCGATCGACCCACTGTGGCCATGGTTCTACGGTTGGTCGTTCGGCGTTCCTGTCCTCGTCTGCCTCGCTGCACTGGCCTTGGCGACCTGGGCGACGCTACGAGCAAACGCGACCCGGCCATTCCGGCGCCCGGAAACCGTGACTGCCGAGCGGGCGACCCGCGCTCAGATCGCCTCCGGGGTCGCACTCATCGCGACCGGAGGGATGCTGCTCGCCCTCGCAGGGGCTTGGCGGTTCATCGGCCGTTCGGGCACGATCTCTCAACTGATCGTCGGTGGTGACCAGCGGGACCACACCTATGAGCTGTCCTGGCGATACGCCGAGTTCGCCGCCGCGGGCGGATTCCTGGCACCGGCCCTCGAGATCACCGCCTTCGTGCTGCTTCTGGTGGTCGCAAGCCGGCTGGGACGCGCGAGCTCCAGTCATTCGACGGTCGAGACCGCTCAGCAGACCCCCGACCCCCAGGTCGTGCGATGAGCGCCCAGCCCATCACACCCCCGACCGAAGAGGCGAGCCCCGCGCTCGGCATCTACCGCCAGTTCCGCGGCCTCATCGTTTCGGGACAACTCGGAGCGGGCGAACGACTCCCCACGGTTCGCCAGACCGCCAGTGACCTCAGCGTCGCACCGGGCACCGCAGCCAGGGCGTACAAGATGCTCGAACGCGACGGACTCGTCGTCACCCGCACCGCCGCAGGGACCCGCGTCGCTGCGCAAGCGGCGGTGCTCCCCGGCAACGTCGTACGACGCATCCGCGAACTCATCGCCGAAGCCGACGCCGCCCACGCGAACCCTGACGACGTCATCGACGTGCTTCGCCTCGCATGGCAGCCGAGTCTCACGTCGCCCGAAACTTCGAACTCACAAGTTCCGCCGAATGGAAGCTGGACACACTGATGAACGCCCAACCTGTCGATCCTGCAGCGATCAGCCTGCCGCCCACACAACCGCTCGACGTTACCGCCTACCTCCCGAAGCCCACCGACGAGCCGCCTGACTGACGCAACCATGGGTTGGTCGATGAGACTCGACGATCGCCGCCACGGCCCCGGTCTTGCGCAGAATGGCTCCTGAAGGGCGGAACTGGGGTCCTCGCCCGGGTCGCCTCGGGCCGATGCACCACGGACGTCGACCTGTTCCGAGCGAACGACACGCTCGACGGCGCCTTCGCAGAACTGATCCGCCTCGCCGCCATCGGCCTCGGCGACTACTTCCGATTCGTCTACACGAGGCACCGGGCGGTCGTCGGCGGTGATCAGCAGACCTACACCGAGGGATGCGGCGTCGACGTCGACGTCGACATCGGTGCCGACCGCAAGGAACCGCTGCACGTCGACCTCGTCGCCGGCGTTATCGTGACGGACGAGGTGACGGTCGCGGCGCCGGCCAATCGCCGCGACCTGCCGCGGCTCCCGAGCAACGACTACCGTTTCTACTCCGTCGTCGACCAGAGCAACGACACCCACCGCAGGCGGGGGTCGTCCGGCAGCGCGCTTGGAGGATTGGATCCGACGGGCGGGCCGGCGGCCGGTACGATTCACGCAACCTGTCGAGGAGGACGCTTGAAGAACACTTCCGTCGTCGGAACCGTGGTTGTCGTATGCGGTCTCGCCGCGCTCTTCACCGGTTGCGCGCCCAGTGATTCGGTGGCCTCGGGCCCCCCGCCGGCCACCACCCCGGCAGCGATACCGGACCCGGTCGCGGGCTCGTCCGATGCTGACGCGGATGCATGCGCTCAGCTCACCGCTCCGATCTCCCTGGTTCAGAATACGCAGCTGGCTCCTGACGGCGCCATGGACAAGGTCACGGCGCGTGGGTTGTACTTCACTGCGGGTTGGGAGTTCGCTCGGATCGGGAAGAGCATGACGGATTCCGCCCTCAGCACGCCCATCACCTCTCTTGAGCAGCCTGCCAACGCGATGAATGTCGACATGCACGCCACTGACGACCCGACGAAGTGGGCGGACAACCTCGACAAGCTGGATGCTGCGGTCCAGGAGGTCAACGCGTTCTGCAGGAACCTCGACGAGAACTGGGGAACGCTCGGCTGGTACGGAGGATAACCATCCTGTGCGCGGCGACGGGAACCGGTCGTGACGGAGATAGCTGCCGCGTGCGCGAGCGGCCGCGGTGCGTCGATAGCACGGACCGAGGCTCACTGACACTCAAAACGAAGGACACCGCCCTACACCCCACCCGCGGCTTGACCGAGTTTCCCGACTTGAGCGCGCAATTGTGGACGTATCACTCACTGAGCAGGGACAATGGTGCAGTGACCTTCTGCGTAACTCACGCCATAGCGTTAGAATTGCAGCATGAAGTCACGCGAGGCGCTCCGAGTGCTCGCCGAAGTGACGGAATCCCAGTGGGGACTCGTCACGTCGGCGCAGGCGCTCGCGCGCGGCGTGAGCCACATGAACCTCGCCCGCCTGGCTGACGCAGGCGACCTCATTCGACTGACCCATGGCGTGTATCGGGATGCCGGCGCGCCCGGTCCCGAGCATGAGGAACTGCACGCAGCCTGGCTCGCGACCGAGCCGAAACGGCTCGCCTGGGAGCGACTGTCGGATCGCCCACCGAGCGCCGTCGTCTCTGGCGAATCGGCCGCACGTCTGCACCGCATCGGCGACCTGCGGGCCATGCGCAGTGAGCTCACGACGGCAACCCGGCGGCAGGCACGTCATGCCGACATCCGCTACCGAACACGCGAGCTTCCCATCGAAGACGTCACTGTGCGCGAGGGCCTGCCGGTCACGACCCGCGAACGCACGATTGCCGACCTCGTCGAAGCCCGCGAAGATCTCAGCAACGTCGGCAATGTGCTCCGCGATGCCGTCAATCAATCCGAGCTAGACACCGACCGGCTCATCGAACTGCTCGCGCCACTCGCCGCGCGGAACGGCCATCGCAAGGGCGACGGGACAGCGCTCCTCGCCGAGCTCTATCGAATTGCTGGAATCGATCGTGACAGTGTCATCGAGCAGATCGACGCCGTGCATGAGGTCAGCACTCGCGTCATGGTGAAGAATCTGGAGCGACTCGCAAACCTCGACGTTTCCATGTTCCGGGATCCGGCGAACGTACAGCTGGCGATGACGCTGCAACCGGTCTTCGAAAAACTCATCGCCAAGTCGGAGGAGCTACGCCACGCGCTGGAATCCGTGAGTCCGAACGAAGATGAAGCCGCAGCTCGTGGTGACGGCCCAACCCTCGCAGAGATCCGCGAGATCGCGAATGTCATGGAGTCAACAGATTGGGCCGAACTCGCCAGCGCCCTGCGCCTCGCCCGAGCATCCCAGGAGACCGACCCCTCATGACCGAACCCGAGAAGTACGGCAGCCCCGCCGCCGTCGAGTCCGCGATCAACGCAGCGGCCCGCAAGGCCAGCGCAGCCGACCCGTCGCTCACTGTGCAGGAACGAGTTCGGCTCGAGTACTTCAACCGCTTCCTGAGCCGGATTTTCTCCGAGCCAGACAACCCCGGGTGGATGCTCAAGGGCGGCACGAGCATACTTGCCCGGGTGCCCTCCGCACGCACGACGATCGACGTCGATCTCTTCCGCGCGAACCGTTCGATCGACGCGGCTCTGGATGACCTCCGCCGGCTCGCGGCCGTCGACCTTGGCGATTACTTCCGATTCGAGTACCTCGATCACACCAGCGCTGTCGGCGGCGGCCAGCAAACCTATACCGAGGGGTACGGAGTCCGCTTCGACGTGTACATCGGCATCAAGCGGAAGGATCCGCTGCACGTCGACCTGGTCGTCAACGTCCTCACCACCGACGATGCCGATGTCACTTCCCCCGCGAACGCCCTCGATCTCCCGAAGCTTCCGAGCCACCCATACCGCCTCTACCCGGTCGTCGACCAGATCGCCGACAAGGTATGCGCGACCCTCGTGTGGTACAACGGCCACCTGTCCAGCCGCGAGAAGGATCTCGTCGACCTCGTCGTGCTCGCCGTCACCCAAGACGTCGACGCAGTCAAACTGCGGCGGGCACTCGAAGTTGAGGCGCGCAACCGGTCGCTGGTACTCCCCGCCGCGTTCACGGTCCCGGCGACTTGGGGTTCCCGCTACGCCAAGCTCGCCGCACCTCTCCCTGTCTGCAGCGACTTCCGCTCGGTCGACGCCGCGCTCGAGCTAGTGCAAATCTTCATCGACCCCGTACTTCGGGGCGAAGCATCCGTCCTCACGTGGTCGCCGAAACTGCTCGCCTGGAGATGAGCGTCCGCGCGGGGTTGCCGGACGCGAGTAACCCGCCGCTCGGACCGGTCAAGCGAGCGGCTCGGACGTCCCACCCGGAAGAAGCAACGTAAGCAGATCACTGGTCTCGGTGATCCACGGAGGCAGCGCCGGCGGCGCGGACGGGAGTCCGCGCGCAAGCCGGATTCGGTCTAGGACGGACTCCGAGTAGAGCACCATCGCAGTGTGGATCGCTGTGATCTGTTCGCGCGAGATCTGCAGGCGTTGCCCGACCTCCACGTTCAACCTTCCGCACCTATCGACGAACACATTGTCCGCACGCCCGCCTTGGTGCGCGACCACATTGCGCATGGCCTTCGCGTAGAACAATGTTGTTGTCACGTTCGAATCCGCCGCCCCGCCGAGCCCTATCGCGGTTAGGACACTCTCGAACTGCCCAACCCCCGCCTTTAGGTCCGAGCTAACCGCCCGTTCGATTTGATCCATCAGCCATTCCGAACGAGCTGACTCCTCAACGGCCATCCACTCGCCGATCCTGATGCGCAGGTTCGAGAGCGCGTCGCCCCAATCCCCAGGGGTAGATGCCGCAAGCCAGGAGGCCCCAATCGCTCCAATACATGCCTCGAATGCGCCCCACAATCCGACGAGGTTGTGGGCATACAAGAGTGGGAAACCGTTGTCGACTTCCGAACGAGCAAGCTTCGCCATCGAGCCCACAGACCCAGCGTCATGGTCATTTGCGTCCTGTTCGCTGACATTCGCCCACGTCTCGCGCATTACCCCGTTTACGTGCAGAACAAAGTCGGCAGAGCTCACCGCGAGCTCCAGCAAGTTGCGCGCGTCGATCACATAGAGGTAGAAGTCCCTCACCGCGTCATCACCGGGCAACTTCGTATCCATGGTCCCGGAAGGTACCACGGAGCGATCACACAAGTAGCAATCCGGGCTTTCATCGACTCGCTGCTCCAAGGCGAGGCATCCGACCTCACATGGTCGCCGAAATCGCTCGCCTGGGGTAGCCGCTGGCCCCCTCCGCAGCCGATCTTGGGCCATTAAAGGGCCATTAATGGCCCAAGAAGTAACTGAAACCAACTGTGACCGTTTCGAAGAATCCCTGATCAGCGCGATATCGCAACCATAGGAACAGTGCCGAAAACCGCCCAGGCTCACTGAAAATCGAAAGGTCACCGGATCGATGCCGGTCGGAGCCACAGCTGAAACCCCCGGGAAACCGGGGGTTTCGTCGTTTCAGCGGTGACGCGGCGGCGCGGACGCGCCGCACCGCGCCCGCGCCATCCGTGGAGAGCGCCCTAGCCTGCGACGACCCCCACGCTCCAGGTGACCCCGAACCGGTCGGTGAGCATGCCGAATCCCGCGCTCCAGGCGGAGGCCGCGAGCGGCTCGATGACCGAGGCGCCGACCGAGAGCCGGTCCCAGTAGGCCTGCACCTCGTCGAGCGTCGGCCCGTTCACCGACACGAAGCACGACTGCTCGGTCAGCGTGACCCCGTGCTCGCGGCGCGTGGATCCTCCGCCGGCGAGGCCGCCGCCGGTCTGGTCGGGGATGTCGTAGGCCATCACCCGGAAGCCGTCCCCGGACTCGACCTGCCCGAACACGACGTGGTCGGCGCCCGGCGCCTCCTCGGGCATGCCGACCTCGCGGTACGTGGTGATCGCCGGGCGCCCGCCGAACACGGAACCATAGAACTCGAGCGCCGCGCGCGCGTCGCCGCGGAAGTTGAGGTGGGTGGTCGTCTGCATGGTCATGTCGGTTCCCTTTCGATCCGTTCGTCCGGTGCCTCCGGAGACTTCAGCCTTCTCCCCATCTAGGACGGTTTCTGTCCTGGATTCCGACTAGCTTGGGGAAATGTCCTCGACGACCTCGCGGCTGCTCAACCTCCTTCTCGTTGCTGCAGACCCGTCGCGACTGGCCGGGTTCCCTCCTCGCGTCCCGACTGCAGGTCAGCGATCGGACCGTCCGTCGCGACATCGATCGACTCCGGGAGCTGGGGTACGCCATCGAGGCGACGATGGGGCCGGACGGCGGGTACCGGCTCGACGCCGGCAGTCAACTGCCGCCGCTGCTCTTCGACGACGACCAGGCGGTCGCGCTGGCCGTGGCCCTGCAGGCTGCGATCGCATCGGGAGCCGGCGTCGAAGAGGACGCGCTGCGGGCGCTCGCCACGGTCCGTCAGGTGATGCCGTCGCGACTGCGGCATCGCCTCGACTCGCTGGCCTTCACGACCCTGGCCACCGGCCCCGGCGAGGCACCGGCACCGGCGTCGACGGCGTCGACCGCCGGACTGCTCGAGATCTCCGCGGCGATCCGCGCTCGCGAGGTGCTTCGGTTCGACTACGCGACACCGACCCGCACGCCGGCGACCGGCGAGGAGGCCCGACCCCCGCTTCGCGTGGAGCCGCATCATCTCGTCGTGCTTCGCGGTCGCTGGTACCTCGTGGCGTGGGATCTGGGCCGCGACGACTGGCGCATCTTCCGCGCCGATCGCATCTCGGCGCGAACGCCCACCGGCCCTCGCTTCACGCCGCGAGCGCTGCCGGGTGCCGACGTGGCGGAGTTCGTCTCGGCGCGGTTCAAGGGCTCGGACCACGTCGACGCGTGGCCGTGCATCGGACGGGTCATCCTGCACCGGCCGGCGAGCGACGTGGAACCGTTCTCAGGCGATGGGATCGTCCGGCCCCTCGGGCCGGATCGATGCAGCCTCGAGGTCGGGTCGTGGTCGTGGGTGTCGCTCGCCGCAGCACTCAACCGTTTCGACGCCGATGTGGACGTCGTCGAGCCCGTTGAACTCCGGGACGCCTTCGCGGTGCTCGCCGAACGCAATGCCGCCACCGCGGCCGCCGCGCCCCGCTGAGGGCTCGCTGTCGCGAATCGGCGACGCCGGTCCATCCGTGGCTCGCGGATGGACCGGCCCGACGCCCGTCAGCCGGCCGTCGCGACGCTGCGCGCGGCGCGGATGATCACGTCGGCGACCACGTCGGGCTGCGACACCGGCAGCGCGTGCGACGCGTCGGCGACCTCGACGGTCTCGACCGATCCGGCGCGCTCGGCCATGAAGCGGTGCGCCTCGACCGGGATGTTGTAGTCGGCGGTCGGGAACACGAACGACGACGGCACGGCCTTCCACGCCGGCTCGGCCGAGGCCCCGTGCAGCGCCGCCGTGTTCAGGGGCCGCTGGGTCGCCGCATCCAGCCGCGCCTGCTCGTCGGCCACGTCGGCGGCGAACTGCTGCTGGAACAGCTCGGGCTGGATGAAGAGGTCGGTCGTGCCGTCGGCCAGCTCGACCGCGTGCAGCGTGTCGCCGAGCGTGCTGCCCGGGAACCGGCCCGAGAGCTCGGCGATGCTCTCGCCGGCTTCCGGCGCGAAGCCGGCGACGTACACGAGCGCCTTCACCGAGTCGACGCCCACCGCAGCGTTCGAGATCACGGAGCCGCCGTAGGAGTGACCCACCGCGACGATCGGCCCGTCGATCGACGCGAGGATGCTCCGCACGGTCGCCGCGTCGCCGTCGAGGCTGCGCAGTGGGTTCGGTGCGGCGATCACGCGCAGGCCCTCGGCCACCAGGCGGGGGATCACGCCGTTCCAACTCGAGGACTCGGCGAACGCGCCGTGCACGAGGACGACGGTGCGAAGCGTGGCGGTCATGACTGCTCCTTCATCTCTAACCGGCTTGATCGTTTGAACCGGTTGCATGAGTAGGAGTCAAGCAGCAACTGTTCTAACCTGTCAAGTGGGCGTAACGGGTTGTAAGATCGGATGTGAGGAAAGGGGACCGGCCGCATGGACGACGACGCGCTGCTGCTCGACCTGGTCAATTCGCGCCTCGTCACCGACGGGCGCGTGGATGACGAACTCGGCGACGACACGGCCGCCGCCGATTGGCTGCGCCGGCACGGCGCTCCGCACGGACCCGAGCACGTCGAGGACGCGCGCACGGTCCGTGCCGCGCTGGTGGCGCTTTTGCGCGACTCGGCCGCGGTGTCGGTGCTCGACCCCTGGGTGACCGCGATGCGGCGGACCGCGGAGCTCGCCGACGACGGCCTGCACTGGGTCGATGCGACGCCACCGGACCGGCGCGTCGGCGCCACGGTCGTGGAGCACTGGGCCGCCCTGCAGGACTCCGGCGGAACCTCGCGGATCCGCCCCTGCGCCGCGCACGACTGCCAGCACTTCCTCATCGACCGGAGCCGCGCGAACAACCGCCGCTGGCACTCGATGGAGACCTGCGGCAACCGCGAGAAGTCCCGCCGCCACTACGCCCGCACGCGCGCCGGAGCCGCCGACGGCGACGGCGACCGATCGGGCGACTCGAGCGCGACCGGATGACGAGAACCCCCGGGAGGCATCCCGGGGGTTCTCACGTTCTCAGGTTGTCGGGCCGTCGGCCCGGCCGCTCAGCGGGCGGCCGACGCCTCAGCCGCCGTGCGCGACCTTCAGCTCCCGGCCGTGGACCGTGAGCGCGTAGAGCACGAGGATGTCGAGCGCGAGCACGATGATCGACCACCAGGGCTGCACGGGAAGCAGGGCGAGCTGCGAGAGTCCGTTGAACGCCACCAGGATGATCGCGACCACGCGGGCCCAGGTCGCGCCGCGGAAGAGGAACAGCGAGACGACGATCATGGCGGCGCCCGCGATGATGTGCCACCAGCCCCATCCCGCGATGTCGAACAGGAACAGCTGCCCCTCGGTCGTGAGGAAGTACGCGCTGTTCGGTCCGATCACGGCCGCCAGGCCGTAGACCAAGTCGAAGAGTCCAGCCACGAGCAGCACGATCGAGGCGAAGACGCCCCAGCCCACCCAGCCGGTCACTTCAGTCCTGCTGTCGCTCATCGCAACCCCCGTCTCGTCGAAGCCCCGCGGGCCCCCGGCCCGCTCCTGCGCTCAGGATACGGTCGGGCTCGTCTCGATGTCGAGATTCCCTCGTCGGCGCGCCGCGACGCGCTCGTGCGCGCCCCCGGGCCATGACCGGCCGGCTTCCACGGGCACCCGTCGCGCGAACCCTCGACGGAGCCGGACCCCGCGCGGGATGATGCCGGGATGGCCCCGACGACGCGCACGAACGGATCCGAGCCTCCCGCAGCGCCCACCGCGGCCGGCGTCCGCCGCGCCCTCGAGGCGGCGGCGACCCCGGAGGAGCTCGCGAAGATCCGCGCCCGGATCCCCGACCCGGCGACGCCGGTCATCGGCGTCCGCATGGGCACGGTGTTCGACCTCGCGAAGGCCAACCGCGAGATGCCGCTCGATGAGGTCGACCGCCTCCTCGACGACGACGCGTACGAGGCGCGACTGGTCGCGGTGAGCGTGCTCGACTTCGCCGCGCGCGATCGCCGGACCACACGCGAGACGCGCCGCGCCATGTTCGAATTGTGGATGCGCCGCATCGACCGCATCGACACGTGGGACCTGATCGACCGGGCGGCGCCCCGGGTGCTCGGCTGGTACCTGCTCGACGAGCCGCGCGACGTGCTGTTCGAGCTCGCGCGCTCGGCCGACTGGCCGCGCCGTCGCACGGCGATCACCGCCGCGTTCTGGATCATCCGCTCGGGCGACCTCGACGACCCGCTCGCCCTCTGCGACCTGCTCGCGGATGACCCGGAGCACTTCGTGCAGACGAACGTCGGCGTGGCCCTCCGCGAGATCGGACGCGTCGACCCGGCCCGCCTCGAGGAGTTCCTCGCGCGCCGCGGCGGCGACCTGAGCGCGCAGGCGCGCCGGACGGCGAGGTCGGCCCTCGCCGGCTGAGGCATCCGCCCGCCGGCGAGGGCGACGACGCCCGCGCTGCCGCGAAGGCGGCGGCCCGACCTACGTGTAGAGCCGCACCGGCCGCTCGGCCGCCGCCGGCTGCTCCCCCGCCCCGCCGCGCGAAGACGGCGCCGACGGATGCACCGTCGCCGGCGCATCCTCACCTCCGTCGTCGAGTGTGCGCTCGATGCGCGCACGCTCCGCGACCGACGAGCGGATGAGCGGGAGCCCGCGTCGGATCGCGTTGTCGATGCGCTCGAGCAGCAGCGGCGAGGCGACCCGGTGGTCGACGAAGTCGCTGTCGTGCGCGTAGACCCCGAGCGGCAGCGTGAGCGCCTGGAAGAACCCGAACAACGGGCGCAGCTGGTGCTCGAGGATGAGCGCGTGCCGCTCGCTCCCGCCGGTCGCGGCGAGCAGCACGGGCGTGTCGACGAGGGCGTACTGCTCGACGAAGTCGAACAGGTGCTTGAACAGGCCCGTGAAGGATGCCCGGTACACCGGGGTCGCGACGACGAGCAGGTCGGCGCGTTCGATCGCGCGCAGTTCGAGCTCCGCGTCGGACGGGAGCTCGTCGCGGCGCAGCGCGCCGGCGAGCGCCGGACCGAGCTCATGCAGGCGGATCACGTGCACGTCGATCGGGAGGCTCCGACCGAGGCTCTCGATGATGGCGTCGACCAGGGCGGCCGTCTTGGACGGCGTGTGCAGGCTGCCGACGACGGCGACGACGTCGAGGGGCTTGTCGCTCATGTTCAGGACTCCGTTCCGGTTTCGACGCGGCGCACGATGGCCGCAGCGGTGCCCGAGAGTCGGACCCGCTCGAGGAAGAGCACGACGGTGGCCGCGACCGAACGGTGGCTGACGTCGTTGAGGATGTCGTGGAGGCCGCCCGCGACCTCGTGCGCCTCGGCACGCGGCGCCTGGCGGATCGTCTCGATCGCGGCGGCGACCGGGCTCACGGGGTCGTCCGACCCGTGCACGGCGAGCACCGGGACGGCGACCGCGCTCGCGGTGATCCCGAGCAGCTCGGCGGGCAGCGTGCGGTCGCGGCCGTCGACGGTGGTCTCGCGGGCGAGCACGCCCTGATGGCCCGGGCAGGCGGTGCGCCCCGCGATGTCCTCGGGGGCGGCATCGGACGTCGGGAGGCCGGCGATCACGAGGGCGTCGACCCGTGCCTCGCCCGCGGCGAGCTCGAGCGCGAGCGCGGCGCCGGCGTCCGAGCCGACGAGCACCTTGGGTGCGGGCAGCTCCGGATCGGCGAGGAGCGCGAGGGCGGCGGCCCGGATCGCGTCGGTGTCGACGGCGGCATCGCCGAGCGCGCGCACCCGGTACGCGTCGGCGGCGATGCGGGACCCGAAGCGCGCATAGACGGCCGGGGTCTCCCCGCGTCCGCCGAGCACGACGACCGTGCCGCGGGCGGTGAGGCCGGCGGGCTCGTCCCACGCGGCGACCTCGGGGATTTCGACGACGAGTGCCGCTGCGGGAGTCGCTTCGCCGGATTCCGCCGCTGCGGGACCTTCGTGGGCGGTGAGGGATTCGACGGTCATGCGTTCCCTTTCATTCGGGGGCGACCGGAGGGGCGCCGGGACGGATCCGCGCCGACCGTGCGGTCGGCGCGAGCAGCTGTCCAAGCGATCATGGACCGAGTCGAGTCGCCCGATCCGATGCGCGGTCATGTTTCGACACCCCGCGTCACGCGACGAAAGCGCGGGTCACGCTGCGGGCGTCGGGCACGGCGCGGGCCGGTCCGTCTGACGCCCGATGACGACGCCCCGTCCGCCGCCGGCAGACATCCGCCGCGCGTCCGAACGCGCGCCGTGACCCGTCAGAGCTCGACGACCGTCATCCCCGACCCCGAGCCGCCGGCCGTGCCCATCGCGGCCAGCGCGGTCGGCACGTCGTCGAGGCGGATGGTCCGGCCCACGAGCTCGATCGGCCGGAACGCCTCGCTCGCGACCGCGCCGAGCATGTCGGGGTACTCGTGCGCGGCCATGCCATGGCTGCCGAGCAGCTCGAGCTCGCCCGCGATCACGGCGTCCATCGGCATCGGCGCCGACGCGGCATCCCCCACCATGAGACCGATCTGCACGTGCCGGCCGCGCTTGCGGAGGCTCTGCACGCTCGCGAGCGACGTCTCGGGGCTGCCGAACGCGTCGATCGACAGCTCGACGCCGCCCTCGCTGATCTCGCGCACGCGCTGCGCGGCACCCTCGCCGCCGCGCACCGGGATCGCGCCGAGCCGCTCGACCGCGGCGAGCGCGGCGTCCGAGACATCCACGCCGTAGGTCTCGACGCCGGCGGCGACCGCGATCATGATCGCGGACAGGCCGACGCCGCCGCAGCCGTGGACCGCGATCCGCTCGCCCGGCTGCAGTCGGCCGCGCGTGACGACCGCACGGTACGCGGTCGCGAAGCGGCAGCCGAGCGAGGCCGCCTCGACGAAGCCGAGCTCGTCCGGCAGGCGGATCAGGTTGAGCGCGGCCTCGTGGACGACGACCTCCTCGGCGAACGAGCCCCAGTAGGTGAAGCCGGGCTGCTCCTGCGCGTCGCAGACCTGCTCGTTCCCGCCGAGACACTCGAGGCAGCGACCGCACGCGCAGATGAAGGGCGCGGTCACGCGGTCGCCGACGGCCCATCCGCTGTCGGCCGGGATCTCGGAGCCGAGCTCGACGATCTCGCCCGCGAACTCGTGACCGGGGACGTGCGGGAGGGCGACGGTGTCGTCATGCCCCTGCCAGGCGTGCCAGTCGCTCCGACAGAGCCCGGTGGCGCGGACGCGGACGACCGCGCCGCGCGGCGGGCAGGTGGGACGATCGACCTCGACGACCTCGGGTTCGGCACCGAACTCCGTGTAGCGGACCGCGCGCATGCTCCTCCTCGCTCATCGCCCCAAGCGAGTATGGCGGATCTCCCCGCGACGGCGGAAAACGAAGCGGATGCCCCGGCCGGATCAGCCGGCGCGTCGCCGCCGCTGCCGTTCGGGCTCGACGATCTCCGACGCCGTGCCGAACCGCCGTCGGTGCCAGAAGCCGATGCCCTCGATCGCCGCGCAGGCGACCGGCACCACGATCGCGATGTCGATGATCGTGTCCACCGCCGGCCACTCGAGCTCGAGGAACTGCTGCGCGATCGGGACGACGAGCACGAGCGCGAGGCCCGCGTACATCGCGGCCACGACGCCGGCCTTGATCCAGGTGAACGGCCGGGACAGCACCACGAGGATCCAGAGCCCGATCAGCGCGAGCGTGACCATCGACGCCGTGCGCACCGCGGTCTCCGGCTCGCCGAGGTACCTGGCATGGCCGGAGACGATCGCGATCGAGAGGGCCACCACGAGGCCCGACGGGATCGCGAACGACAGCGAGCGCCGGAGGAACCCGGGGACGTACCGGCGGCTGTTCGGCAGCAGCGCGAGCAGGAAGGCCGGGATGCCGATCGTCAGGCCGTCGGTGACCGAGAGCTGCCGGGGGAGGAACGGGAACGGCCAGAGCAGGATGCCGAACAGGACCGACATCGTGATCGCGTACGACGTCTTGGAGAGGAACAGCATCGAGACGCGCTCGATGTTCGCGATCACGCGGCGCCCCTCGGCGACCACCCCCGGCATGTGCGAGAACTTCGAGTCGAGCAGCACGATGCGCGCGACGGCGCGCGTCGCCGCCGACCCCGACTGCATCGCGATGCCCATGTCGGCGTCCTTGATCGCGAGGGCGTCGTTGACGCCGTCGCCCGTCATCGCGACGGTGTGCCCCTTCGCCTTCAGCGCACGCACCATCTCGCGCTTCTGCGACGGGCTCACGCGACCGAACACGAGCCGCTGCTCGAGCAGGTCGCCGAGCTCGTCGACGTCGGCGGGCAGCGCCCGCGCGTCGAAGCCGTCGCCGGCGTCGAGCCCGACCTCGCGCGCCACGGCCGCGACCGTGAGGGGGTTGTCGCCGGAGATCACGCGGACCCCGATGCCCTCCTTCGCGAAGTACGACATCGTCGCCGCGGCGTCCGACCGGACGACCTCGCGGAACGTCAGCAGCACGACGGGCGCGAGCTGCTCGGGCAGGCGCGCTTCGGCGGCGTCCTCGTCGGCGACGACCGCCGGCGACCAGGCGAGCAGGAGGGTGCGCCGGCCGGATGCGGCGAGGTCGGATGCCAGGGCGAGGGCCCGTGCGCGGAGGGCCGCGGGGCGGGCTCCGGGCCCGGCCGGGGCATCCGGGGTCCCGTTCCCGCCCGCGCTCGCCGCCGCGTCCGCGCCCGCCGCCGCGTCCGCGCTCGCCGCCGTGTCCGCGTCCGCGTCCGCGTCCGCGAGCACGAACTCGGGCGCGCCGAGCACCCAGGTCCCGGCCGCCCGGCCGCGGAAGGCCGCCGCGCTCCACTTGCGCGCCGACGAGAACTCGACGCGCGCGGCGAGGTCGAGGTCGGGGAGCTCGGCGTACTCGGCGGCCATGCACCGCGCGGTCGCGTTCGCGTCGGCCACCCTGGCCATCCACGCGAGCGCCCACCGCCAGCCCTCGGGCAGGTCCTCGCCGACCGGATGCGCCGCATCGAACCGGATCTCGCCGGTCGTGATCGTGCCGGTCTTGTCGAGGCAGATGATGTCGACGCGCGCGAGGCCCTCGACCGCGGGCAGTTCGTTGACGAGCACCTGGTGCGCGCCGAGCTTCACCGCGCCGACCGCGAAGGCGATGCTGGTCATGAGCACGAGTCCGAGCGGGATCATCGCGATCACCGCGGCGATCGACGCGGTCGCCGCCTCTTCCCATGCGCCCGACGCGAACGCCGCCTCCCAGCCGCCCGCGGCCTGCATGTTCGCGTTCACGACGATGAGGGCGATCGGGAAGATGAGCCAGGTGATCCAGCGCAGGATCCGGTCGATCGAGCTGCGGAGCTCCGAGTTGACGAGCGAGAAGCGCTTGGCCTCGGCGGTGAGCTTCGCGGCGAACGCGTCGGCGCCGACGGCGGTGACCCTGGCGAGCCCGTCGCCGCCGACGATGATCGAGCCCGACAGCAGCCGGTCCCCCGTCGCCTTGTCGATCGGCTCCGACTCGCCCGTGAGGAGCGATTCGTCGGCCTCGAGCCGCACGGCGTCGAGGACCTCGGCGTCGGCGGTGACCTGGTCGCCGCTGCGGACGACGAGGAGGTCGTCGACCACGACGTCCTGCATCGCGATCTCCTGCTCGGCGCCGTCGCGGCGTACACGCGCGCGGGGAGCGTGCAGGAGTGCGAGCCGGTCGAGCGAGCGTTTCGCCCGGTACTCCTGGACCACGCCGATGACCGCGTTCGTGATCGCGGCGAAGCCGAAGAGCGCGTCCTGCCAGCGGCCGAGGAGGAAGAGGAAGGTGAAGCCGGTGACGACGATCGCGTTGAAGAGCGTGAAGACGTTCGCGCGGAGGATGCTCCAGATGCTCCGGCTCGAGGCATCCGCCGCGGTGTTCACGCGGCCGTCGGCGACGCGTTCGGCGACGTCGGCGGCCGTGAGTCCGCGTGGGGCATCCGTCGTGATCCCGCTCACCGAGCCCCCGTCCGCGTCCGCCCGTCCCCCGACCTGCGCACAGTGTGGCACAGGCTGCCGATTCCCAAGGATTGTGTAACAATACGGGCCATGCGCTCCGTCCTCGCGGTCCTCCTGGCCGCCGTCTGCTTCGGCACGACGGGCACCGCCCAGGCGCTCGGGCCCGACGCGGACCCGCTCTCGATCGGGGCGGCGCGCCTCGTCGTGGGCGGCGGCGCGCTCGCGCTCATCGCCGGGGCGCAGGCCCTCGCCGCGCGGCGGCGCGCACGGGCGACGGCGCCCGTCGACAGGCCGTGCACCCGCCGCCGGGACGCGGCCGACGCGGCCGGCCGGGCGCTCCCGCGCACCCGCCGCCGGCTCCCGTCCTGGCTGCTGGTCGCCGTCGGCGCGCTCGGCATCCTCGCGTACCAGCCCGCCTTCTTCGCGGGCACCGCCGCGAACGGCGTCGCGATCGGCACGGTCGTCGCGCTCGGCAGCGCACCCGTCCTCACGGGCGCGCTCGACTGGCTCACCCGGCGCAGGTACCCGGGGCACCGCTGGCTGGTCGCGACCGCGATCGCGACCAGCGGGGTCGCGATCCTCGCGTTCGCCGCCGGCGGCGGCACCGGCGACGGTGCGGGCGGCGGCGCGGGCGGCGGCGCGGATGCCTCGACCGGCGCGGACCCCGCGGGGCTCGCCGCATCGGTCGCCGCCGGCCTCTCGTACGCGGTCTACACGCTCGCCGCGAAGGCGCTCATCGACCGCGGGTGGCGCTCGAACACGAGCATGGGCGCCCTGTTCGGGACCTCCGCGATCGTCGCCCTGCCGATCCTGGCCGCGACGGATGCCTCGTGGCTCGCCGAACCCGGCGGCGCCGCGATGGCGCTCTGGCTCGGGCTCGTCACCACGACGCTCGCGTACGTGCTGTTCGGCTTCGGGCTCGTCGGGCTCGCGCCGGCGACCGTCTCCACGCTCACCCTCGCCGAGCCCCTCACGGCGGGCCTGCTGGGCGTGCTGCTGCTCGGCGAGCAGCTCGCGCCGGCCGCCTGGGTCGGGCTCGCGGTGCTCGCCGCGGGCATCGTCGTGCTCGCGACCGGGAGCGGATCGGGACCGCGGCGGATGTCGGGTGCCGGGACTAGCGTCGAGGAATGGACGTCATCCTCATCCCCGGCTTCTGGCTCGACGCCTCCTCGTGGGACGACGTGACCCCGCTGCTCGTCGAAGCGGGCCATCGCGTCCACCCCGTCACGCTCCCCGGCCTCGAGTCACCCGACGCCGACCGTGCCGGCATCACGCTCGCCGACTGGGTCGCGGCCGTCGCCGATCGGGTCGACGCCCTCGACGGGCCCATCGCGCTCGTCGGGCACTCGGGCGGCGGCGCGGTCGCGCACGGCGTCGCGGACGCTCGGCCCGACCGCATCGAGCGGGTCGTCTACGTCGATGCGGGCCCGCAGGCCGACGGGGTCCCGATCAACGACGAGCTTCCGGTCCTCGGCGACGAGGTCCCGCTGCCCGACTGGTCCGTCTTCCTCGACGAGGACCTCGTCGACCTCGACGACGACCTGCGTGCGGCGTTCCGCGCCCGCGCGATCCCGATCCCGAAGGCGGCCGCGACCGAGGGCCTCCGCCTGCACGACGAGCGCCGGTACGGCGTGCCGATCACCGTGATCTGCTGCGAGTTCCCGAGCGCCGTGCTCGTCGAGGCGGTCGGCGCCGGGCTCCCGTGGGTCAGCGAACTCGCGGGCGTCGAGCAGGTCTCCTACATCGACCTGCCGACCGGCCACTGGCCGCAGTTCACCAAGCCCGTGCAGCTCGGGCAGGCGATCGTCTCGGCGCTCGAGCCGCCGATCGCCTGAGTTCGCGGGTGCGCCCGGTCAGTCGGCCAGTGCGTCCGCGACGGCCGTCGCGATCTCGTCGCGCGCGGTGTCGCTGTCGACGGTGGCCGTGCCGTCGCCCGGCTGCGGTCCGTAGTCGCCGAACGACGCGTGGTTGACGCCCTCGAGCAGCACGGTCACCGCGTCGTCCGGCAGGTTGCCGGCGGACGCCTCGATGTCCTCCGGCGTGCTCAGCCCGTCGAACTCGCCGGCCAGCGTGAGCGCCGTCAGCCCGGAATCCGACAGGTCGTTCGCGCAGTAGCTGCCGAAGAGGATGACGCCGACGACGCCCGCCTCCGCGGCACCGTCCGCTCCCGCGAGCTGGCAGGCCCGGACGCCCCCGAGCGAGTGCCCGCCCGCGTACCAGTTCGACACCTCGGGCGCGTACGCGGTGTAGGCCTCGATCGGCCTGGTGTCGAAGAAGGCGAGGTTGAGCGCCAGCTTCGGGACCACGATCGTGAGCCCGGATGCCTCGGCCACGCCGCTCAGCTTCCACAGGTAGGCCGCGGGATCCACGCGAGCGCCCGGCAGGAACACGAGTCCGTCGCCGGACGGTTCGGACGGCGTGATCATGAAGCCGTCGGCGGGACCGGGACCGATCGAGCGGATCTCGACCGCGTCGTCCCGCCAGGCGTCCAGCGCCGCAGGCCGCTCCCCCATGAACAGGGTGTGCGCCCACGCGAGGAACACCACGCCGATGAGCACGACCACCACGAGCAGCCCGGCCAGGGCGCCCCCGACGATCCGCCCGGCGCGGCGGGGCCGGCGGGACTCGCCCGCGGCGCTCACCGCGCGCCGCCGACGATGAGGGCGCGCACCCGCGCCGAGGACGAAGCAGTCGTGGAGATCACGACTCGACGATAGCCGGGATCTGCGACGCCTCCCGGCGGACGAGCGGCACGAGGAGGAAGGTCCGCACCGCGATGCCGCCCAGGATCGGGGCGATGGCGAGGACGGCGGGCACGAACGCCGGGTCGCCGCCGGACACGAGCAGCACGGTTGCCAGGACGACCGCCAGCGCGGTGTCCATCGCACGGATGCCGAACAGCCAGCCCTGCCGCCCCGCGACGGACGCGAGCGACCCGTACGGCGCGACCGCCGCGATCGACGTCGAGAACGCGATCCACCCGATCACGGTCACGACATCGAGCGGTTCGCCGAACAGGAGCGGCCCGAGCCACGGCAGCACGAGCAGCATCGCGGCGCCGCCGACCACGATGAGTCCGACGAGCGCGACGACCGCACGGTCGGCGCTGCGGAGCTTCCCCGCGAGCGACGCCTCGCGGTCGTGCGCGAAGTGCACGAACAGGAACGAGCCCAAGCCGCTGACGATCAGGGTCAACGGCGCGACGAACGTGCGCGCGGCCTCGATCATGCCGACCGCGGCGAGCGACGCGGTGAGCGTGACCACCGCGCGGATCGCGGTCAGCATCGCCGGACGGAGCACCTGCTGCCCGGCCCGCCAGGATCCGTAGCGGAACACCTCGCGGTAGCCGCCGCGGACGAACGGCACGACGCGCCGCTCGCCCTTCGGCAGCAGCACGATCCCCACGATCGCGGCGACGAACTGCCCGGCGGCGACCGCCGCCACGAAGCCGAACAGGCTCGGCTCGCCAATCAGCCAGCTGCCGAGCAGCACGAGGATCGCCACCGCGAACGCGACCGCGTCGACGACCACGACCCGCCAGAACCGCAGCGAGGCCATGAGGAACCGCCGGACGAGCTCCTCGACCGCGAACAGGCTCGTCGCGAGGAAGGCCGCGATCCCGACCGCCGGCTCGACGAGTCCGGACGCAACGAGTGCGACCGCGACCGCGGTCGCGAACAGCACGGGGATCGCGATCGCGAACTGCTCGAGCGCGGACCGGATCGCCCGATCGTGCCGATCGAGGACGGCGTAGGCGTCCCCGACGAAGCCGCCCGCGACGGCCGACACGATCTGCATCGTGCCGTACAGGATCGCGAACGCACCGAGTCCGTCGAAGCCGAGGGTCTGCGCGACGAGCACCTGGATGGTGAAGCTCGCGAGCGCCTGCATCCCCTGGGAGGCCACGGCGCCGACGGCGCCCGCACGCTTGCGTCGCTCGCCCGCCTCAGCCGGGATCGCACGGCTGCGGCCGCGCCCCCCGAAGGAGGTGCGGCCGCGGCCCTGCGAATCGGTCATCGAACCGTCACTGCGATGCTCGGCTGACGAAGTCGTCGTACCGGACCGTGATCGGGATGTTCGTCGCCGACGCCGAGATGTAGCTCTCGAGGCCGATCGACCCAGCCGCCTGCATCGCGGCCGTGGCATCCGTCGTCGTGGACTGCCAGAGCGCGGGCTCCGCGGTGCCGGCCTTCCAGATCTTGCCCGAGATGGTCGTCGGGTTCGTTCCAGTGACGGAGACCTTCAGGAGCAGCGTGTCGCCTGCTGCGAAGGTCAACCCGCCGATCGTCGTGTTCGTCAGGATGGTCGACGAACCCCGGACGAGCTGCAGCGCGACGGACCCGCCGGGCTGGAGGCGGATGCGGCCCTGGTAGAAGTCGGCGCCCACCTGTCGGCCCACGACACCGGCGACGACCTGGCCGACGGCCACGTCCTTGTCGACGGTCACGGCGACCTGGGTCACCGAGTCCGTGACGGCGACACTGCCGAGCAGTGCCCGACGCGTCGACCCGGCCGTGCCGTGGAGGAACACGCCGCGGCCGCTCGACACCGTGTAGCTGGAGTTCGCCGGCGCGTTCCACGCGCCGCCGGTCCCCGCCGAGCCCCATCCGGTGCCCAGGGTCCGCTCGAAGTCGTCGGACGCGATCAGCGCCGGCCCGACGGGCGGGGCGGTGGCGGTCACCGTCGCCGTCTTGCTCGCCGTCGTCCCGTCGTCGTCGGTCACCGCCAGCGTGACCACGTAGTCGCCGCCCGCCGCGTAGGTGTGCGACGCCGTGACTCCGGCACCGGTCTGCCCGTCGCCGAACGACCAGGCGTACGAGACGATCGTGCCGTCGGGATCGACCGAGGTGCTGCCGTCGAACTGGGCGACCAGCTGGGCCACCGAGCTCGTGAAGGCCGCCGTCGGCGCCTGGTTCGGCACGACCACCTTGCCGAGCGCGTAGTGCGACGCGACGGTCTGCGCGTCGAGCGCGATCGGGTAGACCGCGAACTCGTCGATCACGCCGTCGAACCACGGGCTCGAGGAGCCCCAGGTCACGTCGCCGCCGGCCCGCCAGTAGCCGTCGTAGCCCTGCGCCTGGGTCTGCGGGTTGGTGCCCGCGAGCGCGCCGTCGACGTACAGCTTCATGCCGGCGGAGGACTGCGTCGCGACCACGTGGTGCCAGGCGCCGTCGTTGAACGGCTGGTCGGTCGTCACGGTGTTCGTGAACCCGGTCCACGTGCCGAACACGAGTCGGCCGTCGTCCTGCATGTAGACGTGCCGGTCGTAGTTGCTCGACAGCCCGTCATTGCTGTTGCCGAAGCCCGTGATCTTGCCGCCCTGCGTGGTCGTGGTCTTGAACCACGCCTCCGTCGAGTAGGTCGTCGGCCCGGAGACCGCCGCCGAGGTCGTGGCGAATCCGGCGCCGAAGTCGACGGCCGTGTCGGCCACTCCGACGAGCGCACCGCTCGCACCCTGGGCGTAGCTGCCGACGTAGGAGCCGTCGGCTGCCTGCGGACCGGCGTCCTTCGCGGTCGACCCCGCGGCCTCGCCGAGGCGGAGGTAGACGGTCGGGTCGGCCGAGAAGACGGCGGCGCCGTACGCGTCGGCGGGCGCCTTGGGCACGGCCGCCGGCTCGCGCCCGGAGGCGACGTAGTGCTCGACCACCTGGTCGGCCGTCAGCGGTGCCGGGTAGACCGCCACCTCGTCGATGGTGCCGCGGAAGTTGCGGTCGCCGTCCCACGAGTTGTCGCCGCCGATGCGCCAGTAGCCCCAGTAGGCCTGCGCCCACGTCACGTCGGGGTTGGTGCCGACGCGACGCCCGTCGACGAACAGCTGCATGCCGTCCGTGCCGAGGGTGCCGACCACGTGGTGCCACGTTCCGTCGTTGTACGACTTCGCGGTCTGGAGCGTCTTCGACTCGTTGGGGTACACGCCGAACGTCAGCTTGCCCTGCGGGGTCATGAAGATGTGGCGGTCGTAGGACGACGAGTCACCCGACGCGGCCGAGCCGTAGCCGACGATCTTGCCGCCCGAGGTGGACGTGGTCTTGAACCACGCCTCCACGGCGAACGTGTCGTCGCGCCAGACCTGCTCCTGCGAGATCGCGCGGCCCGAGTCGGTGCCGTCGAACGCGGCGGCGGTGTCGGCGTCGCCCGTGATCGCACCCGAGGAGCCGAACGTGATCCCGCTGCCCTTCGACGCGTTCACGCCGCCCACGGTGTTGTCGACGCCCGTCGCGCTCGACGCGTCGCCGAGTCGCCAGTAGTACGTCGGCCGGTCGTCGATGACGGTCCGGGCGTACGTGCTCAGCGAACCGGTGGCCGCCGCCGTGATCGAGAGCGTCGAGCCCCACGCGTTGTTCCCGAGCGGATCGATCGCGCGGAGGCGATACGTGTAGGTCTGCCCCGGGGTGAGGCCCTGGTCGACGAACGTCATCGTCGGCCGGTCGTAGAACCGCGAGGCCTGGTCCGCGACGAACACCGGCGTCGCGGTCTTCCCGTCGCGCACCACCTGGTAGGTGAGCGTCTCGTTGTCGCGGTCGTAGTTGGCCGGCCAGTTGGCGACCACGACGCCGCGAGCGGGCGACGAGAGGTCCGGCACGAAGTTGTCACCGGTCAGGCGCGGGCCGTCGGTGTTCGGCGCGATCGAGCGGACCGCGAAGCGGACCAGTCCCTGGAACGCCTTGTTGTTCACGGTCGTGAACTCGCCGCCGTAGACGGCGTAGCGGCTGTCGGCCGCGACATCCCACGGTCCCTGGTACTGCCCGGTGAACGTGCCCGAGTTGATCGACGGGAACCAGTTCAACAGGCTGGGAGCCGCCGTCCCCGTCCAGCTCGGGTAGCCGTACGGGTCGGGCAGGTTGCGGCCCGTGGCATCCTTCGAGAACGCGATGCCGCGGTAGAAGGTCCACGGGTCGGTCTGCGGGTACCCGCCGAGGTTGCCGCAGTAGTGCGCGTGACCCGCGGTGTAGATCGTCCCGCCCGCTGCGGCGACGGAGTACGTGTCGCCGTGGCAGTCGGCGACCCAGTCGACCTGGCCGGTCGCCCAGTTCGCGCGGAAGGTTCCCTCGAGGTTGCCGCCCTCGCCGAACACGTAGCCCGATCCGTAGACGCTGTCGCCGTCCGACTCGAGGCTGAAGATCGCGGCGTCGACGCCGGCGTTGCGCACGAGCCCGTTCGCGGTCCAGCCGGTCTGGGTCGCGCCGACCGTCGCGTCCACGGCGACGAGGCCGTAGCCCGGGTTGCCCGAGCCGTTCGCCGTCGTGAAGTCGCCGCCGATCACGACCTTGGTCTCATCCGGCGACACCTCGAGGGCGTAGGCGCGACCACCCGCGAGCGCGGGCGCCCAGGGGCGGATCGCGCCGTTGGATGCCGCGACCGCGGCCGCGAAGCCCGGCCGGGAGTTGCTGTTCACCGACGTGAAGTGCCCGCTGAGGTACACGGTCGTGTTCGTCGCGTCGATCGCGTAGACCCGGTTGTTCGCGTTGACGGCGAAGGCCGTCGCGACGTTCCCTGTCGCGATGTCGAACGCGACGATGCGGTTCCTGGTCGCGTTGTTCACGGTCGTGAAGTCGCCGCCGGCGTAGAGGCGCGTCTTGTCGGGGGAGACCGACAGCACCCGGACCTGCGCGTTGACGGTCGGCGCCCACGGCAGCAGTGCCCCGGTCGTGATGTCGAACGCGAGCAGGTGCGTGCGGTTCACCTCGTTCACGCCCGCAGCCGATCCCGCGGGACGCGCCTTCGTGAAGTTGCCCGCCACGTAGACCGTGTTGCCGACGATCTCCTGGTCCCAGACCACGCCGTTGATCTGCGGCGCGGGCAGCGGGTCGGAGGAGACCGTGCCGGGCGAAGCCGCCGGCGGGGACGTGTCCGCCGCAGCAGGTGCGGCGAATGCCAGGACCGAGAGTCCGGACGCGATTAGAGCTGAGATCGCGAACTGCGCGACGAGACGACGTCGCGACGACGCGGTGTCGGGTGCACCCATCGAAGTCCTCTTCCGTGAGGCGGCTGGGAATGCCGCTGCCGGCGTCCATCTTGACGCTTGGTCGTGTTTCGCAACGACCCCAGAGCGGGGGTCACGGCGGTCCTGCGTGCAGTGCTCCCGGCGCCGGGGACCCGGGGTGCGTGTCGCACGCACCCCGGGCATGGGGCCGGTCTCGAGAGCGGCCGCTCCCGGCTCACTCCGATGGCGCTCCGGCGGTCATCACTGCGCCGCCCGCGTGATGAAGTCGTCGAACCGGACGGTGATCGGGATGTTCGTCGCCGAGGCCGAGATGTAGCTCTCGAGCCCGACGCTGCCGGCGGCCTGCATGGCGGCCGTGGCATCCGTGATCGTCGACTGCCAGGCGAGCGGCTCGGCGGTGCCCGCCTTCCAGATCTTCCCGGAGATCGTCGTCGGGTTCGTCCCGGTGACGCTCACCTTGAGCAGGAGGGTGTCCCCTGCGGCGAACGTCAGGCCGCTGATCGTGACGTTGGTCAGGATCGTGGAGGACCCGCGCATGAGCTGGAGGCCCACGGACCCGCCCGGCTGGAGGCGGATGCGACCCTGGTAGAAGTCGGCCCCGACCTGTCGTCCGACGACGCCGGCGACGGTCTGGCCGACCGCGACGTCCTTGTCGATCGTCACCGCGACCTGGGTCACGGTGCCGGTCGAGCTGACGCTCGGCAGCAGGGCCCGACGCGTGGTGCCGGCCGTGCTGTGGAGGAACACGCCTCGCCCGGAGGCGACGTTGTAGCTCGTGTTCACCGTGGACTGCCACGCACCGCCGACGACCGCGGAACCCCAGCCGGTCGCGACGACCCGCTCGAAGTCGTCCGAGGCGAGGACTGCGGGCTCCGGGGCGCTCGTCGTGATCGTCGCCGACTTGGTCGCGGTGGCGCCGTCGTCGTCGGTCACCGTGAGCGTCACGACGTAGTCGCCGGGCGCGGCGTACGTGTGCGACGCCGTGACCCCCGTGCCGGTCTGCCCGTCCCCGAACGCCCACGAGTAGGCGTTGACCGTGCCGTCCGAGTCGGAGGAACCCGACCCGTTGAACGATGCGGCGAGGTGGTCGACCGTGCTCGTGAACTGCGCCGTCGGCGCGACGTTCGGCACCGGGACGTTGCCGTCGCCGGTCGCGACCCGGTAGTGGTCGAGCGAGAGGTTGAGCGGGACGCTCGTCACGGCGGACGAGACGTACCCGACGATTCCGACCTTGCCCGCGGCCTGGAGCCCGGCCGCGCTCGAGGTCGCCGTGAGGGACCACGCGGACGGCTCGGCGGTGCCCGCGGTCCAGACCTTGGCCTGCATCGTGGTCGGCGACGTGCCGCTGATGCGGACCTTGAGGCTCACGGCCTGTCCCGGCGTGTAGGTCAGCGGGAGGTTCGCGTTCGAGATGAGCGTCGAGTCCCCCTGCATGAACTGCACGGCGAGGACGCCGCCGGCCTGGAACCGCAGTCGCGCCTGGTAGTAGTCGGTGCCGACCTGGCGGACGTTGAGCCCCGCGTAGGCGCTGCCGCCGACGACGGCCTTGTCGACCGCGAAGTCGCCGGTGACCGTCAGGTCGTTGGCGTTGATCGCGTCGAGCGTGGCCTTCCGCGTCGCGTTCGCAGCGTGCACGAGGATTCCGGTGCCGTTCGCGACGTTGGCGTTCGCGGCGCTCGAGAGCGTCCAGGGGCCGCCGACGTCGGCCGCGCCCCAGCCGCCCGTGACGGACCGACCGAACTCGTCGCGTGCGAGCTCGATCGAGACCGGCGACGCCGTCGTGGTCACCTGCGTGGTCTTCGTCGCGACGCCGCCGCGGTTGTCCGTGAGCGTCAGCGTGACGGCGTAGGTGCCGGCCGCGCCGTACAGGTGCGACGCGGTGGCGCCGTTCGCGGACTTGCCGTCGCCGAAGTTCCACGCGTAGTCCACGATCGCCCCGTCCGGGTCGACCGACGACGAGGCGTCGAAGGAGACGGTCTGGCTGCTCACGTTCGCCGTGAACGCCGCCGTGGGCAGCACGTTCGGGGTCACCGTGACGACCGAACGCGTGGCCGTCGCGGTGGCCGCGTCGTCGTCCTTCACCGTGAGGGTGACGACGAACGTGCCCGCCGTGGCGTAGGCATGCGTCGCGGTGACGCCGGTGCCCGACGTGCCGTCGCCGAAGTCCCACGTGTAGGCGGTGATCGTGCCGTCGGTGTCCGTCGAGGCGCTCGCGTCGAACGTCGACGTGAGGTCGACCGTGTTCGCCGTGAAGGACGCCGTCGGGAGGACGTTCGGCACGATGTCGCGACCGACCTGGTAGTGCGACAGGACCGCGGCCGCGCTCAGCGCCTGCGGGTACACCGCGAACTCGTCGATCACGCCGTTCAGGTAGTTGCTCGTCGACCCGCCGTTCGTGCGGTCGCCGCCGACTCGCCAGTAGCCGTTGTACGACGTCGCCGAGGCCTGCGCATTCGAGCCCACGAGCGCGCCGTCGACGTAGAACCGCATCCCGGCCGACGACTGCGCGGCGACCACGTGGTGCCAGCCGTTGTCGTTGTAGGCCTGCGCCGAGGTGAGGTTCGTGAACGTCGAGCCGTTCTTCACGCCGAACACGAGCTTGCCGTCGTTCTGCATGTAGACGTGCCGGTCGTACGTCGTCGACAGGCCGGTGCGGCTGTCGCCGAAGCCCGTGATCTTGCCGCCGCTCGTCGAGCTCGTCTTGAACCACGCCTCGGTCGAGTAGGTGGTCGTGCTCGCGGTCTGGGTGGCCGCGGCGGCGAAGCCCTGGGTGAACTGCGTCGCGGTGTTCGAGACGCCCACGAGCGCACCGGCCGAGCCGCGCGTGTAGGTCCCGACGAACGCACCCGCCATGCCCTGCGTGCCCGAGTCGCCCGCGGTCGCGCCGCTTGCCTCGCCCAGTCGCCAGAAGATCAGCGGGTTGGCGCCGTAGACCGCTGCGCCGTAGGCGTCCGCGGGTGCCGCGGGCACCGAGGCGGGAGTGCGACCCGCGTCGGCGTAGTGCTTCGCGACCTGCGCGGCCGTCAGCGGCTGCGGGTAGACCGCGACCTCGTCGATCGTGCCGGTGAAGTTCTTCCCGCCGGACCACGTGTTGTCACCGCCCACGCGCCAGTAGCCCCAGTAGGCGCCGCCCCTGGTCACGTCCGGGTTCTGGCTGACCAGGCGTCCGTCGACGAACAGCTGCAGGCCGCCGGCGCCGAGGGTGCCGACCACGTGGTGCCACTGGTTGTCGTTGTAGGCCTTGGTCGACTGCAGCGTCTGCTGCGAGCCGGGGTTCACGCCGAACAGGATGCGCCCGGACGTGTTCATGTAGATGTGGCGGTCGTACGACGAGGAGTCGCCGGTCGCGGAGGAGCCGAAGCCGACGATCTTGCCGCCCGCGGTCGAGTTCGTCTTGAACCAGGCCTCGACGGCGAACGACTCGTCGCGCCAGACCTTCTCGGCCGAGACCGAGCGCCCGGTGCTGGTGCCGGAGAAGCGCGCCGCGGTGTCGGCGTCGCCCGTGAGCGCGCCGGCCTGGGCGAGCGTCACGCCCGCGCCCTTGCTCGCGTTCGCGCGCCCGGCCGAGTCCGCGATGGTCGTCGCGGAGGTCGCGTCGCCGAACCGCCAGAAGTAGGTCGGCTGGTCGCGCAGGACCGTCGTCGCGTAGGTGCTCGGCGCGGCCGTCCCGGACGCCGTGATCGACAGCGTCGAGCCCCACCCGCTGTTGCCCAGCGGATCGATGGCGCGGAGCCGGTACGTGTACGTCTGGCCGGGCGTGAGCCCGGTGTCCACGAACGACATCGTCGGACGGTCGTAGTACCGCGACTTCTGCTGCGTCACGTAGACCGGCGAACCCGTCGCGCCGTCGCGGATCACCTGGTAGGTGAGCGACTCGTTGTCGCGGTCCCAGTTCGCGAGCCAGCTGGCCGTCACGACACCCGAGGCGGGCGACGTCAGCTTCGGGGCGAAGTTGTCGCCCGTGAGGCGCGGCCCGTCGGCGTTCGGCGCGATCGCACGGGTCGCGAAGCGCGCGAGCCCCTGGAAGTCCTTGTTGTTGACGTGCTGGAACTCGCCGCCGTAGACCACGTAGCGCGAGTCGGACTCGACGCTCCACGGCCCCTGGCCCTGGCCGGTGAAGGTGCCCGTGTCGATGGACGGGAACCAGTTGAGCAGCTCCGGCGCCGGCGTGCCGGTCCAGCTGGGGTAGCCGTAGATGTCCGGCGTGTTGACCCCGGCGATCGACTTGGAGAACGCCATACCGCGCTGGAAGTCCCACGGATCGGTCTGCGGGAACCCGCCCATGTTGCCGCAGTAGTGCGCGTGGCCGGCGATGTAGATCACGTCGCCGGTGGCGGCGATCGAGTAGGTGTCGCCGTGGCAGTCGGCGACCCAGGTCAGCGTGCCCGTCGCCCAGTCCGCCCGGAACGTGTTCTCGAGGTTGCCGCCGTCGCCGAAGACGTAGCCGCTGCCGTAGAAGCTCTCGCCATCGGACTCGAGGCTGTAGATGGCGGCCTCGATGCCGCCGTTGCGCACCGAGTCGTTCACCGCGAACGGCACGATGCTGGCGCCGGACGCGGTGTCGACGGCGCCGAGCCCGTAGCCCGGTCGGTCGGATCCGTTCAGGGTCGTGAAGTCGCCCGCGATGACGACCTTCGACTCGTCGGGCGAGATGAGGATCGAGTAGGCGCGGCCGTTGGCCAGCACCGGCGCCCACGGCAGGACCGCACCGTTCGCGGCGCTCGCCGCCGCGGCGAAGCCGGGGCGCGCGTTGCTGCTGACGGACGTGAAGTGCCCGCTGAAGTACACGGTCGTGTTCGTGGCATCCAGCGCGTAGACGCGGTTGTTCGCACCGACCGCGAACGCGGTCGCGACCGAGCCGGTCGCGGCGTCGAAGGCGACGATACGGTTGCGGGTCTCGCCGTTCACCAGCGTGAAGTCGCCGCCGGCGTAGAGGCGCGTGCCGTCCGGCGAGGCCGCGAGGACCCGGACCTGCGCGTTGACCACGGGCGCCCACGGGAGGAGCGCGCCGGTGGTGATGTCGTAGGCGAGCAGGTAGGTGCGGTCGACCTCGTCGACGCCTGCTGCGGCGCCCGACGGGCGCGCCTTGGTGAAGTCGCCGGCCACGTAGACCGTGTTGCCGATGATCTCCTGGTCCCAGACGACGCCGTTGATCTGCGGTGCAGGCAGCGGGTCGGTGGAGACGGTCGTCGGCACCGAGGCGTCGACCGGGAGTGTGTCCGCGGCCGCGGGTGCGGCGACCGCACCCAGGAGGCCTGAGACGAAGATCGCGACGACCGCGATGCTGGAAACCAGCCGCAGACGCGACGGCTCGGGTTCGGATGTACCCATCGTGTCCTCAATCGCTCACAGGGCGGCGCTGGGCACGCACCCCCCTTGACTTGCGTCAATATACGACCGCTCGGGTGTTCGCGTATCGCCCCCTTCAGGGGGTCAGGGCAATGCCGCGCGTGTCGCCCGGCCTCCCCGCCGTGCCGTCCGGGGCGCCGTCCGGCCGTCCGGGCCGCCGTCCGGCGCACCCCCGGACGGACCGGGGCCCCGTCCGATCTCGAACGGGGCCCCGGGACGGTAAGGGCGAGGATCAGGGCACGACGGATGCGGTGAAGTCGTCGTACCGGATCGAGTTCGGCGCGTTCGTCGCCGCCCCGGAGAGGTAGCCCTCGATGCCGACCGTGCCGGCGGCCTGGAGCGCACCGGTCGTTCCGGACGCCGTCAGCTGCCATCCGGCGGGCTCCGCGGATCCGACCTGCCACACCTTCGCCCGGAGGGTCGTCGGCGACGTCCCCGTCGCCTGCACCCGGATCTGGAGCTGCTGGCCGCCCGCGCACGAGACGCCGGGCACGGGATCGAGGTTGCCGAGCACGATCGTCGAGCCCTCGGTGATCTGCAGCGTGCAGGCCCCGTTCGTCAGGAACCGGATCCGGCCCTGGTAGAACGCGGAACCGACCTGTCGGACGACCGCACCGGCGGTCATCGCGCCGCCGGCCGCGGTCTTCTCGATCGAGAACCTCACCGTGACGTCCGTCGAGGCCGACGGCGTGATCGGGAGCGTGGCACGGCGGGTCGCCCCGGCGTTGTGCGAGGTGGTCCCGACGCCGTTGCCGACCGAGAACCCGGACGCGTCGTTCGCCGACCACACGCCGCCGGTCGTCGCCTGACCCCAGCCGCCCGACACGGTCCGGGCGAAGTCGTCCTGCGCCACGACGCCCGCGGGCGGCGGGTCCGGCGGCGGGTTGCTGCTCACCGTGACCTGACGCGTCGCGACCGCCGTCGCGTCGTCGTCGTCGGTCACCGTGAGCGTGATCGTGTAGTTGCCGGCCGCGGCGTACGTGCGGGACGCGGTGACGCCCGACGCGGTCGTGCCGTCGCCGAAGTTCCACGCGTACGACTGGATCGTGCCGTCCGTGTCCCCCGACCCTCCGGCGTTCACGCCCACCGTCAGCTCGGACTGCGTCGTCGTGAACGTCGCGGTCGGCGGCTCGTTGACGGGCCCGCCGCCGCCGGCTCCACCGCCGGCCTGGTAGTGCTGGAGGACCCGGGACGCCGGGAGCACCGTCTTGTAGATCGCCACCTCGTCGAGGTCGCCGGAGAAGTTCTGGTTGCCGCCCGGCGTGGCGTCGCCGCCGATCTTCCAGTAGCCGCCGAAGTTGCGTCCGTAGTTCGCCTGCGCGGATGCCCCGACCTGCTGGCCGTCGACGTAGAGCCGCATGCCCTCCGGTCCGAGCGTGGCGACCGCGTGGTGCCAGGCGCCGTTGTTGTACCCGGTGCCGCTCTGCAGGGTCCGGTTCTGGGTATCGAACACGGTCCACATCACGCGGCCGCCGTTGAGGTACAGCGAGCGGTTGTACGAGGACGACGTCCCGGTGGCCGAGCCGCTGCTGCCGAACCCGAGGATCTTCCCGCTGCTCGAGGTCGTGCGGAACCACGCCTCGACGCTCATCGAGTCGTCGGGCCAGACCTGGGTGGTCGTGCCCGCGCGACCGTTGCCGGTCCCGTCGAACCTGGCCGCGGTGTTCGAGTCGCCCGTGATGGCGCCCGTCACGCCCTCCGTGACGCCCGAGCCGCTGCTCGCGTCGAGCTGGGCCATCGTCATGTACGACGACGTGGCGTTCGCGTTCGGCCCGGAGGCGTTGACGAGCGTCGAGCCGGTCGGATCGCCCATCCGGAAGTACCAGGTCGGGCTATCGGCGAAGACGGTCCGCGCGTAGGCGCTCACCGTCCCGCTCGCCCCGGCCGTGGTGTTCACGGTCTGCGACCAGGCGACGTTGCCGAACGGGTCGGTCGCGCTGACGCGGTACGAGACGCCCGAACCCGGAGCGAGGCCAGTGTCGACGTAGGTGAGGGTCGGGCGGTCCCAGAACCTCGACTGGCCCGTGATCGTCGCGATCGGAGAGCCGGTGTTGCCGTTGCGGACGACCTGGTAGACCAGGCGTTCGTTGTCCCGGTCGTGGTTGGAGGGCCAGCTGATCCGCACCGCACCGGCACCCATCGGCACCGCGCTCACGGGCCAGGCGCCGCTCTCGCGGGGCCCGTCGGCGTCGGGCGCGATCGAGCTGACCGCGAACCGGGCCAGGCCCTGCTGGCCGACGCCGTTGACCTGCGTGAACTCGCCGGCGTACAGGACGTACTGGTCGTTCGCCTGCACCGTCCACGGCCCCTGGTACTGGCCGGTGAAGTTGCCGAGGTTGATGTCCGGGAAGAACGCGAGCGGCCGTGTGGCCGGCTTGCCGTAGTTGATGTTCTCGCGGACGACGCTGTAAGGCTCCTTCGTGAACGCGAGCGCGCGCTGGAAGGTCCGCGGGTCGCGCTCGGGGAAGGACCCGAGCCACTCGCACTGGTGCGGGTGCCCGGCGACGTACACGACGCCGCCCTGCGCGGCGGAGCCGTACTCGTCACCGCGGCAGTCGGCCATCCAGATGAGGTTGAGCGTCGCCCAGTCCATCCGGAAGGTGCCTTCGGTGTTGCCCGTGCCGCTCGAGGACAGCAGCACGTACCCGGAGCCGTAGACGCTGTCCGCGTCCGAGCTCATGCCGTAGATCGCGGCGGAGTTGCCGGCGTTGCGGATGATGCTGTTCGCGGGCGTCGGGATCGTCGACCCGTTGCTCGAGTTGACGCCGACCAGGCCGAAGCCGGGATTGTCGCTGCCGTTCGCGCTGAGGAAGTTCCCGCCGATCACGACCTTGGATCCGTCGGGCGACACCTCCATCGACCACGCCCGGCCACCGCTCAGCACGGGCGCCCACGCCGTGGTCGCGCCGTTCGAGATCGAGGCGGCGGCGGCGCCGCCGGGCCTGGAGACCCCGCCCGCCGAGGACATGCTGCCCGCGAAGAACACGGTCGAGGCCGAGGCCGTCACCGCGAACAGCTCGCCGTTCGCGGACGCGTTGAACGCCGTGTCGACCGCGCCCGACCCGGTGTCGAATGCGACGATCCGGCTCCGGGCGGCGCCGTTCACTGTCGTGAACGCGCCCACGACGTAGAGCTTCGTACCGTCGGGCGAGGCATCCATCGCGCGGACCTGGCCGTTGAGGTTCGGCGCCCAGCCGGTGAGCTGCCCGGTGCTCAGCTGGTAGGAGAGCAGGTGCGTCCTCGCCACCTGGTTCGCGCCCGCGGCCGACCCGGCCGGTCGGGCCGCCGTGAAGTTGCCGCCGACGAAGACGGTGTTCCCCACGATGACCTGGTCCCAGACGACGCCGTTGATCTGCGCCGTCGGAAGCGAATCCGTCGACACGGTCGTCGGGATTCCCGGGTCGGGTGCGGTGTCGGCCTCCGCCGACGTGGCGACCACGAAGGTCGAGAGCGTCACTGCCGCCGTGATGGCGGCAGCCGAAACCATAGCCGCGATATTCCTGCGCATCCCCCATGCCGATCTATCGGATCGGGCCATCCTCGAGTGCAGGGCGAGGATGCCGGGATCCTAACCGGCGTGCTGAGTGGATGCCGACCCCCGAATGGGGGGCGAGTCAGCGGGGGACCGCTCCGTGGAACTGCAGGGGCGCGTAGTCGAGCGAGTAGTCGACCATGATCGTGACGTCGTCGCGCTCGTCCGTCGGCACCGAGAAGATGAACACCGCCTCCGCCCGGCCGCCGGCCGCGACCGAGGCCGGGAACGGCGTGCCGCCGGGTTCCCGCAGCTCGGGAGCCGGCGTCATCGCCGAGCCGTAGTAGCCGGTGACGGTCGCGGTCGAGAGCGACGACGCGGCATCCGTGTCGTTCCGGATCTCGACGGCCACGCGGATCGACGGCGCGTCGATCTCGCCCGGCCCCTGCGCCTCGCCCTGCACGGCCTCGATCGAGGTGATCCTCGCGGTGAGCGCGGGCGCGATCTCCGCGGGCTGGTCGATCGGCACGGGGTCGGCGGGCGGCGGCTGCACGACGGGCGACGGGTCGACGGACGGCACGGTCGGCTCCGCCGCATCGGTCGGCGGCGCCGACGACGTCGCCGGCGGAGCCGAGGTCTCGGCCGCGTTCGACCCGGTCGGGAGCGTCGCGGTGCCGCCGCCCGACAGTGCGATCGCGGTCGCGAGCCCGCCGATGATCAGCGCGACGACCACCCCGACGACCGCGAACGTGCGCCAACTGCCGCCGCTGCTCGGCGCGTCCTCGCCTTCGCCTTCCGGGTCGAAGCCGGGGGGTTGCTCGTTGTTCGCCATGGGGGCTCCGCGGGTCGGTGGGGGATGCAGGGAGTGCGGATGGACTCTAGCGCGCCGCCCTCGGAACGGGGCCCGCTGCGCGCGATCTCATTCCGGGATGTCGCCGATCGCGATCATGCTGGGCCGTGAGACCGCGTCGAGCGCCTGGCGCAGCGCGGTGCTCGACGTGTGCACGGTGTAGGGGAAGTACACGACCTCGACGCCGACCTCGGCGAACTCGCGCTCGAGCCGACGCCCCTCGTCGGTCCCGCGCCAGTCGTCGCCCTTGAAGAACCTGGTGAAGCGCAGCTCGCGCCACGTGTCGAGCTTGTCCGGCAGGACCTCGGCGTGCACCTGGTCGACGTAGACGATGTGCCGGACGATCTCCATGCGCTCCGCGAGCGGGACGATCGGTCGCCGGCCCTTGCGCGATTCGAGCAGCTCGTCGCTCACGACGCCGGCGATGAGGTAGTCGCACTCGCTCTTGGCGTGCTTGAGGATGTTCAGGTGCCCCACATGGAAGAGGTCGAACGCACCTGCCGCGTACCCGATCCTCACCGTCATCCGTTCGCCCCCTGCTCCGGTCCGGCCGGTCGGCATACCCTTCGGCCCGACCGATGCGAAGAAACCTAGACGACGATCCTATTGGCGGGCAGCCCCCGGTCGGGGTACGCGCCTCGGCCCCTCGTGCGCGCTCTCGTGCACGCCCGCGAGCCGGCGCGCGACACCCGCCGTTCGCCGTCCGGCCACCCTCCATTGGGGGGGCGACGCGCAGGATCGGCCCCTCGTAGACTCATACCCCTCCACGGGGCTGGCCCACCTCGTCAGCCCTACCCGAGTGGCCCCAGGGGGGACCTGTGCACGCTGCGACTCGCGATGCCCGGCCCGTCGTCCGGATTCTCGGCACGCACGGCGTGCCGGCGGCGTACGGCGGCTTCGAGACCGCCGCCGAGAACGTCGCGCTCCACCTGCGCGATCACGGCTGGCGACCCGTCGTGTACTGCCAGGCGGACGGCCGGGGCCCGATCGTCGAAGACGTCTGGAACGGGATCGACCGCGTGACCATCCCGGTCGCCCGCGACGGATGGCTCGGCACCTCGCTCTTCGACCTCCGATCGATCCGGCACGCGACGCGCTTCCGGGACCCCTGCCTGACGTTCGGCTACAACACGGCCGTCTTCAACATCGCGCAACGGGCGCTCGGGATCCCGAACGTGATCAACATGGACGGCATCGAGTGGTCCCGCGCGCGCTGGGGAGTGATCCGCCAGGCGATCCTCTACGTGAACGAGCGGATCGCGTGCTGGGTGGGCGACGAGCTCATCGCCGACCACCCCGTGATCGAGGACTACCTGGCCCGCAAGGCGCGCCGCAGCAAGCTCCACACCATCACGTACGGCGCCAACACGGTGCTCGACGCCCCCACGGCTCCGGTCGCCGAACTCGGACTCGAGCCCGGCCGCTACCTGACCATCGTCTGCCGGCCCATCCCGGAGAACTCGATCCTCGAGCTCGTCACCGCGTTCTCGCGTCGGCCCCGCGGCGTGCAGCTCGCGGTCCTCGGGACCTACGGCGACGACGACCCGTTCCATCGGGCCGTCCGGGAGGCGGCGAGCCCCGAGGTCGTGTTCCCCGGGTCGGTCTACGAGCCGGAGCGCCTCGCCGCCATCCGGTACCACGGCCTGGCCTACCTCCACGGCCACACCGTCGGCGGCACCAACCCGTCGCTCGTCGAGGCGATGGCCGCGGGCAACCCCGTCATCGCGCACGACAACCCCTACAACCGGTGGGTCGCCGGCGACGGGGCACTCTACTTCGACTCGGTCGACAGCGCAGCGGAGCAGATCGACGCGCTGCTGGAATCCGAATCGCTGCGCGGCCGGCTCTCGGCGACGGTGCGCGAGCGCCACGCCGCCGAGTTCACGTGGGAGCACGTGGCCGGCCAGTACGAAACGCTGATCGCATCGGTCAGCGCCCGCCGTCCCGAGCTCGTCTCGGAACCCGACGTAGGAGCAACCGCATGATCAGGATCGGCGTCGTCGGCCTCGGCAAGATGGGCCTCTCGCACCTCGCGATGATCAACGCGCACCCGGATGCCTCGGTCGTCGCCGTGGTCGACTCGACGAGCTACATCCTCGACGTCCTCGGGAAGTACACCGGGCTCCGGACGTTCGGCGACTACGCCGCGATGCTCGACGGGGTCGAGCTCGACGCCGTCCTCATCGCCACCCCGACCAGGTTCCACGGCCCGATGGTCCGCACCGCGCTCGAGCGCGGGCTCCACGTCTTCTGCGAGAAGCCGCTCTGCCTGAGCTCGAGCGAGTCGCGGGAACTCGCCGCGCTCGCCGAGGAGCGCGGCGTCGTGACCCAGGTCGGCTACCACAACCGGTTCGTCGGGACCTTCGGCGAGGTCCGACGGCTCCTCGACCTCGGCGCGATCGGGAGGGTCACGCACCTGCAGGCCGAGGCGTACGGTCCCGTGGTCCTCCGGTCCAAGGGGTCGACGTGGCGGTCCCAGCGGACCGAGGGCGGCGGCGCGCTCTACGACTACGCCGCGCACCCGATCGACCTCCTGACCTGGTACGCGGGCGCGGCTCGCGGCGTGGGCGGCACCGTCCTCGGCAGCGTGTTCTCGGCCGACACCGAGGACGAGGTCTCGAGCACGGTGTTCTTCGACGGCCTCACGGCGCAGGTGTCGGTCAACTGGTCGGACGAGTCGTTCCGGAAGATGACGACGCGCATCACCGCGACCGGCACCGCCGGTCGGATCCAGGCCGATCGCCAGGAGCTCCAGGTGTTCCTCCGGTCGACCGCGCCCGAGATCGACGGCTACGAGACCGGATGGAACCTGCGGAACACGACCGAGCTGACGGACTCGGTGTGGTTCTACCTCCGCGGCGAGGAGTACAGCGCGCAGCTCGACCACTTCGTCCGCCGGGCGCACGACCGATCGGTGGCGCCCGTGAACGACTTCGCGAGCGCGAGCCTCACCGACGAGGTGATCGAGATGATGATCACGGATGCCGCGGCGGGTCCGTCCGTCCTCGCGGCCGCCGTGTCCGGTTCGGCGCAGGGGCCGGCATCGCAGCCCACCCCGACCCGTCGACGTCTACTGAGGAGGCGAGCATGACGATCGAGCAGCAGGTCCAGCTCCCGACGGCGACCAAGCTGGATCGGGTCCTGTTCGGAGACAACCAGTTCTTCGGCGTGAACCACATGTCCGAGGAGCGGGCGCGTGCGCAAGCCATCCGCTTCCAGCGGACGGACGCCATCATGACCGTGCTCGACGACGCGATCGACTCCGGCGTCACCTCGTTCATGTGCACCACGCACGATCGCATCGCGGAGGTCGTCGAACGCGTCCGCGAGGAACCCGCACGGTACGAGGGCTTCGCGTTCATGCCGTGCATGCCGTACGCGCACAAGTACGCGGATGCCGTCACCGAACTCGGCATGCTCGGCGCGCTGAAGCGATTCCTCCCCGAGGAGGGCGCGCTGAACGCGATGCTGCGCGGAAGCCGGTCCTTCGCCACGAAGGACATCGAGGGGATCGTGACCCTGCTCGTCGACGCCGAGATGGCGATGTTCCGCGGGGTGCCCACCCCGGTCGTCTGGCTGCAGAACGTCGTCACGGACCTGCTCCTCGGCCTCGGCTTCCAGGACGCGTTCCGGATCTTCGCGGACCACGTCCGCACGCGGTACGGGGCGGAGCCCGGCTTCATCACGATGAACCTGCCGATGCTCGTGCCCGCGCTCGAGCGTGCCGGCATCGAGAACCCGCTGGTGTGCGCCAACATCAACAAGATCGGGTTCCGGATGTCGGGCGGCATCGACGCCTACCGGGAGGCGCTCGCGGAGCGCCCGTTCCGTGCGGTCGCCATGTCGGTCTTCGCGTCGGGGGCGATCCCGCCCCAGGAGGCGATCGAATGGATCTTCAGCCAGCCGAACCTGGAGTCCATCGTGTTCGGGGCGTCCAGTCGCGCGCACGTCGCCCAGACCGTGGCCCTCGTCCGCGAGTTCGCACCGTAGGCCGTCGCATGCGGGTGCTGTTCGACGGCTTCTGGTGGGGTGAGGGCCCGATCTCCAACCGCCAGGTCCAGCGGGAGTTCATCCTCGCGTGGATCGAGCAGTATCCGCACGACGAGGTGCTCGTCGCGGTCCGCCGGCGCCACCTCGAGACCGCGCGAGCCGAGCTCCCGGCGGGCGTGCAGGTCGTCGGCGCCTCGCTCGCCCCGCACGGCGTCAGCGTGATCCTGGAGCTCCCGGTGACCGCGCGCCGCGTGCGGGCCGACGTGATGGTCACGCACAACTTCACGCCCGCGTTCGGCCGATCCGCGGTGTTCGTGCACGACCTCATGTTCGTGACCTCGCCCGAGTGGTTCACGCCCCTCGAGCGCGCCTACTTCGCGCTCATGCCGGCGACGATCCGCCGCAGCCGCGTCGTCTTCACGTCGTCCGCGTCCGAGGCCGGGCGGATCCGCCGCGTCGCCGGCGCCCGCCCCGTGGTCCCGGTCGGGCTCGACGTCGGCGGGTCGTTGCGGAACGCCGTCCCGCGGCGTCCCGACGGCCTGGACGGGGTCGAGGCATTCCACCTCAGCGTCGGGCGGCTGAACGCCCGCAAGAACCTCGAGAACGCCATCCTCGGCGCACTCGGATCCGGGCTCCTGTCTCCGGCGACGCCGCTCGTCGTCGTCGGCGAACCCGACGGGCGCCGATCGGAGCTGGCCTCGGCCGCGGAGGCGATCGACGACGGGCGCATCCGCTTCCTGGGCCACGTCGACGACGGCGAGCTCGCGTGGCTGTACTCGAACACGCGGGGACTGCTGTTCCTCAGTCGCGACGAGGGCTTCGGGATGCCGACGCTCGAGGCGTACGAGTTCGGAGCGCCCGTCCTCGCGAGCGACATCCCGGTGTTCCGCGAGATCCTCGGCGACCACGCGGTGTACGCGGACCCGTCCGACCCGGTCGGCATCGCCGCAGCCCTGCATCGACTGCCCCCGCGCACCGCGCACCGCCGCTCGGCGGAGGAGCTCGGGTACTCGTGGCGGCGGAGCGTCGCGGCCATGCGCAGGGAGATCGCCACGACCGTCCTGGGCCACGCCGAGGCGGCCGTCTAGCCGCCCGAGGCCGTCCAGCCGCGCTGTCGGGCCGCGGCCCGCTCAGTACGCGCCGTCGCCCGCGAGCACGGTGCGGATGGTCCGCCAGATGATCATCAGGTCGCCGGTCAGCGACCAGTTCTCGACGTAGTAGAGGTCGAGCCGCACGCTCTCCTCCCAGTCGAGGTCGCTGCGACCGCTGATCTGCCACAGGCCCGTGAGCCCCGGCTTGATCATGAGTCGTCGCGACACGACGCCGTCGTAGGCGGCGGCCTCGCGCTCGAGCGGCGGACGCGGGCCGACGACGCTCATGTCGCCGATCAGGACGTTCCAGAACTGCGGCAGCTCGTCGATCGAGTACGCGCGGATGAGCCTCCCGATGCGCGTCACCCGCGGATCGTCGTGCAGCTTGAACAGCGGACCGGCGCCCTCGTCCCGGTCGGCGAGCTCGGCGAGGCGCGCCTCGGCGTCGACGACCATCGAGCGGAACTTGAACATCCGGAACGTCCGGCCGTCCCGCCCGCAGCGCGTCTGCACGAAGAAGACGGGCCCGCCGTCCTCGAGGCGGATCGCGATGGCCGTCGCGAGCATGACGGGCGCGATCAGGATCAGCGCGACCGACGCGAACACGATGTCGAAGGCCCGCTTCAGGGTGTGCCTCGGACCCGAGAACGTCGGGATCTCGACGTGCAGGAGCGGGAGCCCCTCGACCGGACGGAAGTGGATGCGCGGGCCCGCGACGTCGGTGAGTCGCGAGGGCAGCACGAGCTCCGCGCCGGTCCCCTCGAGCTCCCACCCGAGGCGACGCAGGCGCGACCCGTCCTCGTCGAGGTCACCGGTCACGACCACGGCGTCCGCACCCCACTCGGCGGCGGCGCGTGCCGCCTCGCCGATCCCGGCGAGCACCGGGAGCTCGCGCGAGTCGACGGCGAGGGTCGGGGTCGGGATGTCGTCGGAGACGATGCCGACGACCCGGAACCCGGCGGCCGGGCTCCGGTCCATCTGGCGGATGATCCGCGTGATGTCGGCCAGTGGGCCGACCACGACCGCGCGAGACAGGTACTGCCCGTAGCGCCGCTGCGCGAGCAGCCACCTCCGCCACAGCCACCGGCCGCACAGCAGGCCGATGCCGCCCGCGGGCAGGGCGACGAGCAGGTAGAAGCGCGCGCCCGGCGCGCCCGAGAGCACGAGCGCGAACGCGATGAGCCCGAACGCGGCGATCGTCGCGTTCGCGACCCGCTTGTACTCGGTCGCGCCGGCCGCCGTGATGTGCGAGTCGCGGGTGCGGAAGGCCGCGAGCGCGCAGAGCCAGACGAACGTCACGAACAGCGGCACGCCGAGCCGCCAGACGATGGACTCGTCGGCGGGTCCGGTCATCACCTGCCTGGCGGAGACGCTGCCGAGCACGGCCGCGACGACCACGATGCTGTCGGTCACGCGCACGCGGTCGCGGTACCGCTCGCGAGCACGGGCGCCCGACGCGGCGCCGATCACCTCGCCGTCGACGACGCGAGCGGCCGCGGCGAACCGACCGCCGTCGGTGGGATCCGCGGGTGTCGGCAGCGTGCTCATCGGGCCACCGCCGCATCGTCGCCGTGGAGCGCGGCGCGACCGACCGCGGAAGCCGTCAGGATCGGTCGAATCATCGCTACGTCACCCCCGTCGTTCTGGACGTATCCTCCGGACCTGCTTCGCGCACACACGACGGACAGTGCCTCGACGCCTGCCGGGTACGTCGCCGAGGTGAACGCGAAGTCGTTCCGGTGTTCCGACCGTAGTCGTGTCAGGGGGTCCTCCGGCCCTCCCAAAACGGGGGGCGTGTCGGTGTCGCATTCCGGGCTCGGGTGGCCCGTGACGAACTAGTCGAGTGACGCACCCCATGCGTCGCGGGCCCACGCCGGCCACTCGAACGGCGCGTCGTCCTCGGCGGCCGGTTCGGTCGCCGCGCCCGCGGACGCGTCGACGCCGGTGGCTTCCTGCCCCGTCGCGTCGTGGAACTCCGCGACGGTGTCGAACCCCGCAGGGTCGCCGCGCTCCACCTGCCAGCGCACGACGTGCTCGGGCTGGCCCGCGCCCGCGCGCACGTAGGTGTTGCCCTCCGCGATCGTCCCGAGCTCCTCCGCGTCGTACTCGCCCGTGTAGTCCTGGAGCCACAGCAACGGCTCGGTGCCGCCCCCGGCGATGAGGTTGCCGACCATCACGACGTCCTTGGCGATCCAGGTCATCACGGGGTCGGGCTGCGGGAACCGACGGTCCAGGCCCGCGGCGTCCGGGGCATCCGCGCGCCGCTCGTCCTGGAGCACGGTGATCCCCCACCCGTTCGCGACGAGCACGTTGTCCTTCACGACCACCTCGCTCGTGTCGTTCACCTTCATGCCGTATCGGCCGTTCTGCGAGATGACGTTGCGCAGGACCGCGGCGCGGGCCGAGATCTCGAGGAACAGCCCGTGGCCGACATTGCGGTCGAAGCGGCTGTCCGCGACGAGCATCATCGCGCACGACTGGTCGAACCACAGCCCGCCCGCCGCGTTGTCCGCGAACGCGGACGACAGGACGGACACGCCGCGCGACCTCGTCACCTTCATGCCCCCGGCCACCGGTGCCCGGTTGAACGCCTCGACGTTGTTGTCGGTCACCGCGACGTGGTCGACGACCAGTCCGTCCGCGAAGTTCGCGCTGATGCCGATCAGCCCGTTGCGCTCGGCGGTCACGTTCCGCAGGGTCGCCCCCCGATCGCCGATGAAGATCCCCGTCGTCGACGAGTCCTGGACGACGACCTGCTCGAGCGTCGCGCCCGGCTTCTCGATCGTGACCGCGCCCATGTCCGGGACCGACGGGGCGTACCGTCGGATGCCGATCCCGCGGACCGTGAGGTTCTCGGCCCGGAGCTGGAACGCGCGCGGGATCACGCTCGACCTGACCTCGACGCCCGACGGGTCGGCACCCACGACGAGGGCGTGGCGCTCCAGGTCGACCGCGAACTCGCCCGGACCCACGTCGTCGGCCGTCGCGACCTGCGCGAGCGGCGTGCCGTCGACCCAGACCTGGTCCGGGTGCGCCGCCATCGGGTGGGCCTTGTCGACGAAGGTCCAGTTCTGCTCCTCGTTCTCGGGCGCCCCCCGCTCGAAGGTCGGACTCGAGTCGAGGACGACGTCCCAGCCGTCGTGGACCCACCGGTCGCCCTCGGCGACCCATCCGTCGACGACGACGCTGCCGTCGAGCCACACCTCCTCGCCGGGATACGGCTGGAACGTGAGTCCGGAGGTCGACGTCACCTGCACGCTCTCGTGGTACTCGCCCGCCCGCAGCACGATGGTCTCACCGTCGAACGCATCGGACACGGCGTCCTGGATGCTCGCGTACGGCGCGTCCACGGTCCCGCGCCCGCCCGGTGCCGCGGCGGCGTCGACGAAGACGGCTCCTTCCGGGACGGGGTACTGGGCGGATCCGGGGGGCTGCGCACCGGCACCCGGGTCGCGCGCGAGCGCCTCCTGGATGGCGGGGTCCGAGAGCGCGTCGGGGATCGGCGGGATCCCCGCCCCGCCGCTGCCGACGCCGCTCGCGACCGCGAGCGCCCCGCCGGCCGACGCGAGCAGGAGTACGACGGTGGCGGCGATCGCCCACCGCCGCGACCGGCCGGGCTTCGGCTGGGGTATGGAGGTGTGCATGGGGGCGGCTCTCTATCGGGCGGCGACTGCGCCGTGTTCGGGTGCTCGATTCTCCCCCGTCATGGGGCGAGAACGCCAGCACCCCCGGCTGATAGATTCGGGACCTCCCACCCGGTTCGCGGAAGGTTCGCATGGCTGCTCAGGGCTACGTGCAGGTGTTCCAGCAGCGCTGGGCGGTGGTCGCCGTGTCCGTCGCCGTGTGCGTGGGGCTCGCCGGGATCATCACCGTGGTCCTCCCGAAGACCTACACGTCGACGGCGACGCTGTTCCTGCAGGTGGAGTCGTCGAACTCCTCGCTCGCCGAGCTCTCGCAGTTCAGCATCGCGCGCGTGGGCTCCTATCCCCAGCTCGTCTACAGCGCCGACGTGCTCGGCTACGCGGCCGACGAACTCGAGGGCGACCTCACGGAGAAGCAGATCGCCTCGCGCGTGACCGCCGAGAACCCGACCGGGACCGTGCTCGTCGAGGTGACGGCGGAAGGGCGGACGGCGCAGGATGCCTCGGACCTCGCCAACGCCGTCGCCGAGGGCCTCTCCCGCGAGGTCTCCGAGATCGAGAACACGCCGGACGCGAGCTACAGCGTCGACCTCGCGGTCCAGATCCCCGCGGCCGCGCCGGCGTCGCCGAGCGCACCGCAGCCGGTCGTCCTCCTCGGGCTCGGGCTCGTCACGGGTCTCGCCGTCGGGGCCGCGCTCGCGCTGCTCCTCGCCCAGCTCGACACCCGCGTCCGCTCGGCCGCGGACGTGCGCCGGATCACCGGGCTGCCCGTATTCGGCCGCCTCCGGCAGCCCCGGCGGGTCCAGGGCCGGCTCGAGACCGACCCGGAGGACGACGGCTACCTCGAGGCGGTCCTCAACATCCGCCACGCAAACGGCGGGGCCGTCCCCGAACTCCTGCTGCTCGTCCCGCCGACGCCGGACGCGGCCCCGGCGCACGTCCGCGTCGGGCTCGCCAGGGCCTACGCCGAGTCCGGTCGGCAGGTCCTCCTCGTGGAATCCGTCCCCGACCGCGACTCCGAACTGCCCGAGATCGCCGACCTGTTCGGGCGGCCCGGCGTGGGCGACCTCCTCATGGAGGGCTCCGTCCAGCTGACCGGTTCGGTCCGGCCGGTCGAGGTCACGGACGACGAGGGGGCCGTCTGGGCGGTCCCGAGCGGCGTGGAGACGCCCACCGACCTCGTGGTCGAGGAGCGGTTCCCCGCCCTCGCGGGCGCCTTGGTCGACTACGCGGACCTGGCCGTGCTCCAGACCGCCCCGCAGTCGCGCCCGCTCGGGCTGCACGCGGTCGCGACGTCGGCCGACGTGGTCGTCATCGTCGTGGCGCACGCGAAGACGACCGAGTCCGAACTCGCCCGCGCGGTCACCGTGCTCCGTCTCGAGGGCGTCCGCCCGATCGGCGTGGTGTTCGCCGACGTCCGCCGCCTCCGCCACGACGACCTCGCGGCGGGCTGGCGGGTCGAGGACTTCGACGCGGAGCCGCGCCGCGCGGTGAACGTCCCGAAGCGGCCGAGCGCCGTGGCGTCGGCGGCGAAGGCCGCGCGACCGGCACCGGCGGCGGGACGCACCGAGCGGCCCGCGGCGGCCTCGGCGGCGCGCAAGGGCAGCGGACGGAGCTGATCCCGTGCGCGTCCCATCGCCCGTGAGCCGGCGTCAGGTCGAGTTCTTCGCGGTGTGGGTCGCCCTCGTCGTGAGCGTCGTGTCGTGGCGACCGGGCGCGATCTTCTCCGGGGGGATCGACCCCGTCGTGATCGGGAAGGCCGCCGTCGGCGTCCTCGCGCTCGCGGGTGCGCTCGTCGTCGCCGATCACTCGCCGCGCCACGGCCGGGTGGGCGCGCGGTCGCTGATCCTGCTGCTCGCGGTCGTCGGGGTGTCGAGCGTCGGCGCCATCGCGGCCGACGAGGGCACGGCGTCGCTCATCCTGAGCGCGCGGATCATCCTCGTCACGACGACGGTCGTGGTGATGGTCGCCTCGGGACCGCCGATGCTCGTGCTCACGACGCTGCTCACCGCGATCGGCGCCGTGGCGCTGTTCGCCGCGGTCACCGGGCTCCCCGAACTCCTCGCGAACGGCCGCCTCGGCGGCGGCATCCCCGACTTGCGCCCGAACGAGGTCGCCGGGCTCGCCGCGCCCGTGGCGATCGCCCTGGTCGTCGACCTCGCGCGGCGCGGCATGCGGGTCTGGAACAGCATCGCGTTCGCCGTCTTCCTCGGGATCGTCTTCGCGACCGGCTCGCGGACGACCCTCGGCGTCGTCGTCCTCGCGATCGTGCTCGCGTTCCTGCTCGCCTGGCCGATCCCCCGGTCGACCGGCATCGGGCTCCTCGCGCTCGTGCCCGTGGCCTATGTCGTGGCGACGTTCACGGACACCGTCGAGCAGTTCGCGATCCGCGGCCAGAGCACCGCCGAGCTGACCAGCCTGAGCTCGCGGACCATCGCGTGGGACGTCGTCCTGGACGTCCCCTTCGACAGCTGGGCGAAGTGGATCGGCATCGGGCTGGCCCAGAAGACCGTGGCCGTCGATCAGCGGTGGTGGGACACGCAGGTGCTCGACAGCAGCTGGGTGTCGATCCTCGCCCAGGCGGGGCTGATCGGCACGGTGCTCGTCGCCCTGTGGGTGGTCGCCACGTCGCTCGACAGCATCCGGTCGGATCGGATGATCCGGAACCTGACCCTTCCGCTGCTCCTCCTGCTCGTCGCGCGCAGCTTCCTCGAGAACGGGCTGATCGAGTCGAGCGCGATCTTCGCGCTCTTCCTCACCATCTCGCTCGTGGTCGAGCCCGGGACGCAGTTCCCGCGCCCGCCCGCGCCGGACCGCTACCGGTTCCTGCGCGAGATCGACGCGGCCGAGGCCGCAGGGATGCGGCGCTGATCCCGGTCGCTCATGCGTCGGGCGTCCGGCGCGGCAGCAACGGCTGCGCGAACACGCCGCGCGCGTCGAGCTCGTCGAGGATCCGGTCGGCGACGCCGGGCCCGGCGACGTGCCCGACCTCGACCGCGACCTCGCGGCGGCGCGCACGCGACGCGTCTCCCCCGTCCCGGACGTCCTCGGCGAACGCCCGGATGTCGGCCTCGTCGGCGAGCGTCGGGCCCGGCAGCCAGTCGAGCGCGTCCGGCGGATCGAACCCCCGGCCGGCGGTGTACCCCTCGAGGTCGGGGACCACGAAGGCGATCGGCCGATCGAGCGCGAGGAAGTCGATCCACACGCTCGAATAGTCGGTCAGGAGCCCGGACGCGGCGCCGATGAGCTCGTAGAGCTGCACGCCCGCGGCCCGCAGGTCCTCGTTGGTCACGACCACGGCGCCCGGGATCGCCCGGCTCTCCGCATCCTGGGGGTGGGGCTTCACGACGACCGCGAGTCCGTACTCGCGCGCGAGCAGGTCGACGCACCCGGCCATCACGGCGTTGACGTCGGGCGGGGCCTCGCCCGCGACATCCGACCACCCAGCGGTGAGGCCGCGCCCCTTGTTCCTGCGGAACGTCGGCATCCAGAGCACGAACGGCCGGCTCCGGTCGATGCCGAGCCGATCCAGGGCCGCGGCGTCGGATCGCTCGAACTGGTCGATCCTCGGGTTGCCGGTGACCAGCAGCCCGCCCGCGGGCAGCCGGCATTCGCGCGCGCGCGCCTCGCCGAACTTGCGCGTGCTCGCGACGAGGTAGTCGGACGAGATCGTGGGCCGCCCGCGCTCGTCGCTCATGATGTGCCCCTTGAAGCCGCCGCCGTGCCACAGGTTGACCATCGTCTTGCGCGGGACCCGGCCGGGGTTGCCGAACACCCCGTGCGTGAACATCGAGACCTCGGCGGTCGCGAACCACCACAGCCCGGCGAACGACCGGTGCGCGACGATCTCGACGCGTCGGTCGGGATCGGCGCCCGCGGCCTCGAGGACCTCGCGCGCCTCCGCCACCTCGGGGACGAGCCACCGCACGGTGCCCGGGTAGCGCGCGACCGCGCCGCGGAGCATCTCGATCGCGTTGCCCTCGTCGACCGGGTAGCCGTTGACGACGAGGTGCGGGCGCCGGGGCGTGAGGGCCATCACGCCGCGGACGATGCCGCGCTGCACGCGTCGTGCCGCTTTCGACACGCGCTCCTTCGGACTGGATACGCGGGCTGCGGGACGCGCGGTCATCCGCGATCCGCGTCGGGGTCATCCCCTTCGGGCTCGGCATCGCCGGCGGCCGATTCGGGGTCGGTGGCGTCGCCGGCGTCGGCGTCGGCGTCGGGGTCGGCGTCCGCGTCGTGCCGATCCGACCCATCCGAGCCCTCCGACGCCTCAGCGGGCGGATCGGCCGGCGGATCGGCCGGCGCCTGGACGCTCCGCTCGCCGAACCGGTCGGTCGCCTCGAGCAGCGCCTCGAGGATGCCCGGCTCGTCGAACGCGTGCCCGGCGTCGCCGATGATCCGCAGTTCGGCCTCCGGCCACGCCTGGTGGAGGTCCCACGCGGTCATCACGGGCGTGCACATGTCGTAGCGGCCCTGCACGATGACGGCCGGGATGCTCCGCAGCCGGTGCGCGTCGCGGATCAGCTGCCCCTCGTCCCACCAGCCGCCGTGGCGGAAGTAGTGGTTCTCGATCCGCGCGAACGCGGTCGCGTACTCGGGCGAGGTGAACCGCGCGATCGTCTCCACCTGGGGCAGAAGCGTGATCGTCGAGGACTCCCACCTCGACCACGCGATCGCGGCGGGCTGGTGGACCTCCGGGTTCGGGTCGTCGAGGAGCCGGCCGTAGGCCTCGATGAGGTGCATCCGCTCCAGGTAGGGCACGGGTGAGAGGAAGTCCTCCCAGAGGTCCGGGTAGATCGCCGACGCCCCACCCTCGTAGAACCAGTCGAGTTCCTGGCGGCGCAGCGTGAAGATGCCGCGCAGGACCAGCTCGGTGACGCGCTCGGGGTGGGTCTCGGCGTAGGCGAGCGCGAGCGCGGAACCCCACGAACCGCCGAACACCTGCCACCGATCGACGCCGAGGTGGGCGCGGAGGCGCTCCATGTCGGCCACGAGGTGCCAGGTCGTGTTCGCCGACAGGTCGGCGCCCGGTTCCGAGGCGTGCGGGATCGAGAGGCCGCAGCCGCGCTGGTCGAACAGGATGATGCGGTACCGCTCGGGGTCGAAGAGGCGCCGGTGCTCGGGCGTCGTGCCCGCCCCCGGGCCGCCGTGCAGGAAGACGACGGGCTTGCCATCGGCGTTGCCCGACACCTCCCAGTAGATGTGCTGTCCGTCCCCAACGCCGAGCATGCCGGTCGCCAGCGGCTCGATCTCCGGATACAGGTCCCGCATGTGCCAACGCTAGCCTGCGCCCGCCGGATCGGGCCGCGGCGCTCCGCATCGCCCGGGCACGGACCGTTCGGGCATCGGGCGCCGTAGGCTCATCCACATGTCGCGAGCATCCGTCACCATCACGCTCACCGGCGCCGGCGGCCAGATCGGCTACGCCGCGCTCTTCCGCATCGCCGCCGGGGACCTGCTGGGCCCCGACACCCCCGTCCGCCTCCGCCTGCTCGAGATCCCGCAGGGCCTGCGCGCCGCCGAGGGCGCCGCGCTCGAGCTCCAGGACGCGGCGTTCCCGCTGCTCGAGGACGTCGAGCTGACGGATGACCCGGGCACGGCGTTCGACGGCGCGAACCTCGCGTTCCTCATCGGCGCGCGCCCCCGCACCGCGGGCATGGAGCGCGGCGACCTGCTCGCCGCGAACGGCGGGATCTTCGGGCCGCAGGGGCGCGCGATCAACGATCGCGCGGCCGACGACGTGCGCGTCGCGGTCGTCGGCAACCCGGCGAACACCAACGCCCTGATCGCGCAGTCCAACGCGCCGGATGTCCCGCCCGAGCGCTTCTCGGCGCTCACGCGCCTCGACCACAACCGCGCGCTCGGGCAGCTCTCCGCGGCGCTCGACGTGCCCGTCTCGCACATCCGGGACGTCATCATCTGGGGCAACCACTCGGCCAGCCAGTTCCCGGACGTCGCGCACGCGACCGCCGAGGGGCGGCCGGTGCCGGACGTGCTGGCCGCGAGGTTCGGCAGCGAGGCCGCCGCGCGCGCGTGGCTCGTGGAGGCGTTCATCCCGCGCGTCGCCAAGCGCGGCGCGGAGATCATCGAGGTGCGGGGCTCGTCGTCGGTCGCATCGGCGGCGTCCGCGGCGATCGACCACGTGCGCGACTGGGTGCTCGGCACGGGCGACCGCGGGTGGACGAGTGCGGCGATCGTGTCGGACGGCTCGTACGGCGTGCCCGCGGGGCTCGTCTCGTCGTTCCCGGTCACGAGCGACGGCCGCGATTGGACCATCGTCGACGAGCTCGTGATCGACGAGTTCTCCCGCACGCGCATCGAGGCCTCGGTGCTCGAGCTCCAGGAGGAGCGCGAGGCGGTCCGGGCGCTCGGGCTCGTCTGAGTCGCTACACGCGGACGGCGGGCCGACGGCGGGGCATCCGCTCGTCCCCGTCGGGCCGGTACGACCGCACCTCGTGGTGCAGGCGCTCCATCGTGGCATCCAGTCGCGCCGCCTCCTCGGCGGCCTCGGCGAGGCCGTCGAGGAGGTGCTGGGGCACCTTCGTCTCGTACTTGTAGTAGGTCTTGTGCTCGAGGCTCGCCCAGAGGTCCATCGCGATCGTGCGGAACTGGACCTCGACGCGGACCGCCTCGGATCCGCCCGAGAGGAACACGGGCACGTCGAGGATGACGTGCAGGCTCCGGTACCCGTTCGGCTTCGGCTCGGAGATGTAGTCCTTGACCGCGACGACCGTGATGTCGTCCTGCGAGGTCAGCAGGTCGACGATGCGGCGGACGTCGCTCACGAAGCTGCACGTCACGCGCACGCCCGCGATGTCGTGCACGTGCTCGCGGAGCGCCTCGAAGCTCGGCTCGATCCCCTTGCGCGCGGCCTTCTCGAGGATCCCGTCCATCGACTTCAGCCGGTGCTCGATCCGCTCGATCGGATTGTGCCCGTCGAGCAGCCCGAACTCCTGCCGCAGGATCTCGAGCTTCGTCGAGATCTCCTCCATGCCGAACTTGTAGCGCATGAGGAAGCGCTCGAACTCGCGCCGGAGCTGCACGAGGTCGGCCGCGGTCTCGCCGTCCATCGCGTCGAGGAAGGCCGCGGCCTTCCACGTCAGCATGGGGCGTTCCGGTTCGTCCAGGGCTGGCTCGGTCACGTCTTCGACGCTATCCGGGCACCCTTGGCAGGAGGTGTGAACCGGCGCCCGCCGCCTCAGCGCTTGCCGTGCTTCTTCGCGATCGACTTCTCGTGCACGGGCGCGTCGCCGGACCGGCGGAGCGCGTCGTAGTGGGCGCGCGCCTCGTCCTGGCGCTCCTGCTCGGCGCCCGTCGCGATCTTCGCGCGCAGGTGGGCGTCGGTGTAGCCGAACGCGTGCACGAGATCGAGCGCGTGCGGGCGGAGCCGGGCGATGAGGCGGTCGATGTACGCGGTGAGCGCCTGGGCGCGCTTCGCGGAGATCCGGCCGTGCACCAGGTACCACGCGAGGTGCTTCTCGACCAGCCCGAGGCCGAAGAGGTCGCGCACCCACGTGAGCACCTGCTTCGTTCCCGGGTCGGTCTCGGCGGCGACGCCGCGCGTGAACGCCTCCCACTGGAGCAGTTCGCCGTGCGCACGGGCGGCCTCGATGAGCTCGTCCTGGTTGGCGTTGAAGACCGCGGCGGCCTGGGCCTTCGGCAGCTTGCGGGCGTCGTTCAGGCGGGCGGCGATCTCGGACACCATCGTCTCGACGCGATCCGCGAGCAGCGCCTGCTGGGTGGCCTCCTCCCGCAGGCCCGACACCGAGCGCGCGGTCGAACCGAGGTCGGCGAGGTTCTGGCCGAATCGGCGCAGGCCCGTGCCGTGGTAGGCCTTGTCGGCGGCCTGGCCGACCGCGTAGCGGGCGAGCACGCCGAAGCCGGCGCCCTTGAACTGCTTCGAGTAGTCGGTCAGGAGGCGCTTGGCGACGAGCTGGAGGAGCACGTTGTTGTCGCCCTCGAACGTCACGTAGACGTCGAGGTCCTGGCGGAGCCCGACGAGCCGGTTCTCGGCGAGGAACCCGGCCCCGCCGCACGCCTCACGCGCCTCCTGCAGCGTGTCGAGCGCGTGCCAGGTCGACAGGGGCTTGAGCGCGGCGGCGATGGTCTCGAGGTCCTCGCGGTCGGCGTCGGTCGCGGCCTTGCCACTGAACACCGCGTCGAACTTCACGAGGAACTCGTCGTGCGCGAACGTCTGCGCGTACACGGTCGCGAGCCGCGGGATGAGCCGGCGCTGGTGCCGGCCGTAGTCGAGCAGGACCTCCTCGACCGCGTCATCCGCGCCGGTGAACTGGCGGCGCTGGGTCGCGTAGGTGATCGCGATCGTGAGCGCCATCGCGGCGGCCGCGGTGGCGGCCCCGTCGAGCGAGACGCGCCCCTGGACGAGCGTGCCGAGCATCGTGAAGAAGCGACGGCCGGGGCTCTGGATCGAGCTCGTGTAGGTGCCGTCCGGGGCGACGTCGCCGTAGCGGTTGAGCAGGTTCTCGCGCGGGACGCGGACCTGCGTGAAGTGCAGCCGGCCGTTGTCGATGCCGTTGAGGCCGCCCTTCAGCCCGTCGTCCTCGCCGCCGACGCCCGGGAGGAAGTTCCCCTCCGCGTCGCGCAGGTGGACGTAGAACGCGTGCACGCCGTGGTTGACGCCCTTGGTCACGAGCTGCGCGAACACGACCGCGTCGCGCCCGTCGACCGCCGCGTTGCCGAGGTAGTCCTTCCATGCGCCGCGGAACGGCGTGTGGATCACGAACTCCTCGGTCGCCTCGTCGTAGGTCGCGGTCGTGCCGATCGAGGCGACGTCCGAGCCGTGGCCCGTCTCGGTCATCGCGAACGCGCCCGGCGTTTCGAGGGTGAGGATCGACGGCAGGTACTTCTCGTGGTGCCGCTCGGTGCCGAGGTGGAGGACGGCGGCGCCGAAGAGCCCCCACTGAACGCCCGACTTGATCTGGAGGCTGGGGTCGGCCAGGACGAGTTCCTCGAACGCGGCGATGCTGCCGCCGTGGTCGTCCTGTCCGCCGAACGCGACGGGGTACGCCCGCTGGATCGCGCCGGTCTCGACGAGGAGCTTCAGCTGCTCGGTGACCCGTGCGCGGTGCTCCTCCTTGGTCTGGCCCTCGATGCGCTGGAGTTCGGGGCGCGCGGCGCGCTCGCGCGCCCCGAGCCGGATGTCGGCCCAGGTGCCGAGCAGGCGCCGCCCGAGGGCCTCGACGTCGATCCTCGGCTCGGCCTCGACTGCCTGCTCGGATGCTCCGCCGGCGGGCGTGTTCGCGGGCTCGGGCGTTGCCGCCTCGACGTCGCGGGCGGTGTGCTGCGCCTCGGTGCGGGATGCCGTGTCAACCATCGTCGGTGCCGTCCTTCTCGATCCGGGTTCGTGACCGCGGCTACCGTACGACCGAGCCTTCCCGGGCCGCGAACGCTGCGTCAGCTGCCTACAAACCAGTGCGCGAGCCGCGCGATGACTGTTGCCGGTTCCTACAAGTCCAGCGCAATGCGGCGGTCGGATGTCCACAAGATTGCGCGCGCGAGTCGAACCGGACGGACACGTCGATGTCGACATCCCACCGTCGCCTCCGCGTGGCTCGGGCGAGGGGCTCGCGCCGTCGGCTCGGCGGCAGGACTCAGTCGTTGAAGAAGGCGCTCGCCTTGCGCGTCCAGAGCAGCAGCAGGATGGCGATCGAGACGGCGACGCCGATCCACTCGGTGATGGCCTCGGGGCGGTTGCCGTACCACGCGACCGCGAAGAAGAGCCCGCCGATCAGCGAGAACACCTGGACCACCGTGACGATCAGGCGCGCCGCCGTGTTGCCGCCGAGCAGCCCGCCCGCGACGATCACGACGATGAGCCCCAGGATGATCGAGCCGATGCCCGCGCCGATCGTGGGACCGGCGCCGCCGAAGTCGTCCGAGACGGACGGCACGGCCGCGAGCAGGAGCAGCAGGACGCCGCCCACGATGTCGAGCGCGCCCGAGATCCACGCGAGCACCGCCACGACGGTCACCCCGACAGGACGCTTCGCACGATCGGCCATGCCGCACCCCCAAGTCCCCGTGGCCGCCGCACCCCGCGACGCCCCCTCCCGCGATCGTAGCGTCGACCGCGCCGTCCCGGCGGGGCGCCTCGCGCGAAGCTTCGCGCTCGCTCGCGCCCGCCTGCGCGGCGCCTCTCCCAGGGGCGACCGACCGGGGTCAGCCGCCCGCGACCACCCGGACGAGCGCGTCGCCGTAGCGCTCGCGCTTGACCTGCCCGATCCCGGTGATGCCGTCGAGCTCGCCGAGGTGCGACGGGCGCGCCTGCGCGACCGCGCGGAGCGTCGCATCGCCGAAGACGACGTACGCCGGCACGCCCTGCTCGCGCGCCTCGCCCGCGCGCCACGCCCGCAGGGCCTCGAACAGCTCGGTGTCGGCCGCGTCGAGGTCGACCGCCGCGGACGCGCCCCGGCCGGTTCCGCCCCGCGACGCGGCGCGCGTCGGCCGGTCGGGTTCGACGCGGAACTCGACGCGCCGTGCGCCCGTGAGCACCGCGCCGGATGCCTCGGTGAGGGCCAGCACCCCGTACTCGCCGACCGATTGCAGCAGTCCCTGTGCGAGGAGCTGCCGGATGACGCCGCGCCACCGCACCTCGGTGAGGTCCTGGCCGATGCCGAACGTCGAGAGCGTGTCGTGCCCGAGCTGCTCGACTCGGGCCGTCCGGCGGCCGAGCAGGATGTCGACCAGCTGGCCCGCTCCGTACCGCTGCCGGCGCTCGCGGTCGAGCCGGACCACGGTCGACAGCACCTTCTGGGCCGCGACCGTGCCGTCCCAGGACTCGGGCGGCTCGAGGCAGGTGTCGCAGTTGCCGCACGCGACGCTCTCCTCGCCGAAGTACGCGAGGAGGTTCTGCCGGCGGCAGTGCACGGTCTCGCACAGCGCGAGCATCGCGTCGAGATGCTGGGCGAGCCGGCGACGGTGCGCGAGGTCCCCCGGGCTCTCGTCGATCATCCGGCGCTGCTGCACGACGTCCTGGAGGCCGTAGGCGAGCCAGGTCGTCGAGGGCAGGCCGTCGCGGCCGGCGCGCCCGGTCTCCTGGTAGTACCCCTCGACCGACTTCGGCAGGTCGACGTGCGCGACGAAGCGGACGTCGGGCTTGTCGATCCCCATGCCGAACGCGATCGTCGCGACGACCACGACGCCGTCCTCGCGCAGGAAGCGGTCCTGCGTGCGCCGGCGCACCTCGGGGTCGAGGCCCGCGTGGTACGGCATCGCGTCGACGCCGTTCTGCACGAGGAACGCCGCGACCTTCTCGGTCGAGGCGCGCGAGAGCGCGTAGACGATGCCGGCCGCGGGGCGGCCGGAGGCATCCATCCCCTCGGCGCGGATGAAGCTCAGGAGCTGACGGCGCACGTCGGACTTCGGCTCGATGCGGTACCGGATGTTCGGCCGGTCGAAGCTCGCGACGAAGTGCTTCGCATCCTGCAGCGACAGGCGCTCGGTGATCTCGCGGTGCGTCGCCTCGGTCGCCGTCGCGGTGAGGGCGATGCGCGGGACGTCCGGCCAGCGCTCGGCGAGCTCGGCGAGCGCGAGGTAGTCGGGCCGGAAGTCGTGGCCCCACTGCGCGACGCAGTGCGCCTCGTCGATCGCGAAGAGCGCGACGGTCCCGCGCTCGAGCAGCCGGCGGGTCGGCTCGGTGTTGAGGCGCTCGGGCGCGACGTAGAGCAGGTCGAGCTCGCCCGCGAGGAACGCGCGCTCGACCTCGGCGCGCTCGGCCGGGACCTGGCTCGAGTTCAGGTAGCCGGCGCGGACGCCGTTGCGCACGAGCGCGTCGACCTGGTCGTGCATGAGCGCGATGAGCGGCGAGACGACCACGCCGGTGCCCTCGCGCAGCAGCGCGGGCACTTGGTAGCAGAGGCTCTTGCCGCCGCCCGTCGGCATGAGGACGACCGCGTCCCCGCCCGCCGCGACCTGCTCGATGACGGCCGCCTGGTCGCCGCGGAAGGCGTCGTAGCCGAAGACCTCGTGCAGAGCGTCGAGCGCGGTCGCGAACCGTGCGGGGGCCGTGCGAGCGGGCGCGCCCGGCGCCACCGGCGTGCCGGATGCCGCGGGTGCCGAGCCCCCGCGACCGGCGCCGCCGGCGCGACCCGCCGACCATGCGGGCTCGACGCCCGGGTCGGGCGGAAGCCACGCGTCGGGGTCGTCGGGCGGGACGAGCTCGTCCGGGTCCCAGGGGATGTCCTCGGGTTCCCACGACGGGTCGGGCGCGCTCCAGTTCACCCGGTCGACCCTACCGGCCGCCGCCGACCTCGGGCCCGGATCGATCCACGTCGTCGGTGCCGGACTCGTCGGTGGCCTCGGCACCCGCGTTGTCGGTGGCCTCGGCGCCCGCGTCGTCGGCGTCCGGTCCCCCGCGACGGCGGACGACGAGCCAGGTCGCGACGCCGGCGGCGAGGGCGATCACGACGGCCGACGCGATCCACGCGACATCCGTCGCCGAACCCGCCGCACCGGCGTCGTCAGGCGCCTCCGCATCCTCGGGCCCGGACGTCGCGTCCGTCGCGGCGACGGCGTCGCACGCCGGGTCGACCATGCCGACCCCGGTGCCCGCGCCCGAGGCGGGCGCCCAGGTGAACGCGTACTCGCCCGAGATCGGGTGCCCGTCGGCCGAGACCACGCGCCATACGACCGTGTACTCGCCCGCGGGGCCGAGTTCGACCGGGACCGAGACCTCCGTGCCCGACACTTCGGCGCAGGCCGACGCGTAGTGGAGGCCGTCCGGGCCCGTGAGGTCGATCAGGTTGCCGCCGCCGACCTCGAGCAGGGCGTCGCTGGTCGAGACGACGACCGCGCCCGGCTGCTCGACGATCGTCGAGTCGGCCGCGGGCGTCGTGCCCGTGATCGAGTTGTGCGCGAACGCCGGGACGGCCGGCGCCAGGGCGAGCACCGCCGCCGCGCCGACCGCCGCGAAGTACGCGGCGAGCACGGCCGGCGCGCGGCGAGTCCGCGAGGCCCTCCCGCGCGTCGGCCGGCCGTGCCCGCGCATCAGCCCTGCTGCTTCCGCGACGCGCGCGCGGTCACCGCGAGGACGATCCCGACCACGCCGACCGCGAGGCCCGCGACGCCCAGCACGCGCGCGAGCGTGTCGGTGGTCGCCTCGGTCGAGGACCCGGATGCCTCGGCGTCGTGCCCGCCGGACGCGTCGTGGTCGCCGGCGGCGGACGCGGTGCCGTGGTCGTGCGCGTCGGCCGTCGCCTCGCCGACCGCGAGCGCCGGGGCGGGGTGCTCGGGCTCGGCGCCGTCGACCGCGGACTCGCTCCACGAGGTCTCGCCGACCTCGCAGGACTGGAGGACGGGGAACTCGAGGGTCTCGCCCGCCGCATCCTCGGGCAGGAAGACCTGAAGTTGGAAGGTCTGGCGGAAGCCGTCCGGCAGCGGCGTCGCGGCCGTGTAGGTCACCCGGCCGACCCGCTCGGTGACGGATTCGCCGTGCGCGCCCTCGGCCGGCTCGTCGAGGGTCTCGAGGACCTTCTCCGCGGTCCAGCCCGGGACGATCGTCGGCGTGACGGAGAGGATCGGCTCGGGGACGTCGAACGAGAGCGCGGTCGTGGATGCCCCGTCGCAGCCGTGTCCGACCGAGAACGTCAGCACGGTGTACGACCCGGCCGATGCGGACGTCGGGTCGACCGTGACGTGCGCCTGGGCGGCGAGCGGGGCGGCGAGGGCGAGGAGGGCGCCGGCGCCGAGGCCGGCGACGGTGAGGTGCGCAGTACGCATGGGTGGGGTGATCCTTGGGTTGGTCGGCGCGTTGGCGCGCCGGAGTCGGGTGCGGTCGTCGGAATCGTCGCGCCGCCCGGGAACACCGGGCCGACGCAGCAGCGTGCACCGCGAGCGCGGCGACGCCTCGTCGCTCAGGGGGCGACGGAGACGAGGACCGGCGGACCCCGGACCGGGCGAGCCGCGGCGAGGATCGCCGAGCGGAGCACGCGGACGCGGCGGTCGGCGCGCAGCAGCACGCGGCCGACGGGCCGCGCGAGCGGAGTCCGGACCGCGACGAGCCGGCCGAGCAGCATGCGCACGGTGCGCGCGATCGCCCCGGCGCTCCGGTCCGCGAGGAGGATCGCGACGACGGTGAGCGCGGCTGCCGCGAGGTGCGTGAACGGCATCGCCGCGTGGCCGTGGTCGATCGCGACGACGTCGAAGCCGATCGGATGCACGGCGACGCCCGCGGCGCCCGCGTGCCGGGCGTGCGCCTGGGCGCCGACGGCGCCCACGGACGAGGCTCCCGGCGCGGCCGCGGCGCCCGCGCCGATCGCGAAGCAGAGGTGGAGCGCGGCCTGCGTGGCGACGGCCGCGACGGACGTGCCGAGGAGCCGGGCGCGGACGCCCACGAGGACCATCGCGAGGGGCGTCGAGGCCGCGAGCGCGAGCACGACCGCGAGCGGGCCGGGGGCGTGTCCGCCACCTGCGGCGTGCGCGAGGGCCGCGGTGAACGCCGCGAACGCGGCGATCGATGCGCCGCGCGCTGCGCGCGCCCTCCGGGTGATCACCGGTCAAGGCTACCCGAGGGCGTCGTCCGGGCCGCGGGCGGGCGGGCGGGCGGGCGGGGCATCCTCGATTCGCCCCCGCGCACGCGAACGGGGCCGGCCCTCCCGGACCGGCCCCGTCTGCTGGTCGCCGACTAGAAGACGACGACGGGGACCTGGAAGCTCCGCGAGTCCACGTACCCCTTCGCGCCGTCGAACGAGGCGCGCAGCAGGTGCACGCCGCGGCTCAACGTCCCGAGGTCGACCCGGAACCGGCCGTTCGACTCGGCCGTGAGCGCGACGGTCGCGATGACCGTGCCGCGATCGCTGATCGTCACCGTACCGACCGGCGCGGTGCGGTCCGCTGCGAACACGACGCCCGAGTAGGCGATGCTCGTGGTCCGCGACGCGAGCACCCGGTTGGGCACGCCGATCGTCGTGGTGTCGGCCGGCGCGGCGTTCACCTGGATCGGCAGCGCGACCTCGGTGCCCGTCGACGGCACGCTCACGACGAGCTGCTGCGGCCCGTAGACCCCCGCCGGGATCGGCGCGCTGATCGAGGCGCGACCGAACTCGTCGAACAGCTGGACGAGCGACGTGTCGATCGCGCCGCGGCCGAGCTCCACCCCGCCGACCGTCACGACGACCTCGCCGCCCGTGCCGCCGGCCGAGAAGTCCAGCGACGAGAGGTCGACCGTGAGCTGGTCGCCCGGGTCGTACCCGTCGGCATCCGGCGCGGACAGGTGCACGCCGACCGAGCGCTGCACGCGGTCGGGCGTCACGGACTCGAACACCTCGAACCACTCGACCATCGCCGAGAGGTCGCTGATGCCGCTGTCGGCGCGCTCGGTGCCCTTGCCCAGGGTGACGAAGTTGTCACCGCCGGCGGCGAGGAACGAGTTCGCGACGATCCGGTACGTGCGCGCGGGATCGATCGGCACGCCGTCGAGCGTGACGCTCGTGATCCGCGAGCCCACCGGGAGGGTCGCGTCGAACGTGTACTCGAGGCCCCGGTTGACGCCGAGCTTCAGGAACGGCCGGCTCGCCGCGGCGGGCTGCCACTGCTCCTCGAGCACCTGCTTCACCTGGGCGCCCGTGAGCACCTCGGTGAACAGCGAGTTCGCGAACGGCTGGACGTTCGCCGCCTCGCGGTACGTGACTTCACCGGCGTCCAGGTTCGCGCGCAGGCCGCCCGGGTTCATGAACGCGATGTCGACCTGCTTGTCCTGGTTCGCCTTCCAGTACTGGACGTCGGCGACGAAGTTGCCGAGCGTCGACTCGGCACCTCGGAGCTCGACCGGCGGCTTGGTGGGGTCGGGCAGCTTGGTGACCGCGTCGACGTCGTACTGCAGGCCGCGGGCCAGCGTCGCGGTCGCGGTGCCGAGCGGCTGCTTGCCGAGCTCCTCCGACTGGGCGAGGTACGGCGCGAGCAGGTCGGTCACGGCCGGGTCGGGCTCGGACTGGTAGGTGTACTGCACCGGGTTGGTGCCCGGGATCGCGGTCGCGGTGTTGATCACCTGGTTGTTCATCGACACGATCGCGCCGGCGCCGGCGTTGGCGTCCGTGTCGAACACGATCGTCATGTTGCTGAACTTCTCGCCGTACTGGCCGCTCGAGATCACGGGGCGACCGTTGATCACGTGGTTGTAGGCGAGGTGCGTGTGACCCGAGACGATCGCGTCGACGTCGCCGTCGACGCCGTTCACGATCTTGCCGAACGCGGAGTTCGGGTCGGTGGCCGAGTCGACCGCCGTGGTCGCGGCGCCCTCGTGGACGAGGAGCACGACGACGTCGGCGCCGTTGGCGGTGAGCCGGTCGGCGGCCGCGTTCACCGAGGCGACGATGTTGCGGACCTCGAGGTCGGCGATCCCGGCCGGGCTCACGAGCGACGGCAGCTCCTCGGTCACGGCGCCCACGAAGCCGACCTGCACGCCGCCGACCTCGGTGGTCCACGACTCCGCGAGCGCCGGGGTGTCGGTGCCCTTCAGGAAGACGTTCGACGCGATGTACTCCCAGTTCGCGAGGTCCTGCACGCGACCCTTCAGGTCGTTCCAGCCCTGGTCGAACTCGTGGTTGCCGGCGGCGCTCACCTGGAGGCCCGCCTCGTTCAGCGCCTTGATCGTCGGCTCGTCCTTCAGGATGAACGAATCGAAGGTGGATGCCCCGATCAGGTCGCCGGCGGCCGCGAAGATCGTGTTCGGGTTCGCCGAGCGGATCGCCTTCACGGCGGTCGACAACCGCGCGGCGCCCGCTGCGGTGCCGTCCTGCTTGATGCGACCGTGGAAGTCGTTCACCGTGACGAGGTTGATCGTCACGTCGTCGGCCGCGAAGGCCGGCACCGGGCCGAGCAGCCCGAGGGCGACCGCTCCCGCGGTGGCGAGCGCCACCCCCGAGAGTCGCCGAACGGTACGTCGTTGCATGGCTCTCCTCCGAACGCCCCGCAGAGCGCGCGAACGCGGCGGTCGGGTATCTTCCGCGAGCGGGAGCACTCGCATCGTACGTAGCCCGCCGTGCGGACGGAAGGGGTTGCCGGACTCGGGATCTGCGCTTAAGTTGCGTGCGCGGCATCCTGCTCATCTGAGCACCGGGTCTCGCGCAGCCGCGCTCGGTAGCGGCCCGGCGGTTAGGCTGGCGCGATGCTCACCGCCGTCCTCTCGCTCACCGGCGCGCTGGTGTACGGCGCGGCGGACTTCGTCGGCGGGATCGCGGCCAAGCGCATCAGCTCGATCCTGGTCACGGCGCTCGGCGCGGCCTCGGGGCTCGCGCTGCTCGCCGTGGTCGTGCCCTTCCTCGGTGCGACCTGGACGCCGGCCGATCTCGCGTGGGGCGCGGCCGCGGGCGTCGCCGGCATGATCGCGATCGCCCTGCTCTACGCGTGCCTCGCGATCGGGCCGATGAGCATCCTCTCGCCGCTCACGGCCGTCGTGTCCGCGATCACGCCGATGGCCTGGGGGCTCGTCGTGGGCGGCGAGCGCTTCGGCGCGCTCGGCGGGTGGGCGCTCGCGCTCGCGCTCGTCGCCGTCGTGCTGGTCGGCTTCGTGCCCGAGCGCGGAGCCGTGCGGCCGAGCCCGCGGGGCATCCTGATGGCGATCGGATCGGGCATCGGGATCGGCGCCTACTACATCCTGATCTCGCAGACCGCGGAGGCCTCGGGCCTCGTGCCGCTCCTGGCCACGCGGTCGACGACCGCGGTGCTGGGCTTCGCGACGGTCGGGATCGCGGCGCTGGTCGCGAGCCGCGCGCGGGCGCGGGTCGCGTCCGCCCCGTCGGCGGCCGTGTCCGGTGGGCCGGTGCCGCCCGCCACGACGGATGCCCCGCCCCGGTCGCCCGCCCGCACCGCGATCCTGCTCGCGCTCGGCGCGGGACTCGTGGACGCGACCGCGAACGTGCTGCTCCTGCTGGGGATCCGCGCGGGCGACCTGTCGGTGGCCGCGGTCCTCGGGGCGCTGTACCCGGCCGGCACGATCCTGCTCGCGGCGATCGTGCTGAAGGAGCGGATCGCGCCGGTCCAGTGGGCGGGGCTCGCGCTTGCACTCGCCGCAGCGGGGATGCTCGCGCTCGCCTGAAACGCTCGGCTCACCGGGTCTCGAAACGCGTCCTCGCTGCGCTCGGGCGCTCCTCGACCACCGGAGGGGGCGCGGCCACCGGAGGGGCGGGACTACAGGCGGACGACCTCGGTCACGCGGACGACGGCGGCGCCCTGCTCGGCCGACTCGGCGAGGTCGACGACCGCGCGGATGCGCCAGTCGTGGTCGCCGGCCGGGTCGTCGATCACCTGCTCGACCCGCCAGACCCCGCCGCGGGCCGGCGAGGCATCCGTCTCGTCGATCACCGCGAGTCGCGGCGAGCGCGCCGCCGGACCCGTGCCGATCTCGTCGTGGTCGGCGTAGTACGCGTCGAGCACGGCCGGCCAGCCGGCCTCGGGGTCGAGCTCGGCGAGCTCCTCGTCGCGCTCGAGCGCGGCGAGCTGGACTCGGCGGAACAGCTCGTTGCGCACGAGGACCGTGAAGGCGCGCCGGTTCGTCACGACCGAGGGCGGCGCGGGCGGCACGACCGGGGCGTCGTCCTCGGGCAGGTGCGCGTTCGGGTCGACGAGCTCGGCCCACTCGTCGACGAGGCTCGAGTCGACCTGGCGGACGAGTTCGCCGAGCCACTCGACGATGTCGCGGAGCTCCTCGTCCTTCGCCTCCTCCGGCACGGTCTGGCGCACCGCGCGGAACGCGTCGGACAGGTACCGCAGCACGAGCCCCTCGCTGCGCTGCAACTGGTAGAAGGAGACGTATTCCGTGAACGACATGGAGCGCTCGAACAGGTCGCGCACGACCGACTTCGGGCTCAGCTCGAAGTCCCGCACCCACGGCTGGCTCGATGCGAAGACCTCGAACGCGTGGTCCAGGAGCTCGTCGAGCGGCTTGGGCCACGTGACCTCCTCGAGGAGCGCCATCCGCTCCTCGTACTCGATGCCCTCGCGCTTCATCGCAGCGACGGCCTCGCCGCGCGCCTTGTACTCCTGCTGCGAGAGGATCGGGCGCGGATCGTCGAGCGTCGACTCGATGATCGAGACCACGTCGAGCGCGTAGTGGCCGGTGCCCTGCTCACTCGTGGTCGCGGCCGGCGCCGCGTCGGGCGACGGCGGCTCGAGCAGGTCGATCGCGGCGAGCGCGAACGGCGACAGCGGCTGGTTGAGCGCGAAGTTCGGCTGCAGGTCGACCGTGAGCGACACGTCGGCGAGTCGCGCCTCCCCCGGGCCGGCGGGCCGGATCACCACGACCTCGGCGTCGCGCAGCGTCCGCAGGATCTCGAGCGCGCGGCGCGCGAGCGCGAAGCGTCGGGCGCGCGGCTCGTGGTTGTCGAAGACGAGCGAGCGGATGTCCCCCACGACGTCGCCGCCCCGCGCGATGACGTTGATGAGCATCGCCGCGGTCAGCTTCAGCTGCGGCACGAGCGGCTCGGGCGGCGCGACGACGAGCCGCTCGAACGAGCCCTGGCCCCACGTGATGAAGCCCGCGGCCGGCTGCTTGCGCACGATCTTCTTGAGCTTCTTGGGGTCGTCGCCGGCCTTCTTCAGCGCCTGCTCGTTCTCGATCTCGTGCTCGGGGGCGAGCACCACGACGTTGCCCGCGGTGTCGTAGCCGGCACGGCCCGCGCGGCCCGCGACCTGGTGGAACTCGCGGGCCGAGAGCTGGCGCATCCGCTGCCCGTCGTACTTCGAGAGCGCGGTGATGAGGACCGTCCGGATCGGCACGTTGATCCCGACGCCGAGCGTGTCGGTCCCGCAGATGACCCGCAGCAGCCCGCGCTGGGCGAGCGTCTCGACGAGGCGGCGGTAGCGGGGGAGCATCCCCGCGTGGTGGACGCCGATGCCCGCGCGGACGAGTCGCGACAGCGTCTGCCCGAACCCCGTGGTGAACCGGAATCCGCCGATCGCGTCGGCGATCTCGTCCCGCTGCTCGCGCGTCGCGACCCGGATCGACGCGAGCGCCTGCGCGCGTTCCATGGCCGCGGCCTGCGAGAAGTGCACGATGTAGACGGGCGCCTCGCGCGTCTCGAGGAGCTCCTCGACGGTCTCCCGCACGGGCGTCTTCGCGTACGAGAAGTGCAACGGCACGGGCCGCTCGACGCCCGTGACCTGCGCGGTCGGGCGCCCGGTGCGGCGGGTGAGGTCGGCGGCGATCGCGTCGACGTCGCCGAGGGTGGCCGACATGAGGACGAACTGCACGTGCGGCAGGGTGATCAGCGGCACCTGCCACGCCCACCCGCGGTCGGGCTCGCCGTAGTAGTGGAACTCGTCCATCACGACCTGGTCGACCCGGGCGTCCGGGCCCTGGCGGAGCGCGAGGTTCGCGAGGATCTCGGCGGTGCAGCAGATGATCGGGGCATCCGGATTCACCGAGCTGTCGCCCGTGACCATGCCGACCTGCTGGGCGCCGAAGACCTCGACGAGCTGGAAGAACTTCTCGCTGACGAGCGCCTTGATCGGCGCGGTGTAGTACGAGCGGCCGCCCTGCGCGATGGCCGCCGCGTGCGCCGCCACGGCGACGAGCGACTTGCCGGTGCCCGTGGGCGTCGACAGGATCAGGTTCGCGCCCGAGACGATCTCGATGACCGCCTCGTCCTGCGCGGGGTAGAGCTCGAGGCCGCGGCCGGCCGCCCAGTCCACGAAGGCGACGTACATCGCATCCGCGTCGTACGGGCGCGGGAGGAGGTCGGGGAGCGCGGCGGCCATCCGTCGAGTCTGCCGCATGCGGGCGGCGGGCGGTCGCCGGGGGCGGGCGGCGGCTCAGTCGAACTCGACGATCGGGCCGGTCGCGGGCGCCCACGACACCCGTCCGCGCTCGAACCGGCCGTGCCAGGTCCCGGTCGCGCGCTCGAACTCGAGGTCGGCGACCGGCATCCCGAGTCGCGACGACTCGCGGCCCAGGATCTCCCACACGTCGCGGATCATGCCGTGGAGTGCGGATGCCCCGAACTCGCGCGTCCAGAACACGGTGCCGTGCTCGTACTCGCGCAGGTACCCGGCGTAGCCGGCCAGCTTCGCGTGCAGCGCGAGGGGCGCGCCGAGCCACCGGTGCTGCGCGTGCTTCGCCGTGATCTCGGCCACGGCGATGAGGGTGTCCTCGTCGGCGCCGTAGCGGACGGCGTCCTGGAAGTCGGTCCAGCTCACGGCGCGCGACTCGTCGCGCTGCGCGGTCGGGGTGTTCATGCGGGTTGCTCCTGATCGTCCGGGCCGGGCAGTTCTCCGGCGCACAATCGGCGAAGTTACGGTGGGCGTTCCGGTGCGGCATCCGTGACCGCCCTGATCGTCTGCGGGGCCGGCCCGGAGACGGGGAGCCGGCCTCCGCGCCCGTACGGACCGCGGAGACCGGCTCTCGGTCGCGCACGCTGATCCGTTCCCCCTGCATCACCGCGTCGCGACCGGTTCCACGGTAGGGCGGGCGTCTCCCGCGGGGCATCAGGGCTTCCCCTGAACCCGCGGTCAGCCGTGGGCGCCTGCGGTCAGCGTGGTCGCCAGGGAACGGACGGCATCGACGATGGCGCGTCGGCGGCGCGCCGCCGACGCCGCGTCCGCGGGTCCGGCTCCGCCCGCGATGTACCCGTCGAGCTGTCCGAGCACCTGCCACGCGGTGACCAGGGTGACCAGCGTCAGCAGCAGCTCGGCGGCCTCGGCGCGGGTCGCGCCGGGGAGCATCCGCTCGAACTCATCGGTCTTGGACGCGTGGTACGCCGCCCGCCCTGCCTCGCCCCCGGCCTCGGTTCCGAGCTCGAGGCCCTCCCAGTACAGGAGCCGGGAGACGCGGGGGTTCGCGACGTGGTGGTCGAAGAGGCGGCCGGCGTAGTCGGCCACGGCGTCCGGTCCGACACCATCGCCCAGGGGGACCTCGTCGCGGGACGCGGCGAGTTCGGCGGTGAGGGCGGCGCGGAAGAGGTCGTCCTTCTTGCCGAAGTACTGGTAGATGCGCTCCTTGTTGACCCCGGCGGCCGCCGCGATGCGATCGACGCGCGCGCCCGCGAGCCCCCAACGGCTGAACTCGTCGATCGCGGCGTCGAGCAGCAGCCGCTTCGTGCGATCGGTGTCCCAGGCCATGCCCCGATGGTATCGCGAATTTCCAACCATCCGGTTGCGAAGGTGGTCGAAGCGTGCTTCAATCACAACCAACCAGTTGGTTGCAACAAGATCGGAGTCGACATTGACCGACACATCCGCCATCCCCGCAGCAACGCCCGAGCCGACGACCGGCTCCATCGCCGCCGCGGCCGCCGTCGCGCCCGACCGCGCCCCGGCGCCGCCCTCGGTCCACGTCCGCACCTTCCTCACGTGGCTGGCGATCTTCCCGCTCGTCGCCCTCGGCCTCACGCTCGTCGGCCCGGTGTCGGCGTCGTGGAACCCGGTGCTGCGCGCGTTCGTGCTCACGATCGTGATCGTGCCGACCGCCAGCTACCTGGTGCTGCCTCGACTGCTGCGTGCCTGGGCGGCCGTTCAGCGGCGCCGCACGCGGCGCTGACCACCCTGCCCGGTGCGGCCGGCCGACGGCGGGATCGCGGTCGGCCGCACCACCCCCGCCGGGTCGCCCCCGCTCACGACCTCCACGAGCGCCTCGATCGCGCGGAACGGCAGCAACGCCGCGAACTGCAGCGCCACCAGCGGGGCGAGCAGCCCGGTGCCGTACCCCAGCACGAGCTGCAGCGGCGCGAGCCGCCCCCACGACACCGCGCCGACCGCCGGTGCGAGCAGCAGCAGCAGCCACGCCGGATGCCACCAGGCGAGCACGAGCGCCGTGACGACCGCGAGCGCTCCGGCGATCGCCTGCGCGACGAACGCCAGCCCGAGCGCGCCGTTGAAGGTCCGCTCGCGGTCGGCCGACACCCAGGCCCACATCAGCCACGCGCGCAGCAGCGGCACCCGCTGCTCGCGGAGCGCCGTGCGGAACACCCGATCGTCCTCGCGCCGCTGCAGGAGTGCGCCCCGGCGGTCGGTGCGGCCGAGCTCGTCGGCCTCGATCGACCGGTGGTCGTGGAGGATCGCGGGCGCCGACTGCCGGCCGTAGCTCGCGATGAACCCCCACAGGGCGCTCGGCACCGACGCGAGGTCGGTCTGCGCGAGGCCGCCCGGCTCCCCGGCGGCCGGCACCTCGTACCGGGTGCCCGTGACCGGGTCGCGGTACGCGAAAGGGCGCTCGAGGTCGAACCGGTACCCGTCGGCCGGGCGCTGGGCCAGCCGGAGCGCGTCGAGTTCCGATCCGTCGACCTGCTCGAACGGCATGGCGTCTCCTCTCCGCACCGCCATCCTGCCCGGCGGCGCCGACGATGCCCGGCTCACCCGCCGAGCAGCAGCCCGACGACGACGAGCAGCGGCGCCGCGCCCGCCGTCGTGACGAAGACCGTGTCGCGCGCGACCAACTCGGCGGTCTCGTAGCGCTGCGCGAGCACGAACACGTTCTGCGCGGTCGGCAGGCTGGCGAGCACCGTCGCGGCGTACACCTGCGCGTCGTCGAGCCCGAACGCGAAGCGCGCGAGCGCCCACGCGACCAGCGGCATCGCGACGAGCTTCAGCCCCGACAGCGCGACGACCTCGATGCGGTGCCGTCCGGGCGCGAGCACGCGCTGCCCGTGCAGCGACATGCCGTACGCGACGAGCATGAGCGGCACGGCCGCGTGCCCGACGAACGAGACCGGCTCGGCGATCCAGACGGGAAGCTCCAGGCCCGACACCGCGACCGCGACGCCGAGCAGGGACCCGATGATGATCGGATTGCCGAGCGTGCCGCGGACGATGCCGGCGACCGAGGTCCGGCCCTCGACGGAGGCCCCGAGCACGGCGAGCGCGAGCGGCATGAAGACGATCAGCTGCAGCAGCACGACGGGCGCCGACAGCGCGGCATCCCCCAGCATGTAGGCGGCGATCGGGATGCCGATGTTGTTGCCGTTGACGTAGCCGGCGGCGAGCGAGGAGACCGTCGCCTCGGGCACGCGGCGGCGGAGGACGACGAGCGACAGGAGCGCGCCGAGCACCATGACGGTCACGGCCGCGATCGCGGACACCGGCAGCAGGGTCGAGAACAGCTCCGCGACGTCGGCGGTCGACAGCACCGAGAAGAGCAGGAACGGCCCGAGCACCGTGAAGTTCAGGCGCGCGAGGACGGGACGGGCCTCGGGCCCGACGACCCCCGTCCGTGCCGCGATCCAGCCGACGAACACCGCCAGCCCGATGACCGCGAATCCGGTCGCGATGCCGGTCACGCCGGGATTCCGGTCGTCCGGACGGCGCGTGGGCAGGTCATCGCGTCGAGCCTAGCCCGCGCGCGGCGTTCTCCCACGTTCGCCCTGATACCGTCACCCGGTGCCGCGACCCCCCGCCTCCCCCGACGTCCGCCGCGCCCGCTGGGCGCTGCTGGTGCAGTTCGCCCTGTTCGGGCTGGTCATGACGTCGTGGATGACCCGGCTCCCGTCGGTCACCGAGGCGCTCGGGCTGTCCGCGGCCGACCTCGGGAGGCTGCTGTTCCTCGGCGGGCTCGGCACGCTCGTCGGCGCGTTCACGGTGGGCGCGGTCGTCGCGCGGTTCGGCTCCCGGCGGACGCTCGCGGCCGGCACGGCGGGCAACGTCGTGGGCTTCGGCCTGCTCGCGCTCTCGGTCGCGACGGCGAGCCCCGACCTGTTCGCCGCGGGCACGGCGGTCAACGGCGTCTGCGCGGCGTTCGTGAACGTGCCGATCAACCTGAACGCCGCGGCCGTCGAGCGCCGGCTCGGCCGTGCGGTGCTGCCGCAGTTCCACGCGACGTTCTCGCTCGGCGCGGCCGCCGGGGCGCTCGTCGCGGCCGGCTTCGCCGCGGCGGGCCTCGGGGTCGGCATCCAGCTCGTCATCGTGACGTTCGCCGTGACGGGCCTGCGCGCATGGCTCCTGGGGCCCTCGACCTCGCTGACGACCCCCGGGCATCCGGCCGCGACGGCGTCGGTCCAGGCGGTCCCGGCTTCCGGGCGTCGCCCGTTCTCCTCCGCGTTCGGCGCCTGGCTGGAGCCCCACACGCTCCTGCTCGGCGTCGTGCTGCTGGCGGGATCGCTGACCGAGGGATCGGCCAACACGTGGCTCTCGCTCGCCCTCGTCGAGGGCTTCGACCAGGCCGAGTCGGTCGGCGCGGTCGCCTACGGCACGTTCGTCGTCGCGATGACCGCGCTGCGCCTCCTCGGCACCGGGCTGATCGACCGCTTCGGCCGCGTGGCGGTGCTCCGGGCGTCCGGGGTCTCGGCGCTGGCCGGCCTGCTCCTCTTCGTCTTCGCGCCCGCGGTCGGCGCGGCGTGGATCGGGATCGTCCTCTGGGGCGCCGGCGCGGCGCTCACGAGCCCGATCGCACTCGCCGCGGCATCCGACGAGCCGGTCCGCGCGGGCCAGCGGATGAGCGTCGTGACATCGTTCTCGACCATCGCCGCGATCACGGCGCCGCCGCTGCTCGGCGTGCTCGCGGACGCGGTCGGCCTGCGCCACGCGCTGCTCGCGATCGGCGTGTTCGTGGTGCTGAGCCTCGTCATGGCCGGGCAGGTGCGCAGGCCCGCGGATGCTCCGCGGCCCGCGCCCACCGCGCGACCGGCGCCCGCTCCGGCCGGGGTCGAGGCCCCGGCGGCGCCTCGCGCCGACGCGCTCGCCGACGCCTGACGCCGCGTCGGGAACCAGATTCGTCAACCCGTTGACAATTCAATCGTCAACCGGTTGACTATCCCTCGTGTCCGACTCACCCCACGACCCCGCGACCTCGCCGCTCGGCGACCGCGTCACGGTCACGCTCCACCTGCTCGTCGATCGGCTCGACGCCTTCGCCGACGGCCACCTGCGCCGCCGGTTCGGGCTCACCTACAGCCAGTTCATGGTGCTCGCGGTCCTCGCGGACATCGAGCGTCCGGGGCATCCGGACCTCACCGAACTCGCCGAGTGCCTGCGCATCTCGAAGGCGGCCGTCAGCAAGCGGCTCCCCAGCTTCGTCACCGCCGGCTGGGTGCGCACCGCTCCCGACCCGGCCGACGGCCGACGCCTGGTCGTCGCGCTGACCGACGAGGGCCGCGAGCTCGTGCTCCGCGCGACCGCCGAGCTCGACGACAGCTTCACCGAACTGTTCGACGACGCCGAGTTCGACCTCGGCGCCCTGCACCGCGACCTGGGAACGCTGCTCGCGCTCCTCCGAACGAAGGGAACCTGATGCGCCGCATCCTGCTCGTCATCGGCACGCCGCTCGCCGGCTCGTACGTCCACGCCCTCGCCGACGCGTACGCCGAGGCCGCCCGCGCCGCGGACGCCGAGGTGCGCGTGGCCGACCTCGCGACCGTGCGCTTCCCGCACGACCCGGCCGACCGCGGCGAGCTCCGCGTGCCGAGCGACGGCGGGCGCGACCACCTCGACCCGGCGATCCGGGACCTCCAGGACGACGTCGCGTGGGCCGACCACCTCGTGTTCGTCTACCCGCAGTGGTGGGGCACCTACCCTGCGGCGCTCTCGGCCTACATCGACCGGGTCTACACCTCCGGGTTCGCGTTCCGGTACGGACGCGGTCACGTCTCGGAGCCGCTGCTCGCCGGACGGACCGCCCGGATCCTCATGACGATGGACTCCCCCGGGCTGTGGAACCGGCTCGTCTACCGCAACGCGAGCGAGACCTCGCTCTCACGGGCGGTGCTGCGCTACTGCGGCGTGCAGGTGCGCGGGATCACGCGCCTGCCGGCCGTGCGCTTCTCGACGGCGGACCGGCGCGAGGCGTGGCTCGCTCGCGCGGGCGGGTTCGGCGCCGCCGACGCGGCCGCCGCCGCCCCGCGCACCGCGCGGGTCGAACCCCTGGCCCAGGCGGCCTGACCCGCCGCCGCTCGCGCTTCCGCTTCGGCTCGGCACCCCAATTCAGGATGAGAGCCGTCATGGGCTGCATATGCGCTCGTGACGGCGCTCATCCTGAATTGGGAATCGGGGACCGGGGATCCGGAGGGGGAGGCGGCTACCAGCGGGCGTGGATGGCGGCGCGGAGCTCGCGGTCGTAGAGGTCGCGCACGGCCGCGTCGAAGGACGCGGGCAGCTCGATCGCACCCGCTGCGGCGTTCGCCCGGGCCTGCTCGGGGTTCCGGGCGCCGGGGATCACGGTCGACACCGCGGGCTGGGCCGCGATCCACGCGAGGGCGACCTGCGCGGTCGTCGCATCGGGTGCCGCCTCGGCCGCGAGCCCCGCGAACTCCTGCGCCGCCCGCACGCCGGTCGCGAAGTCGACGCCCGAGAACGTCTCGCCCACGTCGAAGGACTCGCCGTGCCGGTTGTACGTGCGGTGGTCGTCGGCCGCGAAGGTCGTGTCGACCGTGTACCGGCCCGACAGGAGCCCCGAGGCGAGCGGGACGCGCGCGATGATGCCGACGCCGGCCTCCTGCGCGGCCGGGAGCACCGCGTCGAGCGGCTTCAGCCGGAACGCGTTCAGGATGATCTGCACGGATGCCACGTGCGGGCGGGCGATCGCCGCGAGTGCCTCCTCGACCGTCTCGACGCTGACGCCGTACGCGGCGATCGCCCCGTCGGCCACGAGTGCGTCGAGGTCGTCGAAGACCCGGTCGGTCGAGTACACGGCCGTCGGCGGGCAGTGCAGCTGCACGAGGTCGAGCGTGTCGACGCCGAGGTTCCGGCGCGACCGGTCGTTCCAGGCGCGGAAGTGCTCCATCGAGTAGTGCTCGGGCAGCTGGGGCAGCCGCCGGCCCATCTTGGTCGCGACCGTCACGCCCGAGCCCGGGTTCGCGCGGAGCCACGTGCCGATCAGCTGCTCGCTGCGGCCGTCGCCGTACACGTCGGCCGTGTCGAAGACCGTGACGCCCGCCTCGGCGGCGGCGTCGAGGACCGCGAGGGCGTCCGCCTCCTCGACGGCACCCCAGTCGGCGCCGAGCTGCCAGGTGCCGAGGCCGATGACGGAGACGGAGCGGCCGGTTCGGCCGAGGACACGCGATCGCATGGATTCGACCCTACCGGCGGGCGCGGACCGCTCAGGCGATCGGCACCGCCCGACCGGTCACCACGACGCCGCCCGCGACCGGGATGTCGACGACGAGCTCCCCGGGGCGCCCGACGTGCCGCCCCTGCGAGATGACGACGCGGGCCGGCGGGTCGACGAGCCCGAGCGCCCGCAGGTAGCCGCCGACCGCCGCGGCCGCCGAGCCCGTGGCCGGGTCCTCGGTGATCCGCCCGACGGGGAACAGGTTCCGCGCGTCGTAGGTCGCGGCGCCGGTCCGGCGCAGCACCGTGATCGTCGCGGGCCACGCGCGCTCGTCCATGAGCGCGCGCACGGCGGCCGGGTCGAACGCGAAGTCGTCGAACGCCGCGGCGTCCCGGAGCGCGAGCACCGGGTGCGGGCTGCCCGCGGCCGCCAGCCGGGGCGGATGCGTCGCGTCGAGGTCGTCGCGGCCCAGGCCGAGGAGCGCGAGGATCCGATCGAGGTCCTCGTCGGGGAGCGCGGCGACGACCGGTTCGACGCTCGTGAAGGCGGCGCTCGCGCCGGAGGCATCCACCGTCGTCTCGATGCGCACGTCGCCGACGGGCGTGCGGAACCGGATCGCGCCGGGGCCCTCGACGCCCGCGAGCGCGACCGCCGTCGCGACGGTCGCGTGGCCGCAGAACGGCACCTCGGCGATCGGCGAGAAGTAGCGGATGACGCGGGCGCCGTCGGCGTCGACCGCCGTGACGAACGCGGTCTCGGCGTAGTCGACCTCGGTCGCGATGGCCTGCATGGCGGCGTCGTCGAGCGTGCTCGCGTCGAGCACGACGCCGGCGGGGTTGCCGCCGGCCGGATCGTCGGTGAACGCGGCGTAGCGGAGGATCTCCGGGCGGGTCATCCGTCGATCGTCGCACGGACCCGAGCGGTCGCGCACGGTCGCGCACGGACCGGCGCGCACCTCACGCGCGGACCGGCGTGAACCTGGTCGCCGACCAGCAGTCCGCGACGCCGCTCACGCGGTCGTCGCGCCAGCCGGCGCCGCGCATGACGCGCCGCGCCTCGGCATCGCCGGGCGCCTCGCACGCGCGGCCCTTGCCGTGGATGACCCACACCGGGGCGCGCACTCCCGCCTCGCCGAGCCACACGGGCAGGCCGGCGAGCGTGTCGAGGTCCGCGACGACCGCGACGACCAGCTCCGCCTCCCACGGCGGGACCCTCGGCGAGTCGGCGAGCGCCTCGACCAGGTCGCCCACGGGAAGCCGTCCGCGTACGGCGACCGGCAGGTCGGCCGTGACCCCGAGCTGCTCGCCGAGCGGCGTCGGCGGCGTCGCCAGCGCGGCCACCCAGTCGCGCGCGTCGCGCCCCAGCCGGAACCGGTACCTGGCCCCCGAGGCCGCCTCGAGTTCGACGATGCCGTCGTGCTCGCCGACCCTGCGGAAATCGGATCGGGGGACGACGGCGCGGCGGTCTCCGCGGACCCTCAGGGCGTCTCGTTCCAAGCGCAGCGTCACGGCCGCATCGTCCCCGACATCGAGCCAGACGGCCCTCGACTCCCGCCCCATCGCGTACCCCCTCCGACATGATCCACCGGGCCCCGCGGCGGATGCAATGCCCCAGTCCGCGCCATGCGTCCCTTCTCGTCACATGACGTCGCCGAACGTCGCGCGCGGCGTCGGAACGCAACGTTCATCGACCGTCCACGCGGGCGTCGCCCGGCGCGGGATACCGGCGCGCCACGCTGGGCTGCGTGCGTGCGGGCGCCCCCGCGCGCGCACTTCCGGCCGCCCGCGACCCTGGAGATCTCGATGACGATGACCGACGACGACCGCGAGGAGGGCGTGCGCCGCCGCGCCCTGCTCCCCCTCCTGCCGATGCAGGGGCACGCGCTGGGCAAGCGCAGCCCGGTGACCTGCCACCTGAAGTGCGCCGACGCGTGCTTCCACCCGGTCCCGAACGAGACCGGGAACGCCTACTTCCGCGACATCGCCTCGGCGAGCATGAGCCGCCGCACCCTCCTGGCCGGCGCAGCCGTCGGGGCCGCCGCGGTCGTGATCGGCTCGTCCGTCGCGGGCGACGCCCCGGCCGCGTTCGCGGCGCCCGCCGCGTCGGGCAGGCTCCCGTTCACGCCGATCGCGCCGCAGGCCGCCGCGACCGACGCGTTGGTGGTGCCCGCGGGGTACGCGTGGTCGCCGGTCATCCGCTGGGGCGACCCGCTGTTCTCGAAGAAGGACGCGTTCGACCCCGCGCACCAGACGGCCGAGCTGCAGTCCCGTCAGTTCGGGTACAACAACGACTACCTCGACATCATCGAGGGCCCGCTCGGCTATACCGCGGTGCTCGTCGCGAACCAGGAGTACACGAACGAGAACATCATGTTCCCGCCCGCGGCCGACCAGGCCGAGGCCGACGAGCAGCGCCGCGTCGCGATGGCCGCGCACGGCATGGCGCTCGTGCAGCTGTACCGGACCGGCCGGAGGAAGCCGTGGAAGTACGTCGTCGGCGCGCCCCTCAACCGTCGCATCACGGCGAGCACCGAGTTCGCCGTCGACGGTCCCGCCGCAGGCTCCGACCTGCTGAAGACCGCCGCCGACCCGACCGGCCGGAAGGTGCTCGGCACGCTCGGCAACTGCGCGGGCGGCACGACGCCGTGGGGCACGGTCCTGAGCGGCGAGGAGAACTTCAACGGCTACTTCCGCACCGCGGGCACGAGTGACGCCGACCGCCGGTACGGCCTCGTCGACAAGGCGACGGCGCGCGGATGGGAGGGCGTCGATCCGCGCTTCGACGCGCGGACGCCGGGCTTCGAGAACGAGCCGAACCGCTTCGGCTGGATCGTCGAGGTCGATCCGCTCGCCCCGAACGAACCGCCCGTGAAGCACACCGCGCTCGGCCGGCTGAAGCACGAGGGCGCGAACGTCATCGTCGGGAAGTCGGGGCACGTCGCGGCGTACATGGGTGACGACGAGCGGTTCGACTACCTCTACAAGTTCGTCTCGACGAACCGGTACGAGAAGTCGCCGCTACCCGCCGCGCGCCGCCGCAACAAGCAGCTGCTGTCCTCTGGCAGCCTGTACGTCGCGCGGTTCACGGGCGACTCACCCGCGGGCGAGATCACCGGGACGGGCGCGCTGCCCGGCGACGGCGCGTTCGACGGTACGGGCGAGTGGATCCCGCTCGTCGTCGACGGCGTGAGCCACGTGCCCGGCTTCACGACCGAGCAGGTGCTCGTGACCACGCGCCTCGCGGCCGACGCGGTGGGCGCGACGAAGATGGACCGCTGCGAGGACGTCGAGCCGAACCCGAGGACCGGCCGCGTGTACGTCGCGTGCACCAACAACACCGACCGCGGCAAGGCGGGCAAGGAGGGCGCGACCGAGGCGAACCCCCGCTCGAACAACCGCGACGGCCACGTGATCGAGATCACCGAGGCCGGCGGCGACGCCCGCGCGACGACGTTCGGGTGGAGCATCCTGCTGCTCTGCGGCGACCCGGCGACCAACCCCTCGACCTACTTCGCGGGCTTCCCGGCCGACAAGGTGTCGCCGATCTCGTGCCCCGACAACGTCGCGTTCGACTCGGAGGGGAACCTCTGGATCTCGACCGACGGCGCGCCGTCGACGATCGGGACCTGCGACGGCCTGTTCAAGGTGCCGCTCGAGGGCCCGGAGCGCGGACGCGTGCAGCAGTTCCTGTCGGTGCCGCGCGAGTCCGAGACGTGCGGTCCGGTGATCCGCGACGAGGACCGCATGGTCTACGTCGCGGTCCAGCACCCCGGGGAGAACGGGACGTGGGCTGCACAGACGTCGTACTTCCCCGACTACGCCGCGCCGGGCTCGCTCGCGGGCGGCGCCTGGGGCGGCCCGCGGCCGAGCGTCGTGCAGGTCTGGAAGAAGTAGGAGCCGACCGGCGGTCGAGCCCCGCCGGTGGTTGAGCGTGTCGAAACCACCACAGCCAACACGTGGTTTCGACAGGCTCAACCACCGGCGGGACGCTCAGGCGCCGTCGGAGGCCTCCTGCTCGGCGCCGAAGCGCTGCCTGGCCTCGTGCGGGATGAGCGGTCGCTCGGCGCGGGCGCGGATCTGCTGGACCGCCCAGCTGTTGCCGTCGGGATCGGAGAACCCGAAGAAGGTGCCGCCGTCGCGCGGGTCGATCACCATGACCTCGCTGCACTCGACGCCACGGCCGACGAGCTCGGCGCGCGCGGCCTCGGCGTCGGCGACGACGAGCTGCACGCCCTTCAGCGACCCGGGCGCCATCTCGTTCTGCGAGGTCAGCGTGCCGATCACGATCGAGCAGCCCGAGCCGCGGGGGGTCAGCTGCGCGAAGCGCTGGTCACCCGCGTGCGTGTCGTGGTCGAGTGCGAACCCGACCCGGTCGCGGTAGAACTCGACCGCGCGGTCGACGTCGGACACCGGGACGATGACGACCTCGAGGGTCCAGTCCAGCTCGGACATCCGGATCACCCCTCCGCGACGATCGCGTCGAGTCGCTCGTAGCCCTCGCGGAGGCCGCGCTCCATGCCCGACTGGACCATGCCGTCGCGCGCTTCGACGCTCGGGTAGGTCGACCGGACGGCGAGCCGCGTGCGGCCGTCGCCGAGGTCCTCGAAGGCGATCGTCTCGACCGCGACGATGTCGGGCACGCCGTCGAACTCGAAGGTCTGCACGGCGAACTCGCCGTCGCGGACGGTGTGGAACGTGCCGTGGAAGCCCCAGGCGTTGCCCTCGGGGTCGCGGTGCACGTAGCGATAGGCGCCGTGCGTCGTGAAGTCCCACTCCTCGATGTCCATCTCGTACCCGTTCGGGCCGAGCCAGCGGCGGACGAGCTCGGGGTCGCGGTGCGCGCCGAAGACGGCGGCGACCGGCGCGTCGAACTCGCGGACGATCTCGATGAAGGGGAGGCCCTCGGGGGCCGTGATGGTGACGGGGTTGCTCATGATTCCTGCTCCTTGCCTGCGTGCGCGCCGGATTCGGGCGCGCCCGGGTCGGCGAGCAGCGCGTCCAGCGACCGGAAGCGCTGCTCGTGGATCAGCCGGTAGCGGTCGATCCAGGCGGTGAGGTCCTCGAGGGCGGCCGGGGCGAGGTGCACCGGGCGGCGTTGCGCGTCTCGGGTGCGGGTGACGAGCCCGGCGTGCTCGAGGACCTGGATGTGCTTCGAGACCGCCTGCTTGGTGATCTCGAACGGCTCGGCGAGTTCGTTGACCGTGGCCGGTCCGCGGCTGAGCCGGGCGATGATCCCGCGGCGGACCGGGTCGGCCAGGGCGAGGAACGCCCGGTCGAGTCGCGTCTCGGCGCTGGGATCGAACTGCATTGTCAACCTTTCCGTTGATCAATTGATACGTTGATTACACCACCGCCGGCCGGTCGCGTCAACCCCGGAACGCGGATCGCATGCGGGGTGACAGGCGATCCGGCAGCACGCAAGAGGAGGTCGCGATCCCGGAACTCGCTGCGGCATAATCACGAACAGCTGAACTCGCACGGTGTCGAGAAACTCCACCGACCAGAGAGACGTCGACTCACCGTTCGAGCGGCACCGACGAGGGGTGAGCTGATGTCGGCTCGAAAGCTCTTGAGACTGCCTGAGAAGGTCGCGGGACGATGAGCGGCCGCCGCGTCACGGCGACCGTCGCGCTCGGCGCCCTCTGCGGGCTCGCCTGGGCGGCATCCTTCCGCGCGGTGATGAGCGAGTTCGCCGGCTCCGGGTCGACCGTCAGCTGGCTCGACACGTTCGGTGCCGTTCTGCTCCCGGGAGTGATCGTCGGCGGCCTGCTGGGGTGGGCGCACACGATTCGGTTGAGCGGGGGACGCCGCGGCTGGCGTTGGCTCGGTGCCGCGCCGGCAGCGTTCGCCATCGCACCGATGCTCCGTCCCGGCGCCATCGTGGCGTTCGCCACGCAGGGTCTGGGTGGAGGAGCGGTGGCGGTCGCGCTGCTCGCCATCGGCGGAGGATTCGCCATCTCGGGGCGAGGCCGGCTGTGGGCGCGCATCGTGTGCGGCGTGATCAGCGCCCTGCTGATCGTCGGCGTGACGCTCACGACGTTCGGCATCGCAGGACCACGCCTCGCGGTGACCGAGCCGCGGGGCGTCTGGGTCGCACTGCTCGCGTTCTCGCTGCTCATCCTGCTCGCGATCGCGTCGTCGATCCCGTTCCGGCCGGTGATCGAAGCTCGCCCCGCCGACGATGTCGGGGTTGCGGCATCCGAGCGGCGAGATGGAGCTCGATGAGCCGATCGCCGAGATGGCGGCACAGCAGTGGGGTCGAGCTCAGGCCGACAGGGCAGGCGACGCGCTCCCCAGGGGCCAGGGTCGGGCGAAGCCCTCGCCGCCACCGAACGCGCGGATGCCCCGGACGCACCTTCGTGCGCCCGGGGCATCCGCCTCGACCGAGGGGCCGGGGACTACGCGCGCGTCGCGCGCAGCCGGCCGAACACGCGCACGCCCGCCACGACGAGCACCGCGAGCATCGGCGCGGCGCCGAGCGCCGGCAGCAGCGGGAGCGAGTACGGCAGGAACAGCATCCCGGCGTAGCCGACGACGATCGCCGGGATCGCCCACCAGCCGATGACGCCCGCGCGGACCAGGCCGACCACCGCGACGAGCAGGCCCAGCGAGATCAGCGGCGCGATGCCGAACGAGAGCTGGAACATGGGGTGGGAGTACACGGCGTCCGACACGGCCGCCGCGTCGTCGAGCGCGAGCGCGCGCCCGAGCTCGAGGTGCATCCAGTCGGCGAAGAGCGAGCCCGAGTTGCCGGCGAGCGCGAGGGCGGCGAGCAGCGATCCAGCGACCGCGGGGATCGCACCCCGGACGCCGCGCACGAGCCACGGCAGCGCGAGCACGCCGAACGCCATGAGCAGGTTTCCGTAGTGCAGCAGGATCGCCGAGACCTGCGTGAGGACCGAGTCGCGGGCGAGCGACTCGATGTACGAGGCCTTGTCGATGCCCTCCTGGACGGGCGACGTGGCGAGTCCGGCGAAGAACAGGGCCGGCCCGGCGACCAGCGCGACGCCGCCGGCGACGGCGAGCGCGCGGTGGGCGCGGTTCGGGCGGGCCGGCCCCCCGGGTGCGGCGGGGGCGCCGGTGGCCGGCGCGGTGGCGGTCGGCGCGGCCGACGGAACGGATGCCTCGGCGGCGAGGTCGTGGGACATGGCTCCTCCTGAGCGGTTCGATGGTGCGGATGGATGGTGCGGATGGATGTGCGGATCGATCGCGACCCCCGGCCGGCGTGGTGCCGGACCGGGTGCGATGCCGATCACGGTAGGCGCGGCACCGTCGCGGCCGATGCCTTCCCGCGGCCCGAGCGGGCGACCCCGCGGACGACCCGGACGCCGCGCGTGTCATCCGTTCGGATGACCGGCGGCCGACCGGCCCTGCCCTACCGTTGAGGCGCGGACCCGCGGGCGTGCGGGCGCCGCCGAGGAGGAGCCGATGCCGGGATCGATGCCACGGGCGCACTGGATCGTGCCGGCCGTCGCCGCGGCGGCCTTCGCGGTCGTCGGCACCCTCGAGATCGTGCTCGACCCCGTGTTCCGCGCGGCGCCGCTCGCTCCCGCGATCGTGCTCGCACTCGTGGTCGGCGGCACCCTGCTCGCGATCCGCGCGCCGATCGCCGGCACCGTGGTCGTGGCGTCGCTCTTCCCGGTCGGCGTCGTGCTCGGGCTCGACGGGCCCACCGGCGTCGGCGTCCCGGCGTACTTCCTGCTCCCCGGCTGGGCGGGGTACCGTCGCCCGCTGCGGCGCTCCTGGATCGCGCCGCTCGCGGCCCAGTTGCTCGCGACCGCGGGCGTCGCGATCGGCGCGCTCCTGGCGGACGCCGGGGACCTCGCCGCTGCCGTCTGGGAGAACCTCTTCTTCTCGATGCTGGCGTGGGCGTCATGGGCCGTCGGCCTGCTCGCGCGAAGCGCGCGCGACCGGGCCGAGCGCGCGCACCGGCTCGCCGAGGCGCTCGACGCCGAGCGCGAGGCGCGCGAGCACGCGATCCTGGTCGAGGAACGCCAGCGCATCGCGCGCGAGATCCACGACGCGGTCGCGCACTCGGTGAGCGTCATGACGCTCCAGGTCGGTGCGGTGCGCTCGACGCTGCCGCCGGATGCCCCGCAGGCCGAGATGCTCCGCGGCATCGAACGGCTCGGGCGCGAGTCCGTCGCCGAGCTGCGCAGCGTCGTCGGGATCCTCCGCCGCGCCGACGAGGCCGAACCCGCGGCTCCCCCGTCGCTCGACCGGGCCGGCGACCTCGTCGACGAGGTGCGCGCCGCGGGCCTGGACGTCGCGTTCACCGAGACCGGCGAGCGCGCCCCGCTGCCGCGCGCGGTCGACGTGTCGGCCTATCGCGTGCTGCAGGAATCGCTCACGAACGTGCTCCGCCATGCGCCCGGCGCGGGCGCCGACGTCCGCATCGAGCGGAGCCCCGAGCGCGTCGTCCTCGAGGTGCGCAACGGCCGGGCGGACGGCGCGGACGCCGCGGCGCCCGCCGACGGCGTGGGCGGGCACGGACTGGTGGGCCTCCGCGAACGGCTCGCGATGCTCGACGGGCGATTCGAGGCCGGACCCGACCCCGACGGCGGGTTCGCCGTGCGCGCCGAGTTCCCGGTGGGAGCGGCGCGATGACCGGGGCATCCGACGCCCTCGACCCCGGCGGTGCGTCGCGGCCCATCCGCGTCGTGCTCGCCGACGACGAGGCGATGATCCGCGCGGGCCTGCGGATGCTGCTCGAGCACCAGCCCGACCTCGTCGTCGTCGGCGAGGCCGCCGACGGGCTCGACGCGATCGCGGTCGTCCGGCGCACGCGCCCGGACGTCGTGCTCCTGGACATCCGGATGCCCCGCGCCGACGGCCTCGCCGCAGCCCGGGAGATCGTCGCGGCGGGAGATGCGCGCGTGATCATCCTCACGACGTTCGACGACGACCGGAACCTCGCCGAGGCGCTGCGCGCGGGCGTCAGCGGGTTCCTGCTCAAGGTCGCGCCGCCCGAGCAGCTGCTCGCGGCGGTGCGGAGCGTCGCCGAGGGCAATGCGCTGCTCGACCCCGCCGTCACGGTCCGGGTCATCGAGTCGTTCGCATCCGCACCGCGCGTCGACCCTGAGCTCGCGCGCCTCGCGGCCTCCCTCACCGAGCGCGAGCGCGACGTGCTGCGCCGGGTCGCGGCGGGTCGCTCGAACGCCGAGATCGCCGCCGACCTGTACCTCGGCGAGACGACCGTGAAGACCTACCTGTCGCGCGCGCTCGCCAAGCTGTCGCTCCGCGACCGCGTGCAGGCCGTCGTGTTCGCGTACGAGAGCGGACTCGTGCGCACCGGCGGGCGCTGAGGTCCCGACGGCGCCCCCGGATCCGGAGCATCCCCTCCCGTTGCGGTCCGTCGCCCGGTAGCATGCGACCACCCCCCGCGCCCGAGCGGGCCCCATCGCCGGGGCCCACCGCGGGGCCGTCCCCCGAAAGGATCCGCTGCTCCGTGCCCGAGCTCTTCGTCCTCAGTCCCGTCCTCGGCGTCATCGCACTCGTCGCCGTCATCGTCCTCATCGTGTGGATCTACGCGAAGGTCCTCTACAAGAACGTCAGCCCCGACGAAGCGGTGATCATCACCGGCAAGCGCTCGAAGCGGCGAGTCGTCGACGGCATCGAGACCGAGCAGTCGGGCCAGCGCGTCGTGCACGGCCAGGGCGTCTGGGTCATGCCGTTCTTCCAGAAGGCGCACAAGATCTCGCTGCGCTCGCGCGCGATCGACATCCAGGCCGTCGCGCAGACCGCGAACGGCATCACGATGAACGTCGACGCGGTCGCCATCGTCAAGGTCGGCGACACCGACGCCGCCATCCGCGCCGCCGCGCAGCGCTTCCTCGGGCAGGACAAGAACATCGACGGGTTCGCGCTCGAGGTGCTGTCGGGCTCGCTGCGTTCCTCGGTCGGCGCCACCGACGTCATCACGATCATCAACAAGCGCGACGAGCTCAGCGCCGCGGTGCTCGACATCGCCCGCAAGTCGCTCGAGAACCAGGGCCTCGACGTCGACTCGTTCGAGATCAAGGGCATCAGCGACTCGAACGGCTACATCGAGGACCTCGGGCGTGCCGAGCAGGCCAAGGTCCGCAAGCAGGCCGAGGTCGCCGAGTCGCAGGCCACGCGCGAGTCCCGCGAGGCGCAGATCGCCGCCGAGCAGGCCGTCGCCGAGCGCGAGGCCGCCCTCGCCCTGCGCAAGGCCGAGCTGCAGCGCCAGACCGACAAGGCCGTGGCCGAGGCATCCGCCGCGAAGCCGCTCGCCGAGGCGCTCAGCCAGCAGGAGGTCGTCGCGCAGCAGGAGATCACCGCGCAGAAGAAGGCGAGCCTGCGCAAGGCCGAGCTCGAGAGCGAGGTGAACGCGGTCGCCGACGCCGAGGCGTACAAGGTGCGCGTGACCGCCGAGGCCGCCGCGCAGGCCGCACGCCTCCGGGCCGAGGCCGACCGCGACGCGCGTCGCGCCGCCGCCGAGGCGCTCGCCTCCGAAGGCGCCGCCGAGGCCGAGGCGATCCACGCGAGGGGCCAGGCCGAGGCATCCGCGACCAAGGCCGCGGCCGAGGCGGTCGCCGAGCAGTCCGAGGCGCTCCTCCAGATGCGCCTCATCGAGGTGCTGCCCGCGCTCGCCCGCGAACTCGCCGCGCCCATGGGCAACATCGACCAGCTCACGGTCGTGTCGACCGACGGCGCGAGCCAGCTCGCCCGCAACGCCGTCTCGGGCATCACCGAGGTCGACGCCATGCTCGGCTCGACCATGGGCCTCACGATCCGCGACCTGCTCGGGTCGGTCGTCGGCGGCGCGGCCGCGGGCAACGCCGCGCGGGCGGGCACCGTCACCGTCGGCGGCGAACCGGTCGCCTGACCTCCGGGTCGCCCACGGATCGAGGGGCGGTCGCGCGAACGCGCGGCCGCCCCTCGTCGCACGTCCGGGGCGGACCCGTCGCGCACGCCGGGCCGTCCCCGGTTCCTGCCCCCTCGCGGATGTCGGTCGCGAGGAGCAGAATCGCCCGTGGCGACGGCGCACGAGACCGCGCACGCGACGACGCACCGATACGACGCACACGAAGGGACGACATCATGACGGTCACGCTGAACCCCTACGTCAACTTCGACGGGAACGCCCGCGAGGCGCTCGAGTTCTACCACTCGGTCTTCGGCGGCGAACTCCTCACGAGCACGTTCGGCGAGTACGGGCAGGGCGACGGGCCCGACGCCGACAAGCTCATGCACGGGCAGCTCAACGGCCCCGGGCTCACGCTCATGGCGGCCGACACGCCCGCCGGCGTCCCGTACCAGCAGCCCGTCGGCTTCTCGATCTCGCTGTCCGGCGGCAACGACGAGGATGCCACGCTCCGCGGCTACTGGGCGCAGCTCTCCGAGGGCGCGACGATCGTCGAGCCGCTCGAGGTCGCCCCGTGGGGCGACGCGTTCGGCATGCTCACCGACCGGTTCGGCATCGGCTGGCTGGTGAACATCTCCGGCCAGGCCTGAGCGCGGTTCCGGAACGGCGCACCCGCGTCGGGCGAACTCCCAGCGAATCGCCCGGATATGTGGGGCCGGTTCGTAGCGAGCCGCGACAGGGTTGGAGGATGACCCGCCGCGCCGTGCTCGCCCTCGCCACCGCGGCGTACCTCGCCGTCGTCGCCTGGGCGACCCTCGGCACGGTGTCGTGGCACCCGATCGGCTGGGAGGCCGAGTACGGCGTGCTGACGCCGTCCATCTGGGTCGACCCGGACACGTGGGCCATCGGCTCGCCGCGCGAGTTCGTCGCGAACGTGGCGATGTTCGTGCCGCTCGCGGCCCTCTTCGCGCTGCTGCTCGGCCCGCGCCGCTGGCTCGGCGCGCTCACGGCGGCCATCGGCGTCAGCGTCGCGATCGAGCTCGTCCAGATCCCCCTCGACGACCGGATCTCCGACCCGCGCGACCTGCTCGCGAACTCGATCGGCGCGGCCATCGGCGTCGCCGCGGTCGGGATCGGCTGGATCGTGCTCGCCATCGCGCGGACGGCATCACGGCTGTTCCGACGGAGCGCGGGTCCGGCGAACGACCCGGGCGCCGGCGGCGGGGCCGTCGCCGATGCGGCGCCGAAGACGGCCCCGACGCGACCCGAGCTCAGTCGAACGGGCCGCTGAGCCGGGCGACGCCGCGGGGCGGGGCATCCTTCGCGGTGGGAGACTGGGGACCATGCGCATCGTGGTCACCGGCGGCTCGGGCAAGCTCGGCCGCACCGTCGTCCGAACCCTCCGCGAGGAGGGCCACCAGGTCGTCAACGTCGACCGACTCGGCGAGCGCGGCGCGGTCGTCCACGTCGACCTCACCGACTACGGGCAGGTGATCGACGCGCTCGCGGGCATCGACGAGCAGCACTCGGGCACCGACGCGATCGTGCACCTCGCGGCGATCCCCGCGCCCGGACTCGTGAACGACGTCGCGACCTTCCGCAACAACCTGCTGTCGACCTACCACGTGCTGCAGGCCGCGCGGCGGCTCGGCGTGAAGCGGGTCGTGACGGCGTCGAGCGAGACCGTGCTCGGACTCCCGTTCGACGTGCCGCCGCCCTACATCCCGGTCGACGAGGACGTGACCAGCCCCGAGTCGACCTACTCGCTCGTGAAGCACCTCGAGGAGCAGCTCGCGATCCAGCTCGTGCGGTGGGATCCGGAGCTTTCGATCACCGCCTTCCGGTTCTCGAACGTCATGGACCCCGAGGACTACGCGGCGTTCCCGTCGTTCGACGCCGACGCACGACTGCGCAAGTGGAACCTCTGGGGCTACATCGACGCGCGCGACGGCGCACAGGCGGTGAGCCTCGCCCTGCGGAACGCGAAGCCCGGCTTCGAGCGGTACGTGATCGCGGCCGCCGACACCGTCATGTCCCGGCCGAACGCCGAGCTCGTCGCCGAGGTGTTCCCCGGCGTCGAGGTGCGCGGCGACCTCGGCGTGAACGACACCCTGCTGTCGATCGACAAGGCGCGGCGCGAGCTGGGCTTCGCCCCGCAGCACTCGTGGCGCGACGAGGTCGCCCCCGGCTGAGGCATCCGCTCGTGTGACGCCCCGTTACGCTGGGCGGGTGACCTCCCCCGCACCCGCCGAGTCCCAAGCCCCCGTCGGCGTGCTCCGACTCGTCGTGATCGGCCTGGCCGGCGGGTTCCTCTCGGGCCTGTTCGGGGTCGGCGGCGGCATCATCATGGTGCCGTTGCTGATGTGGCTCGCGCGCCTCGACCAACGGCGCGCCTCGGCGACGTCGCTCGCGGCGATCCTCCCGGCGTCGATCGCCGGCTCGATCGGCTACCTCGTCGGCGGCCAGGTCGACTGGCTCGCGGCGCTCTTCGTCGCGATCGGCAGCATCGCCGGGTCCTGGATCGGCGCGCTGCTGCTGCGGCGCCTGCCGCTCACCGTGCTCCGCTGGGGCTTCATCGCACTGCTCGTGCTCATCGCGATCCGCATGCTGCTGGTCGACGTGCCCGAGCGCGGCGAGGCGCACATCGAGATCACCCCGCTCATCGCGGTGCTCCTGCTCGGGTTCGGGCTGTTCGTCGGCATCGCGTCGGGCCTGTTCGGCATCGGCGGCGGGCTGATCATGGTGCCGGTCTTCATCGGCGGGTTCGGGATGGGCGACCTCGTGGCGAAGGGCACGTCGCTGCTCGTCATGATCCCGACCTCGATCACGGGCACGGTCGCGAACGTGCGTGCGAAGCTCGTGGACCTGCGCCAGGGGCTCACGGTCGGCATCGCGGCGGTCGTCGCGTCGTTCGGCGGCGTCGCGATGTCGTTCTGGCTCTCGCCGGACGTCGCGACGTGGCTCTTCGTCGTGCTGCTGGCGTTCGTCATCGTGCAGCTCTCGATCCGGGCGATCCGGGCGCAGCACGCGGCGAGAAGACGGGGCTGAGCCCCGTCGGACCGACGCGATAACGTGCGGGCATGCGTTTCACGTTCACCGCGCCGCTCTGGGAGTGGGAGGCCCAGGGCGGATGGTTCTTCGTCTCCCTCCCCGAGGAGGCGAGCGCCGACATCCGCGAGGTGCCGCGCATGCCGCGCGGCTTCGGGGCGGTGAAGGTGCGCGTCCGCGTCGGCGGCACCCGGTGGACGACCTCGGTGTTCCCCGACTCCAAGCGGGGCGCGTACGTGCTGCCGGTGAAGCAGTCCGTGCGGAAGGCCGAGGGGCTCGTCGCCGGCGGCCCGGTCGAGGTCGACCTCGAGGTCGTCGACCTTTGACCCCGTCGGCCCGCACCGCGTCGGCTCAGACGGACTCCGGTGCGAGGCGCGGGGTCCAGGAGAGCCCGAACTCGTGGCGCAGGGCGCTGCGCGCCGCGTACCAGCCGGCGAGCCCGTGCACGCCGGGGCCGGGCGCCGCGGCGGCCGACGCGAGGTAGACGCCGCGGGCGGGGGTCCGCCACGGGTCGGCGGAGAGCACGGGGCGCCGCACGAGCTGGCGGAGGTCGGGCTCGCCCGTCGCGATGTCGCCGAGGAGGTAGTTCGGGTTGTGCAGCTCGGTGTCGACCGCGGTGCCGCTCGAGACCGCGAGGATCGTGTCCCGGAATCCGGGCGCGAACCGTTCGATCTGCGCGATCACCGCCTCGGCGCGGTCGACGCCCGAGCCGCGCGGCACGTGGGTGTACGCCCACAGCACGTGGCGACCCTCGGGCGCGCGCGACGGGTCGAACCGGCTCGGCTGCGACACGAGCACGTACGGGGCATCCGGATGGCGGCCGCGCCCGACCGCGTTCTCGGCGGCGGCGATCTCGGCGCGCGTGCCGCCGAGGTGGAGCGTGCCCGCGTTCCGGAGCTCGGGATCGGCCCACGGGACCGGCTCCGAGAGCGCGAAGTCGACCTTCGCGACCGCGTTGCCGATGCGCACCCCGTCGAGCGTGCGGAGGTACCGCTCGGGCAGGCGGTCGGCCGCGAGGCGGGCGAGGGCGCGCGCGCTCGTGTCGAGGAGCACGGCCCGCACGGGCGGGAGCTCGGCGAGCGAGCGCACGTCGTGCCCGGTCACGACCTCGCCGCCGTGCGCGACGAGGTCGTCGACCATCGCGTCGGTGATCGCCTGGCTGCCGCCGATGGGGATCGGCCAGCCGCGCGCGTGGGCGTACGCGCCGAGCGCGAGTGCCCCGCCGGCCGCGCCGAGGCTCGGCAGCGGCAGGATCGCGTGCGCGGCCAGCCCGGTGACCATCGCGGGGGCGACGTCGCCCGCGAAGCCGGCGTCCCATCCCGGACCGCCCTGCCAGAGCGCCCTGAAGCCGAATCGGAGGACGGTGAGCGGATGCCTCGGCACGCCCACGAGCGACGAGCCGGTGCAGCGCGCGACCTGGTCCGCGCGCCGCGCGAGCGGCCCCATCAGGCGCCGGTACGCCGCGCCGTCGACGCCGAGCCCGGCGACCGTGCGGTCGAGGTCGCGCCACGCGAGGCCCGAGCGTCCGCCGTCGAGCGGGTGCGCGTAGGAGAGGTCGGGCACGGCGAACCCGATCCGCCGTTCGAGCCCGAACGCGCGGAAGAACCCGGAGGCGAGGCCGAGCGGATGCACCGCCGAGCAGCGGTCGTGCCGGAAGCCGGGCAGGGTGAGCTCGAGCGTGCGGGCGCCGCCGCCGACGGTCGCCTCGCGTTCGATGACGCGGACGGCGAGCCCGGCGCGCGCGAGCGTGACGGCCGCGGCGAGCCCGTTCGGGCCGGACCCGACGACGATCGCGTCGAGGTCGGCGTCGCGGATGGGCGGACGCGCCGCGATGACCGCGCCGTCGCGTCCGGCCATGCGCACTCCCCCCGTCGGTTCCGAGGCTACGCGCCCTCGGTGCCACGGGCGACCGGGTGCGGCGCGATCACGGCGGCGATGGGTGCGGCGCGATCACCGCGGGTCGATCGCGTACGGCGCGATCACAGCAGGTGGATCGGCTGCGTCTCCGCGCCGGCCCGGTGGAGCATCGCGTCGATCTCGTCGCGGGTCGGCCCGGTCGCCGTGATGTGCGGGGCCGGGTCGGCGATCCGCACGCCGGCCGCCTCGAGCCGGATCGCGACCTCGGCGGCGTCGACCCCCGCGAGCAGCGGGAACGCGCCGACAGGCACGACCGAGTGCAGCACGGCATCGGGGTGGACGTGCACGAGGTTGAACGACTGCGCGCCGTCGCGCGTGCGCACCGCGCCGACCGGCGCGTGGAGGTCGACCGTCCAGCTCGCGGACGAGGCGACGGAGACCGGGATGCCGGCGAACACGCCGCTCGCCGGGTGGTGCAGGTGGCCGGCGAGGATCGAGCGGATGTCGCTGGCCTCGACGACCTCGGCGAGCGCGCGCTGGCCGTGCAGCTCGTCGGCGGCGGCGAGGTCCGTCGCGCCGGGCAGCGGCGGATGGTGCATCGCGAGGAGCGTGCCGTCCGGGGCATCCGTCGCGAGTTCCTCGGCGAGCCAGTCGAGCTGGGCGTCGGCGAGCTCGCCGTACCGTGCTCCGGGCGCGGTGGTGTCGAGCGTGATGACGCGCAGCCCGCCGAGCTCGTAGACGCGATCGACGGGGCGGTGCATGCCCGGCGGCTGGTCGAGCAGGTGCTCGCGGAAGGCCGCCCGGTCGTCGTGGTCGCCCATGACCCAGATCGCCTGGGCTCCGAGGCGCTCGAGGACCGGGTCGACGATGGCGCGGAGCATCCGGTACGCGTCGGGTTCGCCGCGGTCGGCGAGGTCGCCGGTGCACACGACGGCGTCGACCGGTCGACCGGATTCCTCGATCTCCTCGAGCATCCGTCGCAGGTGCGAGGCGCCGTCGGCGGGTCCGCCGTCGGAGTCGGCGCGGAGGTGGAGATCGGAGATGTGGATGAGGTGGTGTGTCGGCCGTTGGTGTTCGGCCGTCCGGATCGTCATGGGTAGGCCCCCATCTTCGACACGGCGTGCCATCGCACGTCTTGGCCTCGCAGACTAACCGGTCCAGCCGGTGTCCCGGCCACCCAGTTCGGGGGTGTCTGAATTCGTGATCCGAACGTGATCGGCCGTTCTTCCGGGCTCCGGGGCCCGCGGCGGACCGCCGCAGGCCGCCCGTCGAGCAGCCGGCGCGGCCGGTCGGCACCCCGCGCGACCCGCCGGCCACTGCGTCCGTTACCGACTTGTGACCTGAGCGGGCCTCGCGTAGGGTGCACGGAACTGGACTTGCCCGGGTCCTGCGACCCGCGGCCGAACAGAGACGGGTCGATGCGCCGGCGGGTGCGCGGCCCCGGGGGAACGCATGACGAACAGCACCGCCTCGGGTCGGGGGACCCGTTCCACGTGGACCGCCCGCGTCGTCGCCGCCCTGGCGGTCGCCGGCCTCGCGCTCACCGCGGGCACCGGCTTCATGCTGAGTGCGACCGACGCGGCCGCGCGATCGGAGGCCGAGACCGCCGCGCTCCGGGTCGCCGCGGCCAACGACCGCACGCAGCTCGCGGTCGGTTCGGACATCCTGCACGCCCGCGCGACCGGAGCGGCCGACGCCGCGATCGCCCAGGCGACCGCCGTCGTGGCCGCCGCCGCGGGCAAGGCCGATGCCGCACCGCTCGCCGCGACGCTCGACCAGCTCGGCGCGGCCGACCTCATCTCCCCGGCGCGCGTGTACGAACTCGTCGCGGCGGCCCAGGCGCAGTCCGCCGACGTGAGCGCCGCCGTCGCGGAGTTCGACCGCGTCGAGGCCGAGCGCCGGGCCGCCGAGGAGGCCGCGCGGAAGGCGGCCGAGGAGGCCGCGGCCCGCGCCGCCGCCGAGGCGGGCGCCGGCGGGGCCTCGGGCGGATCGACGCCCCGGCCGCCCGCCAACCCGAGCGAGGCGCAGCAGATCGCCCGCGAGATGGGCGCCGCACGCTACGGGTGGGGCGACGACCAGTTCGGATGCCTCGTCGCGGTGTGGGACTACGAGTCGCACTGGAACGTGTACGCCCAGAACGCGAACGGCGCCTACGGGATCCCGCAGGCCCTGCCCGGCTCGAAGATGGCCTCGCACGGCGCCGACTGGCAGACCAACCCCGCGACCCAGATCTCGTGGGGCATCGACTACATCCATGGCCGGTACGGCGACCCGTGCGGGGCTTGGGCGCACATCGAATCGGCCGGATGGTACTGAGCGGCCGCCCCGGCCGCCGCCCCGGCCGCGGTCCCGGCCGCCGCGCCGGCCGCTCGACGCGCCGGTCGCGCGGGCGGGCGACCCGGAGCGAAACGAGACGATCCGCGACCGCGGGCGCCCATAGGCTGGGCGGATGACTTCGCGCGCCCCCCTCGCCCTCGCCGCCCTGTCCCTCGCCCTGCTCGGCCTCGCCGGCTGCTCCTCCGCCGCCCCCGAGGCATCCGATGCCGTCACGCCGTCGCCGACCGCCGAGGCCGCCGAGAGCACCGACGCGGGCGACTGCGCGGGCGTCGTCGTCATCGTCGACACCGCCGACCTCGAGACCCCCGACGACCCCTCGCTCAGCACGTGCGTCGACGCCGACGCCCCCGTGCTCGCCGCCGACCTGCTCGCCGAGGCGGGCGTCACGACCGAGGGCACCCAGGAGTACGGCGACCAGGTGGTGTGCCGCGTGAACGGCGTCCCCGCGGAGGACCTCGCGATCCCCGCCCCCGACGGCACCGAGTACCACGAGGCGTGCGCCTCGATGCCGGCCGCGTTCGCCTACTGGTCGCTGTGGGTGAGGCCCGCCGACGGCGAGTGGGGCTACGCGCAGGAGGGTCTCGAGACGCTCGAGGTCGCCCCGGGCGACTCGCTCGAGCTGCTGTTCACCCTGAACGACCAGCCGGCGTCGCCGACCTCGTGATCGGCTGATGCTGCGATACCGGCCCGGTCCGATCCGCCAGGCGGCGATCCTCGCCGCCGGGTTCATCGTCCTCCGGGTCGCGTATCGCGCGCTCTTCCACGGCCTCGACGGCTCGGGCGCGGTGCTGCTCGACCTGCCCGCCGTGCGGCTGCCCGATCCGTTCGCGCACGTCGTGCTGTTCGGGCCGATCACGGTCGGCGGCATCGGGGTGGCGGTCGCGAGCGCCCTGCCCATCGCGCTCGTGATCCTCGCGTTCGGCGTGCTGAACGCGGTCGTCGACCTGTCGAGGGTGTTCGCGCGCGCCGCGCGCCGCGGACCGGTGAGCGGGCTGTCGCGCGCGCTCGTGATCGCGTGGGCGACCTTCCCCGGTCTCGGCGACGCCGTGCGCGCCGTGCGCCTCGCCCGCCGGCTCCGCGGCGAACGCGGCGCGGCGACCCTGCTCGTCCCGGTCTTCGAGCGCACGGTCGAGCGGGCGCTCGCGGTCGCGGCCGCGATGGAGGTGCGCGGGTTCACCGCGAGCCGACGGGTCGAGGGCGCGTGCGCGCGCCCCGTCGTCGCGCACGATGCGGTGCTCCGGCGCCCCGACGGCTGGACCCTCGAGGTCGGGGACCTCGAGCTCGCGCCCGGCACGCTCGCGCTCGTGGCCGGGCCCACGGGCTCCGGCAAGTCGAGCCTCCTCGACGCGCTGAGCGGCATGTTCTCGCACGCCGAGGGCGGGTCGCTCTCGGGCGTCGTGCGGGTCGGCGACGTGGATCGGGCGGCCGTCCCGCCCCGCGAGACCGCGGGCTTCGTCGGCGTGGTCCGCCAGGATCCCCGCTCGGGGTTCGCGAGCGAGACCGTGCACGCCGAGATCGGCTTCGCGCTCGACGTCCGCGGCGTCGCACCCGTCATCGTCGCCGACCGGGTGCGCGAGGTCGCCGGGCACGTGGGCGTCGCGCACCTGCTCGACCGGGACATCCGCGCGCTGTCGGCGGGCGAGGCGACGCTCGTCGCGATCGCCGCGGCGATCGTCGAACGGCCGTCGCTCGTGCTCGTCGACGAACCGCTCGCCGACCTCGACCGCGCCGCGCGACGACGGGTCGCCGACCTGCTGGGCGCGCTCGCGCACGAGGCGGGCGTGTGCGTCGTCGTCGCGGAGCACCGCGTCGCCGAGCTCGCGCCGGTCGCCGACGTCGCGCTCGAGATCGAGGGCGGCCGGCTGCGGCCGCTCCGCTCGGCCGAGCCCGGGGAGGCCCCCGGCCGGACGCCGAGCGCGGCGAGCGCCCCGGACGCCGACCCGGCCGCGATGGATGCCCCCGCCGCCGCGCTGCGGCGCGCGCTGCCGTCGGGCGCCGTCGAGCCGGTGCTCCGGGTCAGCGGCCTGACCGTCGTGCACGCGGGCCGCACCGCGGTCGAGGATGCCTCGCTCGAGGTCGCCCCCGGCGAGATCGTCGCGCTCGCGGGCCCGAACGGCGCGGGCAAGTCGAGCCTGCTCGTCGCGACGGCCCTGCCGACCGCCCGTGGCACGGTGCACGTCGGCGGCTTCGACGCGGCGCGGCTCGACGATCGCGAACGACGCGCGTCGGTCGCGCTCGTCCCCGAGGCGTCCGACGACCTGTTCGTGACGCTCACCGCCGCCGAGGAGTGCCGTCGTGCCGATCGCGGGTCCGGCGCGGAGCCGGGCACGACCGCGAGCCGGTTCCTCGGATTCCTCGGGGTCGACGGGGCGGCCGCCGATCGGCTGCTCGCCCGGCACCCTCGCGACCTCTCGGCCGGCGAGCGGCGCTGCCTCGCCCTCGCGGTGCAGCTCGCGGCCGACCCGAGCGTGCTGCTGGTCGACGAGCCGACGCGCGGCCTGGATGCGGACGCCCGACGGCTCGTGTCCCGTGCGCTCATCGCGGTCGCGGGCCGGGGCGGGGCGGTCGTCGTCGCGACCCACGACCGCGCGTTCGCGGATGCGCTGGCCGACCGGATCGTGCCCGTCCGCGCGGGCGTCGTCGGCGGGGACCCGGGAGCCGACCTGTTCGAGCGGGGCGACGACCGGTCGCTCGACGCACCCGGCGCGCAGGCGGCGGCGATGCCCGAGGAGACCGCCGCCGGGGCATCCGACGCGTCGATCGCGACCGCCGGCGGTGCGAGCGCGACCGGTGCGAGCGCGGACGGTGCGAGCGCGGACGGTGCGAGCGCCGAACCGCCGACGGCGTCCGACGCCGGACCGGGCGGGGTCCGCGGGCGCTCGCACCGCGGCCGCCCCGGCCGCGACCGACCCGGCATCGGCCGCCCCCTCCGCGACCGCCTCACGGGCGTCGTCCTCGCGCTCGGCACGCTCGCCGCCGTCGCCGCGTTCGCCTGGCCGCTGCTCGCGCCGGCCCTCCCGTCCCAGGCCCAGGCGGCCGCGCCCGTCGCGGCGCTCGCCCTCGCGCCGTTCGCGCTCGCGGTGCTCGTCGTCGCGCTCGACGAGTCGGTGCGCTCGGCGCGCGTGCTCGCGCTGCTCGGCACGCTCGCCGCGGTCGGCGCGGCCGTCCGCGTCGCGGGCACCGGCGTCGGCGGCGTCGAGGCCGTGTTCGTGCTGCTCATCATCGGCGGACGCGTGTTCGGCGCACGGTTCGGATTCCTCCTCGGCGTGCTCGTCATCCTGCTGTCCTCGACCATGCAGGGCGGGTTCGGCCCGTGGACCCCGTTCCAGGCGTTCGCGTGCGGCTGGGTCGGTGCGGGCGCGGGCCTGCTCCCACGCGGTCGCGTCGGGCGCGACGCCCGGGATCCGGGAACGCGCGCCGCACGCGCGCGGCGCGCGCGCGGCCGCGAGATCGCGCTGCTGTCGGCCTACGGCGTGGTCGCGTCGTACGCGTTCGGCCTCGTGATGAACCTGTGGTTCTGGCCGTTCGCGGTCGGCGCGGGCGCCGGCATCTCCTACGTGCCGGATGCCCCGCTCGCGCAGAACCTCGGCAGCTTCCTGCTCTACTCGCTCGTCACGTCGACCGCGAGCTGGGACACCCTGCGTGCGATCACCTCGGTCGTCGGCCTCGTCGTCGCCGGGCCCGCCGCGCTCGCGGCGCTGCGGCGCGCGGTCGTCGACGACCGCCCGGGTGCGGGAGCGGGCGCCCGCGACGGATCCCGAGGCTCCTCCCGCGCCGTCCCGCCGAGTGCCACCGACCGGCGGTCGGTCGCCGCGCCGCGCTCCTGACCCGGACCCCGCGCGCGCCGCGCGCCTGACCCGGACCCCGCGCGCGCCGCGCGCCTGACCTGAACCGCGCGCGTCCCGCGCGCCTGCCTGACCGGGCACGTCCCGCGTTCTGGGGAATCGGCACGGCGCGCCGCGCGGCCTAGCGTTGGGTCCCATGCACGCCTCGCCGCCGACCACGCCCGTGCCGGGCCGCCGGACGGCGAGCGACCTCCGCGACCGGGTGCCCGCGCACGCGCTCATGGTCGAGGCGGTCCGCCACGCGAAGGACGACCCGGACGGACGGATCCCGACCGGCGAGCGCACCCGAGACGACGGGGTCCACGGCGAACGCCTCGTCGGCGCGATCCTCGCCCACGTCGGCCCCGAGTGGCTCGTGCTCCATTCGGTGCCGGTCGGCGCGGGCGAGGCCGACATCGACCACGTGCTCGTCGGTCCGCCCGGTGTCGTGGCGATCACGACGCTGCACCGCCCGGGGAGGTCGGTCCGGGTCTGCGGACGGACCTCGATGGTCGGCGGCCGACGCGTCCCCCACCTGCGCACCGCGGTCCACGAGGCGAAGCGCGCCGCCCGGCTGCTGACCACCGCGGTCGGCTTCCCGGTCGAGGCGATCGGCGTCGTCGCGGTCGTCGGCGCGGGCCGCATCGCGTTCGCGTCCCCGCCCGACGGCGGCGACATCGCACTGCACGTCGTCACCGACGCGGAGTTGCTCGCGACGCTGCCGACCGGACGCCGGTACTCCGACGCCCAGCTCGATCGGATCGTCGCCGCCGCGGTCCTGCCCGGCACCTGGCAGCGGCAACCGTCGTCGCTCGTCACGCGCGAGGACGGCGCGTTGCTCGCGGCCGAGTTCGACGCCCTCCACTGCGCCGCCCGGCGCCGCGAGGTCGCCGAGCGATCCCGGCGCGTGGGCCGGGGCCTGCTCGCGGCGATGGCCGGCGTCGCCGCGACCGTCGCCGGGGCGTGGGTCGTCCAGTCGCTGCTCGCGGGGTGAGCCGCCCGCTCACACCGAGAAGTACTTCGCCTCCGGGTGGTGGAAGACGAACGCGTCGGTCGACTGCTCGGGGTGCAGCTGCAGCTCGTCGCTGAGCTCGACGCCCATGCGCTCGGGCTTCAAGAGCTCGACGACCTTGCGGCGGTCCTCCATGTCGGGGCACGCCGGGTAGCCGAGCGAGAAGCGGGCGCCCCGGTACTCGAGCTTGAACAGGCCCGCGACGTCCGTCGGGTCCTCGCCCGCGAGCCCGAGCTCCTCGCGGATGCGCCCGTGCCAGAACTCGGCGAGCGCCTCGGTGAGCTGCATGACGAGGCCGTTCAGCTCGTAGTAGTCGCGGTAGCGGTCCTCGGCGAACAGCTTGGCGGTGACCTGGTCGATCTTCGCGCCCGCGGTGACGAGCTGCACCGGCAGCACGTCGACCTGCCCGCTCTCGCGCGAGCGCACGAAGTCGCTGAGGCACAGGTGCCGGTCGCGGCGCTGGCGCGGGAAGTGGAACCTCAGGCGCTCGGCGCCGAGGGCGCCGTCCGACCCGCCGTCGGGTGCGAGCAGGCCCGGCACGCCGAGCGCGCCGTCGGGGTCGTCGCCGTGGTGCAGCACGATCAGGTCGTCGCCCTCGGACACGACCGGGAAGTACCCGTACGCGACCGAGGCATCCAGCATGCCCTCGCCCAGGATCCGGTCGAGCCAGTACCGCAGGCGCGGCCGGCCCTCGCGCTCGACCAGCTGCTCATAGGATGCCCCGTCCTCGCCGCGCCCCGGCTTCAGGCCCCACTGGCCCATGAACGTCGCGCGCTCGTCGAGGAAGGCGGCGTAGTCGGCGAGTGCGAGGCCGCGCACGATCCGCGTGCCCCAGAACGGCGGGGCCGGCACCGGGTTGTCGGCCGCGACGTCCGAGCGCGCGGGCATCTGCTCGGGCTCGGTGAGCGTGAGCCGGGAGCCGGACGCGTGGATGCGCTTCTTCAGCGGGGGCAGGCCGACCTCGTCGACCGCGGCGCCGCGCGCGACCTTCACGAGCGGCTCCATGAGCGCGAGCCCCTCGAACGCGTCGCGCGCGTACCGGACCTCGCCGTCGAAGAGCGACGCCAGGTCGTCCTCGACATAGGTGCGCGTGAGCGCGGCGCCGCCGAGGATGATCGGCCAGCGCTTCGCGAGCCCGCGCGCGTTCAGCTCCTGGAGGTTCTCCTTCATCACGACGGTCGACTTCACGAGGAGGCCGCTCATGCCGATGACGTCGGCGCCGTGCTCCTCGGCGGCCTTGATGATGTCGGCGATCGGCTGCTTGATGCCGAGGTTGACCACCTTGTAGCCGTTGTTGGTCAGGATGATGTCGACGAGGTTCTTGCCGATGTCGTGCACGTCGCCGCGGACCGTCGCGATGACCATGGTGCCCTTCCCGGAGGACTCGGCCTTCTCCATGTGCGGCTCCAGGAGCGCGACGGCCGCCTTCATGGTCTCGGCCGACTGGAGCACGAACGGCAGCTGCATCTCGCCCGACCCGAACCGCTCGCCGACGACCTTCATGCCCTCGAGCAGGTGGACGTTGATGATCTCGAGCGCCGTCAGGCCGCCTTCTCGCGCGAGGTCGAGGTCGGCCTCGAGGCCCTTCTGCTCGCCGTCGATGATCCGCCGCTCGAGGCGCTCGCCGACCGGCAGCGCCGCGAGCTCGGCGGCGCGCTGGTCGCGCAGGGCCGCGGTGTCGACGCCCGCGAAGAGGTCGAGCATCGTGGCGAGCGGGTCGTAGGTCAGGTTGCCGTCGGCGTCGAACTCGCGGCGGTCCCAGACGAGGTCGAGCGCGACCTTTCGCTGCTCCTCGGGCACGCTCGCGAGCGGCACGATCTTCGCGGCGTCCACGATCGCGGAGTCGAGGCCGGCCTCGACGGCCTCGTGCAGGAACACCGAGTTCAGCACGCTGCGCGCGGCCGGGTTGAGGCCGAACGACACGTTCGAGACGCCGAGCGTGGTGTGGATGCCCGGGTACTTCCGGTTGATCGCGCGGATCGCCTCGATCGTCTCGATGGCGTCGCGCCGGGTCTCCTCCTGGCCCGTGGCGATCGGGAAGGTGAGGCAGTCGACGATGATGTCGGACGCGCGCAGGCCCCACTCGCCCACGAGCTCGTCGATGAGCCGGGTCGCGATCGCGACCTTGCCCTCGGTCGTGCGCGCCTGGCCCTGCTCGTCGATCGTGAGCGCGATGACGGCCGTGCCGTGCTCCTTCACGAGCGGCATGATGCGGCCGAACCGGCTGTCCGGCCCGTCGCCGTCCTCGTAGTTCACCGAGTTCACGACCGGGCGGCCGCCGATGAGCTCGAGCCCGGCGCTGAGCACGGCCGGTTCGGTCGAGTCGACGACGAGGGGCAGGGTCGAGGCGCTCGCGAACCGCGACACGACCTCGCGGATGTCGGCGACGCCGTCGCGGCCGACGTAGTCGATGCAGACGTCGAGCAGGTGCGCGCCGACGCGGATCTGGTTGCGCGCGATCTCGACGCAGTCGTCCCAGTTCTCGGCGAGCATCGCCTCGCGGAACGCCTTCGAGCCGTTCGCGTTCGTCCGCTCGCCGATCGCGAGGTACGAGGCGTCCTGGTCGAACGGGACGTGCTGGTAGAGGCTCGAGACGCCCGGGTCGGGGTCGATCGCGCGGCTCGTGCGTTTCGTCTCGGTCGCTTCGCTCCCTCGCTCGACGACCGGGGGCTCCCCTTCGGTCGTCGAGCGAGCAACGCGAGTCGAAACGCCCCCATCGGGCCGCAGCCGCTCGACGACCGCCCGGAGGTGCTCGGGCGTCGTGCCGCAGCAGCCGCCGACCAGGCCGAGCCCGAACTCGCGCACGAACTGCTCGTGCGCGGTCGCGAGCTCGGCGGGCGTCAGGGGGTAGTGCGCCCCGTCGGCGGTCAGGACCGGCAGCCCGGCGTTCGGCATGCACGCGACGGGCACCGGCGAGTGCTTCGAGAGGTGACGCAGGTGCTCGCTCATCTCGGCGGGCCCGGTCGCGCAGTTCAGCCCGATCGCGTCGACGCCGAGCGGCTCGAGCGCGGTGAGCGCGGCGCCGATCTCGGATCCCATGAGCATGGTCCCGGTGGTCTCGACGGTCACCTCGACGAGGATCGGCAGGCGGATGCCGCGCTCGACGATGGCCTGCCGGCAGCCGTTCACCGCGGCCTTGGTCTGCAGCAGGTCCTGGCTCGTCTCGACGAGGAACGCGTCGGCGCCCCCGTCGATCAGCCCGAGCGCCTGGAGCGCGAAGGTCTCCTTGAGGTGCGCGTAGGTCGTGTGCCCGAGGGTCGGCAGCTTGGTGCCCGGACCCATCGACCCCAGCACCCAGCGGACGCGCCCGTCGGATGCCTCGGCCGCATCGACCCGCTCGCGCGCGATGCGCGCCCCCGCCTCGGCGAGTTCGTGGATCCGGTCGTCGATGCCGTAGTCGGAGAGGTTCGACCAGTTCGCGCCGAACGTGTTCGTCTCGATCGCGTCGATGCCGACCGCGAGGTAGGCGTCGTGGATCTCGCCGATCATGTCGGGCCGGGAGACGTTGAGGATCTCGTTGCACCCCTCGAGTCCCCGGTAGTCCTCGAGGCTCGGATCGTGCTGCTGGAGCATCGTGCCCATCGCACCGTCGGCGATCACGACCCGGCTGTGGAGCGCGTCGAGCAGGGCCTGGGCGCGTGCCGTGCGCGGCACGCCGTCGATGTCGAGGGCGAAGCGCGGAGCGGCTGGGGCGGTCGTCACGCGGGCGAGTCTAATCGCGGGCGGCCGTGGGCCGCCCTGCGTGACGCGGGGCGCCCGCGGCGACCGCACCGGGCCTCAGAAGAGCGGCCGACCCGCGGCCGTCCGCCGCCGCACGTCGCGGAGCTGCCGGCTGAGCGGGAACTCGCGCGCCCCGCGCGGGAGCATCCGCATGAGTCGCGCGAGCCGCCGGTTGAAGCGGTCGAACGCGCGCTGCTCCGCCTCGTCCCACGGCAGCCCGATGAGCCTGCGGAACTCGGGCCCGAGGTGGCCGGCGACGAGGCGGGTCCGGAACCGGAGGAACCGCTCGGAGAACGTCCGATCCAGGTACTCGAGCCGCACGATCCGCATGAGGTACTCGCGGGTGCGGTCGTCCATCTCCAGCCCGGCGACGGTCTCGCTCCAGTAGGACTCGAACGCCTCGGGCGTGGCCGGCCAGTCCTCCGGCGGGAGCTGGAGCGTCGTGCCGAACACCATGCCCTGCCGGAGGAACTCCTCGCGGAACCCGTCGCGGAGCGGGCCGTGGACGAGTTCGTACGCGTGCTCGGCACCGCGGTAGAGGCACGCGGCCACCCACTTCTGGAGCGCGGGATCGAACGCGGAGTACCCGACGGATGCCCCGGGCTCCGAGCGGACCCTCGCGTGCGAGCGGTTCGTCGCACGGCGGATCGCCGCACGCTCCTCGGCGGTCCCGAGCATCGTGACCGCGAGGTACGACAACGTCGTGCGGGCGCGGCGCTCGGGGTCGAGGAACAGGTTGCCCTCGTCGACCTTGCTCTCCATCACGCCGTAGGCGACCGGGCGGAGGGAGAGCTGCATGATGACGTTCGCGGTGCCGCCGGCGATGACCGACCAGTTCACCGCTCGGCGGAGCGCCCACGTGTCGATCGCGTCGAGTTCGCGGCGGGCGTCCGCGGTCCCCCGCCGATCGGGCGCGATCGTGCCGGTCTCCCCGGCGGGTCCGGAGCGCGCCTCGCGCGCCGCGACGTCGTCGTCGATGTCCACGCCCCGGATCCTACAAGAAGTGAATCTCGAATCACATGCCCGGCGCTCACGCCGGTGCCAGGTACCCCGGCCAGCAGCGGTAGATCATCGCGTTGTCGAACGCGGCGACCGACTCCGACTGCGAGCCCGGGCGGTGGCGCAGCCAGATGTCCCCGCCGCCCTCGAGCTGGAAGTCGAAGCGCACGAGCGTCGTGAGGATCATCGACACCCCGCGTCGCCGCAGGTCGGCGGGGTCGGCGTCGAAGCGCAGCACCGGGCCCCAGCCCAGGAACTCGTTCGTGTTCGCCTGGCCGACGGGGTTCACGTTCTCGAGGAACACCAGGGAGTCGTGCAACGCGGCCGCCGCGACGCCCTCGCCCGTGCTCAGCGTGAGGTTCGCCTCGAACCGCCGCCAGCACTTGGCCCACTTGTCGTCCGCGTGCCAGATCGGGTGGTACTGGTCGGTCCATCCCGACACCCACCCGCCGGTGCGCAGCTCGGGGCGCACCTCGAAGGTCCGCCTCGGCAGGCGCGGGAGCCGATCCGGGCTCAGGATGAACGTCATCGCGATGCCCGCCGACCCGAACAGGAGGTTGTCGCCCGCGTACCGGATGTGGCCCCAGATCCGGTACGGATCGTGGTCGATGTCGACCACGACGCTGCCCGCCGGCACGTTCGTCGACCAGTTCGACTCGGCCCACCAGAACTCGCTGACGCCGGCGGGCTCGGAGAGCGCGCCGCTGCCGACGACCGTGGTCAGGTCCTCGAGCGTGGCCAGGTGCGGCGGCGGCGGGAACGCGACGAGGTCGTCGAGGTCGAACCCGTGGAATCGGTCGACCACGCCGCCGAGCCCCTTGACCTCGTCGAACGCGGTGCCGAACGCCTCGCTGCGCTCCTTCGCCCGGTCGGCGAAGCCGGGCGCGAGCTCCGCGAACGCGTCGCGCGTGAGCGCGCCGAGCTCGTGCCTCGCGCGCTCGACCTGGAGGTCGGCCTCGGTCGGCTCGGCCGGCGCGCCGCTCCGGTCGGCGAAGCGCGTCGCGAGGTCGCGCTCGGCCTCGGTCAGCTCGATCCGCTGGTTGCGGGATGCCCCGCCCGCGCGGTCCTCGGTGTACATGGCGATCGCCCTTCCTCGAGGTGGGGGCCGGACCGAGCGGCCCGGTCACGGCCATGCAACGCCCCGGGTTGCGGCGCGGCCTCCGTGCGCGCACTGAATCCCCGGGGGCCCCGGGTGTTCGCGGACCGCGTAGTCCGGATCCGGACCCGGCCCGATGGATGTGGGAGGGTCCGTCCAGAATGGAGGGTGCCCATCGTCGGGCCCTTCACCACGGAGATCCACGCGTGCTCATCAAGCTCATGACCCGCTACCTGAAGCCCTACAAATGGCTTCTCGTCGGCGTGGTCGTCTTCCAATTCCTGTCCGCGCTCGCCAGCCTCTACCTGCCGAGCCTCAACGCCGACATCGTCGACCAAGGCGTCTCCAAGGGCGACACCGAGTTCATCTGGCAGACCGGCGCCGTCATGCTCGCCATCTCGCTCGGCCAGATCGTCTGCTCGATCATCGCGACCTACTTCGCCGCCAAGGCCGCGATGCGCCTCGGCCGCGACCTGCGCAACGACATCTTCGAGCGCGTGTCCGGCTTCTCCGAGCGCGAGGTCACGCGCTTCGGCCCCGGTTCGCTGATCACCCGCAACACGAACGACGTGCAGCAGGTGCAGATGCTCACGATGATGGCCGCGACGTTCCTCGTGACCGCGCCGCTGCTGGCGATCGGCGGCATCATCATGGCGCTCCAGCAGGACGTCGGGCTCGCGTGGATCATCGCGGTCTCGGTCCCGACGCTCCTCGTGATCGCCGGACTGATCATCGGCCGCATGGTGCCGCTGTTCCGCAGCTACCAGTTCAAGCTCGACGCCGTGAACCGCGTGATGCGCGAGCAGCTCACGGGCATCCGGGTCATCCGCGCGTTCGTGCGCGAGCCCATCGAGGAGGAGCGCTTCCGCGACGCGAACACCGACATCATGGTCGTCGGGCGCAAGGTCGGCTCACTGTTCGTGCTGCTCTTCCCGCTCGTCATGCTCGTGCTCAACCTGACCGTCATCGGCGTGATCTGGTTCGGCGCGATCCGGATCGACGACGGCGAGATGCAGGTGGGCACGCTCTTCGCGTTCATGCAGTACGTCATGACCATCCTGGGCGGCGTGCTCATGGCGAGCTTCATGACGATGATGATCCCGCGCGCCGCCGTGTCCGCCGGCCGCATCGGCGAGGTGCTCGCGACGACCTCGACCCTCGAGCGCGCGGCCGACGCGGTCACCGCGTTCCCCGAGCCCGGCGCCGTCGAGTTCCGCGACGTCGCCTACGCCTACCCCGGCGCCGACCACCCCGTGCTCTCGGGCATCACCTTCGCCGCGTCGCCCGGCGAGACCGTGGCGGTCGTCGGATCCACCGGCGCCGGCAAGACCACCCTGGTCTCGCTCATCCCGCGGCTCTTCGACGTCACGGGCGGCGAGGTCCGCGTGCACGGCGTCGACGTGCGCCGCGCCGACCTCGACCTGCTCTGGAAGGGCATCGGCCTCGTGCCGCAGCGGCCTTTCCTGTTCGCCGGCACGGTCGGGTCGAACCTGCGATTCGGCCGAGAGGATGCCACCGACGACGAGATCTGGCACGCGCTCGAGATCGCGCATGGCCGCAGCTTCGTCGAGGAGCTCGGCGGGCTCGGCGCGCGGATCTCGCAGGGCGGGACCAACGTCTCGGGCGGCCAGCGGCAGCGGCTCGCGATCGCCCGCGCGATCGTGCACCGCCCCCACGTGCTCGTCTTCGACGACTCGTTCTCGGCGCTCGACCTGACCACCGATGCCAGGCTCCGGCAGGCGCTCTGGCGGGAACTGCCCGACGTCACGAAGATCGTCGTCGCGCAGCGCGTGTCGACGATCACCGACGCCGACCGCATCGTCGTGCTCGACGACGGCGGCATGGTCGGGCTCGGCACGCACGAGGAACTGCTCGAACGCAGCCAGACGTACCGCGAGATCGTGGAATCCCAGCTCGGCGTGGAGGCGGCCCGATGAGCGCCGCGGAAGGACGGAACGCAGTGACCGGCGCTGAGCCCGAGATCACCGAGGAGGAGCGCCTCGAACTCGAAGCGGCCGAGCGGGCGCGCATCTCGGCCGACGACTGGAGCGGCGCGGTGGCGCCCGGCAAGGCGCAGGACTTCGGGAAGGCGTTCGGGCGGATGCTCGGCCTGCTCAAGCCCTGGGCGTTCTGGTTCGCGCTCGTCTCGCTGCTCGGCGGGATCGGCGTGGTGCTCAACGTGATCGCGCCCAAGATCCTCGGCGAGGCGACGAACCTCATCTTCGAGGGCGTCGTCTCCAAGCAGGTGCCCGCCGGGGCCACGAAGGAACAGGTCGTCGAGGGCCTTCGGGCCTCCGGGCAGACCGACCTCGCCAACATGGTCCAGGCCATGCAGCACTTCACGCCCGGCGCGGGCATCGACTTCGTGCGGCTCAGCCAGGTGCTCGTCCTCGTGATGCTGATCTACATCGCGGCCTCCGTCCTCACCTGGCTGCAGGGCTTCGTGATCAACGTGATCATGGTCCGCGCGATGTGGCGCCTGCGCGACCAGGTCGAGGCCAAGATCAACCGGCTCCCCCTCAGCCACTTCGACCGCGTGCAGCGCGGCGAGCTGATCTCGCGGGTGACCAACGACATCGACAACATCACCCAGACCATGCAGCAGTCGCTGTCCGGCGCGCTGACCGCGGTGCTCACGGTCGTCGGCGTGCTCATCATGATGTTCTCGATCTCCTGGCAGCTCTCGCTCGTCGCGCTCGTCACGCTGCCCCTCATGGGCGTCATCTTCGGCGTCATCGGGCCGAAGTCGCAGAAGGCGTTCGGCATTCAGTGGCGCAAGGTCGGCCGGCTGAACGCGCGCGTCGAGGAGTCCTTCTCGGGCCACGCGCTCGTCAAGGTCTTCGGGCGCGAGGAGTCGAGCCGGGCGGCGTTCCAGGCCGAGAACGAGGAGCTGTACGAGGCATCCTTCAAGGCGCAGTTCCTCTCGAACATCATGATGCCCGCGATGATGTTCATCGGGAACCTGACCTACGTCGGCATCGCCGTCATCGGCGGCCTCATGGTCGCCACCGGCAGCCTCCGGCTCGGCGACGTGCAGGCGTTCATCCAGTACTCGCAGCAGTTCACCCAGCCGCTCTCGGAGCTCGGCGGCATGATGGCGGTCGTGCAGTCCGGCACCGCATCGGCCGAGCGCGTGTTCGAACTCCTCGACGAGGACGAGCAGGAGCCCGACGCGGCCGACGCCCCGCCGGCCGCGGACGGCGACGGCACGATCGAGTTCGACCACGTCGCGTTCTCGTACGTGCCCGACCACCCGCTCATCCGCGACCTGTCGTTCCGGGTCGAACCGGGCCAGACGGTCGCGATCGTCGGGCCGACCGGAGCCGGCAAGACGACGCTCGTGAACCTGCTCATGCGGTTCTACGAGCTCGACGGCGGGCGGATCCTCGTCAACGGCCAGGACATCGCCGGCATCTCGCGGCACGACGCGCGGGCGCGGACGGGCATGGTGCTGCAGGACCCGTGGCTGTTCGCGGGCTCGATCCGGGAGAACATCCGGTACGGGCGCGCCGACGCCACCGATGCCGAGATCCTCGAGGCCGCCAAGGCGACCTACGTCGACCGCTTCGTGCACTCGCTGCCCGACGGATACGAGACCGTGCTCGACGAGGACGCCTCGAACATCTCCGCGGGCGAGAAGCAGCTCATCACGATCGCGCGCGCGTTCGTCGCGCAGCCGTCGGTGCTCATCCTCGACGAGGCGACCAGTTCGGTCGACACGCGCACCGAACTGCTGCTGCAGCACGCGATGGCGGCGCTGCGCGAGGGTCGCACCGCGTTCGTGATCGCACACCGGCTCTCGACGATCCGCGACGCCGACCTCATCCTCGTGATGGAGCACGGCGACATCGTCGAGCAGGGCACGCACGACCAGCTCATCGCGGAGGACGGCGCCTACCGGCGCCTGTACAACTCGCAGTTCGAGCAGGCCGCCGCCGACCTCGACGCCGAGGCCGCGGCGCTCGACGCCGCGCGCACCGAGGACGCGACGCGCGCCGACGACTCGGCCGACGTGACCGAGGAAGGCGCCGGCGCGCGCGTCTGAGCCGCGACCCGCGCGGCGCGCGCCGAATCCCGGCCCGCGCCGCGCTCCCCCTGCCGAACACGGCACCCGCCGCACTAGTCTGTGGACAGGTCGGCATCGGTGGGTGGATGCCGGCGACGCGACGGCAGGGGGAGCACGACGTGACAATCGACGCGCAGCACCAGCAGGCGACGACACCGGCACCGAGCGCGGAGTGGTGGGCGATGACCCCCGACGACGCGGTTGCGAACGCCAGGTCGGATGCCGCTGACGGCCTCACGTCCGACGAGGTCGCGCGCCGGCTCGCCGAGTCGGGGCCGAACGCCCTGGTGAGCGCACCACCGCCGAGCGTCTGGAAGATCGCCCTCGCGCAGATCCTCGAACTGATGACGCTCATGCTCATCGCGGTCACGTTCATCTCCCTGCTCATCGGACAGGTCACGACCGCGATCATCGTCGCCGTGCTCGTGCTCTTCAACGTCGTCACGGGCACGCGCCAGGAGGTGAAGGCGCGGCGAAGCGTCGATGCGCTCGCGAAGCTGCAGATCCCGAAGGCGCGCGTGGTCCGCAACCGGCAGCTCGTGCAGGTCGAGGCGCCCGAACTCGTCCCCGGCGACATCGTCGAACTCGAGTCGGGCGACCTCGTCCCGGCCGACGGTCGCATCCTCCGCTCGACGAACCTCGAGACCCAGGAGTCCTCGCTGACCGGCGAGTCCCTGCCGATCCCGAAGGGACCGGCCTCGAACCCCGCGGACACGGCGCTCGCCGACCGCACGTCGATGGTGTTCCAGAACACCTCGGTCACCCGCGGCACCGCCCGCGTCGTGATCGTCGAGACCGGCATGCGCACCCAGATGGGACGGATCGCGTCGCTGCTCACCCAGGTGGGCGACAAGAAGTCGCCGCTGCAGATCGAGCTCGACAACCTCACCAAGGTGCTCGGCATCATCGCCTGGACCGCGGTGCTCGTGATCGTCATCATCGGCTGGGCGCGCGGCCAGAGCCTCGACGAGCTCCTCTTCCTCGCGACCGCGGTCGCGATCTCGGCGATCCCCACGGGCCTCCCGGTCTTCGTGCAGAGCCTGCTCGCGTGGGGCGCCTCGCGGCTCGCGAAGGAGCAGGCGATCGTCGCCTCGCTGAACGACGTCGAGACGCTCGGCGCGACGAGCGCGATCTGCTCCGACAAGACCGGAACGCTGACGCTGAACGAGATGACCGTCCGCACGGCCTGGTTCGCGGGCAACAGCTACCGGGTGACGGGCCAGGGGTACTCGTTCGACGGCAAGGTGCTCGGCGCCGACGGCGAGGCCCTCGACGCCGCGACCCTCGGCCTCGCGATCAGCCTCCCGAACGACGCGACCGTGACCGTGGACGGCGACATCGTCGGCGACCCGACCGAGGCCGCGCTCGTGGTGCTCGGTGCGAAGCTCGGCGTCGACGCCGACCAGGCCCGGGCCGAGTACCGCCGCCTCGCCGAGGTGCCGTTCGACTCGGACTACAAGTTCATGGCGACCCTCCAGCGCATCCCGTTCCAGGGCGAGCAGCGGCTCGTGCTCTTCGTCAAGGGCGCTCCCGACGTGGTCCTCGGCCGCTGCACGACGATGATCGGCGCGGACCGGGGCGTCGTCCCCGTCGCCGCGGACTCCGCGACCGCCGAGCTCGAGGGCCTCTCCGCGAAGGGCCTGCGCACGATCGCGTTCGCCGCCCGGTTCGTGGAGGACGCCGACGAGGGCCGCGTCGCGGCCGACCCGATGTCGTACGTGGCGGACCTCGTGCTCATCGGCATCGTCGGCATCGTCGACCCGCTGCGCCCCGAGGCGAAGGCCGCGGTCGAGATCGCGCACAACGCGGGCATCGAGGTGCGCATGATCACCGGCGACCACGCGGTGACCGCGGGCGCGATCGGCGCCGAGCTCGGCCTCGGCACGGGCGCGGTGAGCGGCGCCGATCTGAAGGCGATGAGCGACGAGGAGCTCTCCGCCCGACTGCCCGACCTGCACGTGTTCGGCCGGGTCACGCCCGACGACAAGCTGCGGCTCGTGGGCCTCCTCCAGGCGCAGGGCTCGATCGTCGCGATGACCGGCGACGCGGTGAACGACGCCGCGGCCATCAAGCAGGCGAACATCGGCGTCGCGATGGGCTCGGGCTCGGAGGTCACCAAGCAGGCCGCGAAGCTCGTGCTCACCGACGACAACTTCGCGACGCTCGTGCACGCGGTCGAGCTCGGCCGCATCGTCTACTCGAAGATCACCGCGTACCTGCGGTTCCAGATGACGCAGCTGCTGAGCCTGATCATCCTGTTCCTCGCGGCGAGCGCGTTCTCGATCGCCGAGGGCGTCGCGCTCTTCCCGGCCCAGGTGCTGTTCATCAACTTCTTCGTCGCCCTCTTCGCCGTGTTCGCGATCGCGGCCGACGCGAACCCCCCGGGCATCATGAACCACCCGCCGCGCGACCCGAAGGTCGGCGTCGTGAACCCGCTCGCCCTCGCGGAGTGGATCGGCTACGGCGTCGTCATCTTCTTCATCTCGCTCGTGCCGCTCGTGTGGGGACCGGACGAGCCGAGCCCGACCACGCCGACCGCGTCCATGACCATGGCCTACGTCGTCCTCAGCCTCGCGACCGTGCTGAGCGCGCTCCTCATGCGCCGCACGCCCGAGTCGGGCCTGCTCCCCCCGATCGCGGCGGTCGCGAAGATGCTCGTGTGGCCGGTGATCCTCACGGTCCTGTCGACCGAGCTCGGGTTCCTGCAGAAGATGCTCGGCACGGTGTCGCTCACGGGCTGGCAGTGGCTGCAGTGCATCGGGCTCACGCTCGTGCTGCTGGTGGTCGTCGAGGGCGACAAGTTCTTCCGCCGGCGCCGGCGGAACAAGCGGAACGCGGCCGCGGTCCCGACGATCACGACGGTGCGGACCTCGGCCTGAGCGCACGGCGCCCGAGCGCACGGAGCCTGAGCGCACGAGGCCTGAACGCGGGAAGCCTGAACGTGGGTCACGCTGCCGGTGCCGGCCGCGGCGCCGGAGGTCGCCTGACGGCGCGGCCCGCGGTCAGGCGTCGGCGGCGCACCGGAAGCCGATGTGCGACATGCCGGTGTCCTCGGTCTGCGGCGACCTCGCAGCCGGGCGGAATCGCAGGCAGTAGTCGGGCGAGCACAGGAAGGACCCGCCCTTGAGGACGCGGCGCGCCGGGGCGGCGACGCCGTCCTCCGCGCTCGCGTGCGCGAGCAGGTCCTGCCGATCCTCGGGATCGACCGGGCGATCGGACGGCAGCACGTGGCGCGGCGCGTAGGCGTCGCTCGTCCACTCCCACACGTTGCCGATCATGTCGTGCAGGCCGTAGCCGTTCGCCGGGTACGAGCCCACCGCGGCCGTGCCGCCCACGCCCCGGTTGTCGTACGGGAACCGCCCGAGCCACGAGTTCGCCTGCGGCACCCCGCCCGGATACGGCTCGGACCCCCACGCGAATCGCTCGCCGTCGGCGCCGCCCCGCGCCGCGAACTCGTGCTCCGCCTCGGTGGGCAGCCGGAGCCCGGCCCAGTCGGCGTAGGCCGAGGCATCCTCGAAGGCGACGTGGACCACCGGATGCCGCAGCCGATCGTCGATCGAGGACCCCGGCCCGAACGGACGGCGCCAGGACGCGCCGGGCTGCCACCGCCACCAGGCCCGCCAGTCGCGCAGGTCCACCGGGCCCCCTGTCGGCGTGAACACCAGCGAGCCGGGGACGAGCTCGGCCGGATCCGCGCCCGGGAACTCCCCGGGGTCGAGGTCGCGCTCCGCGACGGTCACGTAGGCCGTCTCGTCGACGAACCGGGCGAACTGCTCGTTCGTGACCTCGAACCGGTCGATCCGGAACGACGCGACCGTGCGCTCGTGGACCGGCCGCTCGTCCGGGTAGAACTCGTCGGAGCCCATCAGGAACGTCCCGCCCCCGATGCGCACCATATCCCTCGCGTCCGGCCCCACGGTTCAACCGTACGACTCTGCAACGACGTCAGACCCGCTCGACCACCATCGCCATGCCCTGGCCGCCGCCGACGCACATCGTCTCGAGGCCGTACCGGCCACCCGTGGCGGCGAGGCAGCACAGCCGCGAGCCCGCCGCGCCGGGTTGCCCACGCCGCCGCATGGGTGGAGACTCGCCCGTGGGGGAAGACGGGCCCGGCAGCGATGCCGGCCCCGCAGCCGGCGATCGCGCGCACGTCGACGTCGAGGAGCGCGCGGCCGCCCGAGAGGAGCGACCATGACCGATCCGACCGTGAACGGGGCTCGGGGCTCCGCGTCCGCCGGCCGCGACGCCGGCGCCGAGGGGGGCGGCGGCCCGACCCGCGCGATGCAGGCGAAGGCCATCGGCCTCGCGATCGCCGCCGCGGTCGGCGGGTTCCTGTTCGGCTTCGACTCGTCGGTGATCAACGGCGCGGTCGACGCGATCAGCGAGGACTTCGGCCTCAACGACGTCATCACGGGGTTCGTCGTCGCGATCGCGCTCATCGGCTGCGCCATCGGCGCGTGGCTCGCGGGTGGGCTCGCCGACCGCTGGGGACGCCTGCGGGTCATGCTCATCGGCGGCATCATGTTCCTGATCAGCTCGATCGGGTCGGGCTTCGCGTTCGCCGCGTGGGACCTCGCGTTCTGGCGCGTCGTCGGTGGCCTCGGCATCGGCATCGCGTCGGTCGTCGCTCCCGCGTACATCTCGGAGATCGCGCCGAAGCGGATCCGCGGCAGCCTCGCCTCGCTGCAACAGCTCGCGATCACGCTCGGCATCTTCGCGGCGCTGCTCAGCGACGCGCTGTTCGCGTGGGGCGCGAACGGCGCGAACGAGCCGTTCTGGTTCGGCCTGGACGCCTGGCGCTGGATGTTCCTCGCGTGCGTCGTGCCCGCCGCGGTCTACTGCGTGCTCTCGTTCCTCGTGCCCGAATCGCCGCGCTACCTCATGCTGGCGGGCCGCGAGGACGAGGCGCGCGCGGTGTTCGCGCAGCTCGTGCCCGAGTCCGAGCTCGACCGCTCGATCACCGACATCCGGTCGCAGATCCAGGCCGACCGCGAACACGCGCACGCGACGATCCGGGGCCCGCGGTTCGGGCTCCAGGGCATCGTCTGGATCGGCATCATCCTGAGCGTGTTCCAGCAGTTCGTCGGGATCAACGTGATCTTCTACTACTCGACGACGCTGTGGCAGGCGGTCGGCTTCGACGAGTCCGACTCGTTCGGCATCAGCGTCGCGACCTCCGTGACGAACGTGCTCGTCACGATCGTCGCGATCGTGCTCGTCGACCGGATCGGCCGCCGGCCGATCCTCATCACCGGCTCGGCGGGCATGACGCTCGCACTCGGCGCCATGGCGATCGCGTTCGCGTTCGCGTCGACGGATTCCTCGGGCGCCGTGACCCTGCCCGACCCGTGGGGCGTCATCGCGCTGGTCGCAGCGAACCTGTTCGTCGTGAGCTTCGGCGCGTCGTGGGGCCCGGTCGTGTGGGTGCTGCTGGGCGAGATCTTCCCGTCGCGGATCCGGGCGAAGGCGCTCGGCGTCGCAGCCTCCGCGCAGTGGATCGCGAACTTCCTGATCACGGTGTCGTTCCCGCCGATGTCGGCATGGTCCCTGCCGATCACGTACGGCATGTACGCCCTGTTCGCGCTGCTGTCCGGGATCTTCGTGATCGCGAAGATCCCCGAGACGCGCGGGATGGCGCTCGAGGAGGCCGAGGTCACGTTCGCGCGCAAGGGCTCGGCCGCGAAGACGCGGACCTGACCTGACCTGCCCCAGGGGCAGGTCCGTCGACCGACGTACGATGGAATCCGGCGCGGCCGGACGGCCCGCCGGGACATCCGCTCGGCATCCGAGCCCGGACGCGCCGCACGAACCAGCCCCCTCGAGGACCCGTGACCCTGACACCCCCACCCCTCGCGCGCCCCTGGCGCATGTGGCTGGTGTGGGCGATCGCCGTCGCCGCGTACATCGTGTCGGTCACGAACCGCACGTCGCTGTCGGCCGTCGGCGTCGACGCGGCGGTCCGGTTCGACGCGGATGCCTCGGTGCTGTCGATGTTCGCGGTGATCCAGCTCGCCGTGTACGGCGGCATGCAGATCCCGGTCGGGCTCCTGCTCGACCGGTTCGGGGCGCGCCCGGTCATCACGGCCGGCATGGCGCTCATGGCGATCGGCCAGGGCGTGATGGCGTTCGCACCCGACACGACGACCGCGATCCTCGCGCGCGTGCTCCTCGGCGCGGGCGACGCGGCGGTGTTCCCGAGCGCGCTGCGCGTGGTCGCGACGTGGTTCCCGGCGCAGCGGGCGCCGCTCGTGGTCCAGATGACCGGCATCATCGGCCAGACCGGCCAGCTGGTCTCGCTCCTGCCGATGGCGGCGCTCCTGCACGCGACCTCCTGGACGATCGCGTTCGGCAGCCTCGCGGGGCTCGGCGTGCTGTTCACGATCCTGACGTTCTCGGTCATCCGGAACCACCCGCCGAGCGTCGACGCGGACGTCTCGGTCGACACCGACACCGGATCGATCCAGGTCGTGCGGTCGTCGGCCGACCTGCGGCAGGGATTCCGCGAATCGTGGTCGCATCCCGGCACGCGGCTCGCGTTCTGGTCGCATTTCACGACCCCGTTCGCCGGCACGGCGTTCGTGATGCTGTGGGGGTTCCCGTTCCTCACGGCGGGCGAGGGGCTGACCCCGGCGCAGGCCTCGCTCGTGCTCAGCGCGTTCGTGGTGTTCGGCATCATCGTCGGTCCGGTCATCGGCGCGCTCTCGGCGAGGCATCCGCTGCGCCGTTCCCGCATGCTCGTGCTGCCGATCGTCGCGGTCCAGGCGCTCGCGTGGATCGTGGTCGCGGCGTGGCCCGGGCCCGCGCCGCTGTGGCTCCTCATCGGGCTCGCGCTCGCGCTCGCGACGGGCGGTCCCGCGTCGATGATCGCGTTCGACCACGCGCGCACGCACAACCCGAGCCACCGGCTGAGCACCGCGACCGGCATCGTCAACGGCGGCGGGTTCATCGCCGGGCTCATCGCGATCTTCCTGATCGGCGTCGCGATGGACCTCCAGGGCGCGGGCACGCCCGACACCTACTCGCTCGAGGCGTTCCGGCTCGCGTTCCTCACCCAGTTGCCGCTGTGGGCGATCGGTTCGATCGGCATCGTGGTCGAGCGGCGGCGCACGCGCGTGCACGTCGGGTTGGATGCCCCGCGCGAGCGCCGATCGCGTCGCGGGGGCCGCGCGCGCTGAGCGTTGCCCGGGTCGCGCCGGCCGCGAGGTCGCCTAAGCCGACCCGGGCCCAAGCGACATCCGTCGATCCGGGCCACCTCGCCACCCGACGTCGCGCAAACCGACCCGAAACGTGCTGTCCACCGCCGATGTGCGCGACATCGCGAGATCACGTCGCGCGATCCGCCACCGAATCAGTCGGCCGGATGCCCGTCGACGATGTCCCCCGCATGCCGGGCGACCCACTCGACGAGCGGCAGCATGCGCTCCATGAGTTCCTCCCCGACCGGCGTCAGCGAGTACTCGACGCGCGGCGGGACCTCGGGGTGGGACACCCGCCGCACGAGCCCGTCGCCCTCGAGCGTGCGCAGCGTGGAGGCGAGCATCTTCTCGCTGATGCCGTCGACCCCGCGACGGAGTTCACCCCAGCGGCGCGTGCCGTCGGTGAGCGCGAGCAGCACGAGGACGCCCCACTTGCTCATGATGTGATCCAGCACGACGCGAGTCGGGCAGCCGTCGACGAAGACGTCGCCGCTGGTCCGCCGGATCTCCGCAAGACTTACCACCATGTCCGTACCTTACCTGAAAGTGGGTACCCTCCCACTGGAATGCGGACATCCCGATCCGGGTTGGCCTCTCGTGAGACGCGCACCCCCGCGCGCCCCGCAGAAAGGACCAGCATGACCATCCTCGTCACCGGTGCCGGGGGGCACCTCGGCCGACTCGTCGTCGACGCCCTCCTCGCTCGGGGTGCCGCCCCCGCCGACGTCGTCGCGACGTCGCGCGACACCGCGAAGCTCGAAGACCTCGCCGCGCGCGGCGTCCGCGTCGCCGAGCTCGACTACGACCGACCCGACACGATCGCGGCGGCCCTCGACGGCGTCGACGCCGTGCTCCTGGTCTCGGGGTCGATCCCGGGCGTGCGCCTCGCCGGCCACCGGAACGTGATCGAGGCCGCGCAGGCCGCCGGCGTCGGGAAGCTCGTCTACACGAGCATCGTGCACGCGACGACCGCGGAGGACTTCCCGCTCGCCGACGACCACCGCGCGACCGAGGCGCTCATCGCCGAGAGCGGGGTGCCCTCCGTGATCCTCCGCAACGGCTGGTACAGCGAGAACCAGCTGTCGGATGTCGCGCACGCCGCCGAGTCGGGCGTGATCGCCGCCGCCGTCGGGGACGGCCGCGTCGCGAGCGCCGCCCGCGCGGACTTCGCCGAGGCCGCAGCCGTGGTCCTGCTCGAGGACGGCCACCTCGGCGCGATCCACGAGCTCGCGGGCGACCACGCCTGGAGCTACGACGAGCTCGCGGCCGCGGCCTCCGAGGTCCTCGGGCGCGAGGTGCGGTACGAGCGGCTCTCGGTCGCCGAACGCGTGGCCGCGCTCCGCGCCGCCGGGCTCGACGAGGGCATCGCCGCGTTCGTCGCAGGACTCGACGACGGCGTCCGCCGGGGCATCCTCGCCGACACCGACGGCACGCTCGCCCGGCTCATCGGCCGCGCGACCACCCCGCTCGTCGACGTCCTGCGTGCCGGACTCGCGACGCAGGCGGCCGCGGTCTGACCCGGTCCGCCCCGGGTGCGACCGCGTCGCACCCGGGGCGACGGGTCATCCGTCGAGCAGTTCGCGGAGGTCTGCCGCGGTGAGACCCCCGCCGTCCACGACTCCGTCGCCGATCTCGTCGCCGATCTCGTCCCCGATCCCGTCGAGCACGCCTGCGACCAGCGCGCCCTTGCGCTCCTTGAGCGCCATGACCTTCTCCTCGATCGTGCCCGCGGCGACGAGCCGGTAGACGTTCACGCGCCGGGTCTGCCCGATCCGGTGGGCGCGGTCGACGGCCTGCGCCTCGCTCGCGGGGTTCCACCACGGATCCAGCAGGAACACGTAGTCGGCCTCGGCCAGGTTCAGCCCGAACCCGCCCGCCTTCAGGCTGATCAGGAACACGGATGCCCCGCCCGCGCGGAACCGCGCGGCCTCGGCGTCGCGCCGCTTCGCGGGCGTCGACCCGTCGAGGTACGCGAACGGCACGCCCGCGGCCTCGAGCCGCGACGCGGCCCGCGCGAGGAACGAGGTGAACTGGCTGAACACGAGCGCCGAGTGCCCCTCGGCGAGCACGTCGTCGAGCTGTTCGAAGAGCGCGTCGAGCTTCGCCGACGGGATGCCCTCGTGCGCCGGGTCGATGAGCGCCGCATCGAGCGCGAGCATGCGCAGCAGCGTGAGCGACCGGTAGACGGTGAACCGCTGCCGGTCGAGGTCGGCCATGAGCCCGAGGAGCTTCTGCCGCTCGCGCTGCAGCGTCGCGTCGTAGAGCCGGCGGTGGGCGGGCGCGAGCTCGACGGAGAGGACCTGCTCCTGCTTCTCGGGCAGCTCCGGCGCGACCTGCTCCTTCGTGCGGCGCAGCAGCAGCGGGCGGATGCGCCGTCGAAGTCGGTCGCGCCGCTCGGCGTCGCGGTCCTGCTCGATCGGGCGGCGATAGCGCTCGTCGAACGCCCGCCGGCTCGGGAAGAGCCCGGGCGCGACGATCCGCAGGATCGCCCAGAGCTCGGACAGGTCGTTCTCGATCGGCGTGCCGGTCACCGCGACGCGGAACGGCGCACGGATGCCCCGTGCGGCGTCGTGCACGCGTGTGGCCGCGTTCTTCACGAACTGCGCCTCGTCGAGCACGAGGCCCGCCCAGTCGAGGCGCGCGAACGCCTCGGCCTCGAGCCGGAGCACGGGGTAGGTCGTGACGACGAGGTCGGCGCCGGCCGCGGCGTCGGCGATCGGCTTCCGACGGCGGCGTTCGGTCGCGGTGACGGATGCCACGCGCAGGCCGGGCGTGAAGCGGGCCGCCTCCGCGGCCCAGTTCGACGCGACCGACGTCGGCGCGACGACCAGGAACGGGCGCGTGTCCGGCGCCGCAGCGACCGCGTGCGCGATGAGCGCGAGCACCTGCGCGGTCTTGCCGAGGCCCATGTCGTCGGCGAGCACGCCGCCGAGCCCGCTCGCGTGCAGGAACGCGAGCCACCGGAATCCGGCGAGCTGGTACGGCCGGAGCGGGATCGCGACGCCCGCGGGCGGCGGGAGCGGCTCGACCGCGCCCTCGAGGCCGGCGACGAGCCGTCGCCACTCGACCGCGCCCGGCTCCCCATCGGCGTGGTCCTCGAACTCGGCCCAGAGCACGGCCTGGCTCCGCGGGATCCGCACGCCGGTCTCCCACTCGGCGAGGTCGGCGCCCTCCTCGATCAGCGTGCGCAGCGGGTCGAACTCGGGCCGGCGCAGGTCGAGGTAGCTGCGGTCCGGCAGCCGCAGCCGCTTGGCGCCCGTCGCGAGCGCGCGGAACACCGGCATGAACGGCACGCTCCGCCCGCCGACGGTGAGCATGAACCCGAGTTCGAACCAGTCGGGGTCCCGGGACTCGACCGAGCGCAGCCGGAGGACGGCCTCGCCCTCGGCCTCGTCACCGGTGGGCGCCGTGCCGGTCGCGTCGACGCGCACCCGGTCGATCCGGGCGAGCCTCGGCAGCGCGCGCGCGGCGAGCCACGAGGCATCCGCGCCCCGCAGCACGACCGACGCCATCGGGATCCCGTCGAGTTGCTCGCGCGCGCGTTCGACGACGTCGAGGGCGTCGGCCTCGTCCTGCCCGCCTGTCGCCACCGCGCCGTCGACGAACGGCTCGACGCGGCCGTCGGGGTGCTCCCAGCGCCAGTCGAGGTCCGCGCGATCGCCGGGCGCGAACCGCACGGCGAGCACCAGCACCGCGGGACCGGGCGGCGGCGGCTCGAACGTGCCGTCGAGGCTCACGACCGGGACCGTGCGTGCGAGCCTCGGATACTCGGTGCGCAGGAACCCCGGCAGGTCCGGCGACGGCACGCGGACCGGGTCGTCCGAGCCGTCGAGCAGCGTGCGGGCGCCGGGGGCGAGGCCGCCGGGCACGGGCCCGAGTTCGATGAGTCCCGCGTCGAAGTCGAACCGGTACAGCCCGTGCCGGCCGACGGGCCTGGCGTCGCGGAGCGTCCGCGGCGCGCCGTCGAGCAGCAGGCGGGGAACGAGGCGGAACCCGTCGAGGTCGTCGGTGGCGTCGAGCACGGGTTCGGCCCGCGCGTGCAGGCGGACCTCGGGCGTGGCATCCGACCCGACCAGCGCGATCCCGCAGCGCTCGGCCTCGGCCAGCAGCGGCCAGAGCAGCGGGCTCTCGTAGGCGTCGAGCGTGATCCACTCGGAGCCGTGCGCGGCGTACACCCCCGGGTTGCCGCCCTTCAGCATCGCGAACTGGCCGAACCAGCGCGCCTGCGCCGGGTCGTACCCCTGGGACGCCCCCTGGTAGGCGATGTTCTGCCAGTTCAGGCCGGCCTGCACCCAGCCGCCCTTCGCGCCCGCCGCGACCGGGCGCACCGCGAGTCGGTCGACGGATGCCCCGCGCCGGGCCGGCTCGTCGCCGGACCCGGTCCACTCGCCGGGGCGCGGCGGCACGCGGCGGCGCAGCTGGAACCGGAGTCCGAGCGCCGTGGGCTCGACGGCGGGCGACGCCTCGGCGGACTCGGCGGACTCGGCGGACTCGGCGGGCCGTCCGTCGGCCGATTCGGCACCGGCGTCGGGATGCCCGGTCAGGGCCGCGAGCGCGGCGCGCCAGTCTCGATCGCGGGCGTCGGCTGGCATCACCCCATGCTCGCATGCCGGGGGCGGCCCGAGGCGGCTCAGGCCGACTCGCGCACCACGAGTTCGGTCGGCAGGGTCATCCGGCCGGCGGTGCCGCCCTCGACGACCTCGAGGAGCATGCGCACCATCTCGCGGGCGATCCGGTCGAAGGGCTGGCGCATCGTCGTGAGCGGCGGAGTGGTGCGCACCGCGAGCGGCGCGTCGTCGAACCCGGCGACCGCGATGTCCTCGGGCACGCGCAGTCCGCGCGCGCGCAGTTCGTCGAGCGCGCCCGCGGCCATCGCGTCGTTGGCCGCGAACACGGCGTCCAGGTCGGGTGCCCGGTCGAGGAGCTCGGCCATCGCGCGCGAGCCGCTCGACCGCGAGTAGTCGCCGTTCGCGACGAGGCGCTCGTCGAAGGCGTCGCCGAGTTCCTGCGTGTACCCGTTCAGGCGGCCGACCCCGCCGGAGGTGTCGAGGGGCCCGGTGATGGTCGCGATCCGGCGGCGCCCGATCCGGCCGAGGTAGGCGACGACGTCGCGCGCGCCGTCGAGGTCGTCGGCGGTGACGAAGCCGATGCGCCGCTCGTAGCCGAGCGGCACGCCGCACGCGACGACCGGGACCTCCGCCTCGACGAGGGTCTTCAGGAAGCCCTCGCGGCCGCGGTGCGACGAGACGAGCAGTGCGCCGTCGACGTGTCCGCCCATGATGAAGTCCGTCGCGCGGCGCTGCTCGTCGTCGGAGCCGGCCATGAGCAGCACGAGCGGGATGTCGCGCTCGGCGAGCGCTTCGGCCGCGCTGCGCATGAGCGTCGAGAAGTTCGGGTCCTCGAACAGGCGGTCCTGCGATTCGGTGAGGAGGAAGGCGACGGAGTTCGCGCGCGAGGTCGCGAGGTTCCGCGCGTGCGGGTTGATCCGGTAGCCCGTCTGCTTGATGGCGCGCTCGACCGCGACGCGCGCCTCGTCGCTGACCCAATGCCCGCCGTTCAGGACCCGGGAGACGGTGCCTCGGGAGACGCCGGATTCGCGCGCGACATCGTCGATCGTCGGCCGCCGGCGCGGCGCCTGCTCTGTCATCCCCGCCAGTGTAAGTCCGCGCGGGCGACTGTGAGCGATCCCAGTCCGCGTTCGCGCGGAACCATTCGCGAACCCGGTTCACTTCAGGGCGCTCGGCAGGCTATTCTGTCGAGGAACTGGGAGCGCGCACAGTTCGCCACGTCGTACCCGAAGGAGCACTGCCGTCGTGACATCCGTCCCCCGCCCCGCGCTGTTCGCGACGGACGCTGCGACCGCCCTCGATCCGGGCCGCGGCGTCCCGCTCACCGTGCGCCACGCGCCCTGGACCGAGCCGCTCACCCGACCCGCGATGGCGAACGAGCTCGACGCGCACGCACGGCTGGCCCTGACCAACCGGTACGTCGAGCGCGACGGCGTCCCGGTCATCCCCGTGACCGGCGAGCTGCACTACAGCCGCGTGCCCCGCGACCAGTGGAGCGAGCGGCTCCGGCTCATGCGCGCGGGCGGCGTCACGGCCGTCGCGAGCTACGTGATCTGGAGCCACCACCAGCCCGAGCCCGGCACGCCGAGCTTCGACGACCGGCTCGACCTCGCCGCCTTCGTGCGCTGCGCGGCCGACGCCGGCCTCGACGTCGTCCTGCGGATCGGCCCGTGGGTGCACGCCGAGGTCCGCAACGGCGGCTTCCCCGACTGGGTGCAGCAGGCGCCCGTCGCGCACCGCACCGACGACCCCGGCTACCTCGCGCTCGTCGAGCCGTGGTTCGCCGCGATCGGGCGCGAAGTCGCCGCGCTCTGCGGGCCGGCGTCGAACGTCATCGCCGTCCAGCTCGACAACGAGCTCTACGACCAGCCGGGCCACCTCGTGACGCTCAAGTCGATCGCCCGCCGGCACGGCATCCTCGCGCCGATCTGGACCGCGACCGCGTGGGGCGGCGCCGACCTCCCGGTCGGCGAGGTCCTGCCGCTCTACGGCGGCTACGGCGACGGGTTCTGGGTCGACGCCGACCACGACTGGGACCCCACGTTCCGCGAGCACTTCTTCTTCTCGCACACCTGGGACGACCCGGGCATCGGCGCCGACCTCCGCGACCACCCCGGCATCGGCCGGCAGGCCGAGACGCCCCGGCTGCCGTCGGCCGCGTTCCCGGCCGCGACCTGCGAGCTCGGCGGGGGCATGGCGACCGCGTACCACCGCCGGCCGCTGCTCTCGGGCGCCGACATCGCCGCGGTCGCCCACAACAAGATCGGGAACGGCTCGGGCTGGCAGGGCTACTACATGTACGCGGGCGGCACGAATCCCGCGCCCGGGCTCGCGGAGTCCCACGACTCCGGGTACCCGAACGACCTGCCCGAGTTCGACTACGACTTCCACGCGCCGCTCGGCGCCGCGGGCCGGCTCGGCCCCGCGCACGCCGCGCTGCGCCGCCAGCACGCGTTCCTCGACGCGTTCGGGGCGACCCTCGCGCCGATGCCCTCGAGCCTGCCCGACCGCCGGCCCACGGGCGTCGAGGACACCACGACCCTCCGCTGGGCGCTGCGGAGCGACGGCCGCTCCGGCTGGGTGTTCCTGACCTGGCAGCAGCCGCACCTCCCGCTCGAGGCCGTGCGCGACGTGCGGTTCGAGGTCGCGTTCCGCGACGGATCGACGCTGCTGCCGCACGCGCCGATCGACGTGCCCGCCGGCACGATCGCGCACTGGCCGGTGCACCTCGAGCTCGGCGGCATCCGCATCGACTGGGCGACGGCGTCGCCGCTGACCGTACTCGCGCCCCGCGCGGGCGGCGCGGCGCCGACGCTCGTCGTGGTCGCGGAGGCCGGCATCCCGGTCGAGCTCGCGACCACTGCGACGGTGACCTCGGATGCCCCGTCGGCGCTGCGCCCCGTCGCCCCGGGCATCCTCGTGGTCGACGCCGCCGACGTCGTGCGCTGCGAGCTGCGCAGCTCGGACGGCGCGCTCGACCTGCTCGTGCTGCCCGCCGCGACGGCCGACCGGGCGTGGGTGCTCGGCTCCGGCGAGCGCCGGCGACTGCTCGTCACGGGCGACGAGTCGGACGCGCTGTTCGAGGGCGCGGCGGGCGAGCTGCTCGTGCGCGCGGGCGCCGAGCCGCGCGTGCGCGCCTACGACGCCGAGCTCGGCGCGTTCGCGGACCTGGCCTTCGCGCCGATCGGCGACGGCGCCGTCGGGGACTGCGGAGTCGCCGGCACGCGCCCGGGCTCCGGCGTCTCGGTGCTCGACGCCGGCGCGCCCGAGCCGGGCGTCTCCCCCGTCCCGGCGGGCTACGGCGAGCACCACGGGCGCGCGTCCGCGCCGACGCGCGCCGACGTCGAACGGCACGCGACCGCGTGGCGTGTCGACCTCCCCGCGCGCCGCGGCGTCCGCCGGTTCCTCGAGGTGGACTTCGCGGGCGACGTCGCCCGGCTCGAGGTCGACGGCGTCGTCGTCGCCGACCGCTTCTGGGACGGCACGACGTGGACCATCGGGCTCGACGAGCTCGCGATCGACCCGTCGGCACCGACCACGGTCGTGCTCCGCGTACTGCCGCTCGCGCATGAGGCATCCGTTCGCCTGCCCGCCGCCGCCGCCGACCGGCGCGCGGCGACCGACGGCGACCTGCTGGCCCTCGACGAGGTCCGACTCGTCGAGGCGCCGCTCTGGGGTGAGGCGGCCGCGACGCCGCGCACCTGACCCGACGTGATCCGGTCGCCCGGATCGCCCTGCACCACCCACCACCGCAGCGTCGCGGCCGTCCCGCCCCGGGACCGTCCGGTCGCTGCCGTACCGAAAGGAACGAACGTGCGACATCGGATTCCCAGGGCGGGCGCGGTCGCGCTCGCGACCGCGCTCGCGACCGCGATCGCGGTGCCCGCCGGCGCCGGCGCGGCGCTCGCGGCCGACCCGGACGGCCCGGTCGACGCCGGCATCTTCGTCGAGCAGGTCCCGGGCCTCGCCGCCGACTTCGTGAACGGCGTGGATGTCTCGTCGGTGCTCTCGCTCGAGGAGAGCGGCGTGGTCTTCCGCGACGACGCGGGACAGCCGGCCGACCTGTTCGACGTGCTCGCCGACCACGGCGTGAACACCGTGCGCATCCGCGTGTGGAACGACCCGTTCGACGCGGCCGGCAACGGCTACGGCGGCGGAAACGTCGACGTCGACCGCGCGGTCGAGATCGGCGAGCGCGCCTCGGCGGCCGGGCTCGGCGTGCTCGTCGACTTCCACTACTCCGACTTCTGGGCCGATCCCGCCCGGCAGCTCGTGCCGAAGGCGTGGGCGGGTCTCTCGGATGCCGAGACCGTGACCGCGCTGCACGACTTCACGGCCGACGCGCTGCAGCGCTTCGAGGACGCGGGCGTCGACGTGACCATGGTGCAGGTCGGCAACGAGACGAACAACGCGATCGCCGGGCACACCCGGGCCGGTCGCGAGATCGACGCGCAGTTCGCCGCACTCGTGGCCGCGGGCAGCGCGGCCGTGCGCGAGGTCCTCCCGGACGCGCTCGTGGCCGTGCACTTCACGAACCCCGAGACGCCCGGCCGCTACGCGACCTATGCGGCAGGGCTGGCGTCGTTCGGCGTCGACTACGACGTGTTCGCGAGCTCGTACTACCCGTACTGGCACGGCACGACCGAGAACCTGACCGCCGTGCTGAGCAGCATCGCGACGACCTACGGCAAGCAGGTGATGGTCGCCGAGACCTCGTGGGCGCACACGCTCGACGACGGCGACGGCCACTCGAACGTCATCGGCTCGGGCACCATCACGAACCAGTACGCCGCGAGCGTGCAGGGCCAGGCCGACGAACTGCGCGACGTGATCGCCGCGGTCGCCGCGGTCGGCGACGCGGGCATCGGCGTCTTCTACTGGGAGCCCGCGTGGCTGCCGGTCGGGCCGCCCGAGGCCGTCGAGGCGAACCGCGTGCTCTGGGAGCGCGACGGCTCGGGCTGGGCGACGAACGCCGCGAACGAGTACGACCCGGTGCACGTCGGCGAGTGGTTCGGCGGATCCGCGTGGGACAACCAGGCGCTGTTCGGCTGGGACGGCACGCCCCTCGAGTCGCTCCGCACGTTCGACTACGTCCGCACGGGCGCGGTCGCGCCGCGCGAGGTCACGACGATCGAGCAGGTCTCACTCCAGGTGGCCGACGGCACGCCGGTCGCACTGCCCGCGACGATCGCCGTGTCCTACAACGACGGCACGACCGAGCACCCCTCGGTCGCGTGGTCGAGCGCCGCGGACTGGATCCGCGGACCCGGCACCTACTCGATCCCCGGCACGACCTCGACCGGGATCGCGATCACCGCGTCGGTCGCGGTGCTCGCCGCGAACCTCGTGCGCGACCACAGCTTCGAGGCCGGGACCGCGGACGCGTGGGCGCTCACCGGCCCCGCGTCGCGGACCTGGACCACGGATGCCGCCGACGGCGACTACGCCGTCACGTTCTGGAACGGCACCGCGTACTCGACGTCGGTCGCCCAGACCGTGACCGGCGTGCCGGCGGGCACCTACGTCGTGCAGGCGACGACGCAGGGCACCGGCAGCGCGTCGACCGACACGCGCACGCTCACCGCGACGACGTCCGCCGGAACGTGGAGCACCCCGCTGTCGTTCACGGCGTGGAACGAGTTCCACACCGGATCGCTGCCGGCCGTCGTGGTCGGCGTGGACGGCGTCGTCGAGATCCGCGCGTCGTTCGCGCTGTCGGCCGGCGCCTGGGGCGTCGTCGACGACGTGCGACTCGTCGCCGCGGAGACCGCCGGCACGGTGGACTCCTCGGTCCTCGGGTCGGCGCTGGCCGAGGCCCGGGCGGTCGACCGGGCGCCCTACACCGCGGCCTCGCTCGCCGCGCTCGACGACGCGATCGCGGTCGGGGACGTGGTGCTCGCGGGCTCGCGCGCGACCCAGGCCGACATCGACGGCGCGGCGGCGCTCGTGCGCGCCGCCATCGACGGGCTGATCCCGACGGCCGTGCCTGGCACGCCCGCCGCCCCGACGGCGAAGCTCGTCCGCGGCGACGTCACCGTGTCGTGGGCGGCGCCCGCGGGCATCGTCTCCGGATACGTCGTGACCCTCGCGCGCCACAACGGCGCGTCGCAGGTGCTGCGGGTGGCCGGCGGCACGACGACCGCGGTGTTCGCGGGCGTCAAGTCGGGCACCTACACGGCGACGGTGCGTGCCGTGAACGCGGCCGGGGAGTCGGCCGAGTCGGCGTCGTCCGCGTCCGTGAAGGTGACGGGCGCCGCGCAGCACGCCCCGGTGGTCGACCGGATCGTCCAGGCGATCCGGGACGCCATCGACCGGCTGCGGTCGCACGCCCCGTGGGCCGTGTCCGTGCCGGGCACGCACGACGGCGGGCGCGGGCTCACGACCCGCTGACCCCGGGCGCGCACACCACGGCGGGTCGTCGGATCACTCCGGCGGCCCGCCGTCCGCGTCCGCGTCGGCCGGATCCCACCCGATCACGAGGTCCGCGTGCCCGCGCGTCGGCTCGATGCGACGCGCGTTCGCACCGTCGACGTCGCGCGCCCAGGCCTCGGCGGCCTCGGTCGTGCGGCCGCCGAGACGGTGCCGGGCCACCAGCCGGCGCATCCGCACGTCCTCAGGGGTGTCGCAGAACCACGCCTCGTCGAGGCATCCGCGCAGCCGTTGCCAGGGATCGCCGTCGCACAGCAGGTAGTTGCCCTCGACCACGACGATGCGCGCCGACGGCGGGATCGCGAGCTCGCCGGCGACGGGCTCGTCGACCGCGCGCTCGAACGACGGCGCGTACACGGGATGATCGGCCTCGCGGTGCAGCCGCTCGAGCAGGGCGAGGAAGCCCCACCCGTCGAACGTCTCGATCGCGCCCTTCCGCTCGCGCAGGCCGAGCCGTCGGAGCGTCGCGTTCGCGAGGTGGAACCCGTCCATCGGCACGACGGCGGCGGATGCCCCGTCCCGGGCCTCCAGCGACGCCACCACGGCCTCCGCGAGCGTGGACTTGCCCGACCCCGGGCTGCCCGCGATGCCGATCAGCACGCGCCGCCCTGCGGTCGCGGCGAGGTGCTCGGCCCGGTCGGCGAGCGCCTCGACCCGCGCGTGCGCCGGCAGGACGAGCCGCGCATCGCGGCGTGCGATGCCGCGCGGAGACGGTTCGGCTTCGGGCGACGGCATGACCGCACCCTACGCGAGGCTCAGTCGAGCCCGCTCGCCGCACGGCGGGCGTCGATCGCGTGCACGTGCTGGCGGACGCCGACGAGCGCCGCCCCGACGCGGCGGCGCAGGTCGGCGGTGATCGCGCCCGTGGCGTCGAGCTCCTTCGCGCGGGCCGCAAGGCCCTGCGCCTGCCCGACGGTGTCGCGTCGCCAGGCGTCGTACGAGCGGGCCGGCAAGCCGGCGAGCCGGTCGGACCGGTCTCCGACCATCGCCAGGCGCAGTTCGAGCGCGGCGAGGTCGTCGAGGAACCGCGTGATCGCTGCGCGGTCGGCTGCTGCGGTGTCGTACCGGTGTCGCGAACCTGCGCGGGGGACGGCGTCGAAACCCATGGTCGGCCTCCAAGGGGGGAACTCCGGCGCGAGCCGAAGATCATCACAATACGGAGACCGACTGACATTCCGCACGCACCTGCGTAACGACCTGCCGATGTCGGCCGGTCGGGCTAGGGTCGACGCACCTGTTCGCAGCTCCATCCTCGGCCGGAAGGACCCCGCGTGCCCAGCTCCCGATCGTGGCGGCGCACGGCCACCGCGGTCGCCGACGCCCCGCCCGTGGTCGCGGTCGCGGTCGCGGTCGCGGTCGACCACGTCGACACCCCTGCCGCGGTCGACGCGCTCGCCGTGCGCATCCTCGACGCCCGCCGCGTCCGCCCGCTCGTCCTCCTCACGACCCGCGCGCCCGACGGCGGCGGTCCCGTCGACGCCGGGCCCGAGGCATCCGTGCCGTTCGACCTCGACACGCTCGTCGCCGAGGTCGGCGATGTCGCCGACCTCGCGATCATCCCGACCGGCACCCTGACGATGCGGCTCGACGGCCTGCTGCCCGATCGCTGGCAGGTGTACGGCGGCGCCGCGCGCTCGTACCCGCCGCACGTGCTCGACGACCTCGACGTCCGGCGGTCGCCCCTCAGGTTCCCGTCCCGCGGGCGCGAGGCCGACACCTCGCTCCTCGTGCGCGACGCCGCGCAGCAGGCGCACGCGGCCGGGCTCTACGACCGTCCGCCGGAGCGCTCGCGCATCGCCGCCGGCGAGGTGCGCGGGTTCACGGCCGACGGGTCCCGCGCGATCGTCCGCCTCGACGACGGCGGACACGCGACCGTCTGGCAGGAGCTCACCGTCCCGCCCGTCCCCCTCGAGTGGTCGCTCGCGCGAGGCGGGCGGGTGTCGGGACTGCTCGACGAGGGCTCCCGCCGGCTCGCGCTGCGCGAACTGCCCGTGTCGGTCGACGCCCTCGCGGAGCGATTCCCGCACGGCACCGTCACGCTCGCCCTGGTGGGCGAGGTGACCGGCGACCGCGCGGCGCTCGCGCTCCACCCGTCGGTCCTGCTGCCGGTGCACCGCACGGATGTCTCGCCGAACCCGCTCGACCGGCTCGACCTGCTGCTCGCCGAGGGCGAGGTCGTCGCGGCCAGGGTCGTCCACCTCTCGGACGGCACGCTGCACCTGCGCCTGAGCGACGTCGACGACGAGGAGCCGGTCGCCGCGCCCGTGCCGCTCGTCGAGCACGGGCAGCCGTGGCTCGTCGAGGGGCGGCCGCTGCCGAGGCCCGACACCGGCGGCGCGAGCGGCGTGGACGCGTCGGACGTCGCCGCGGCGGCGACCCTCGTGATCGGGACGACCGCGAGGTCCGCGCCCGACGCGACGGATGCCATGGCGAACCTGCCGGGCGCCTCGCCTGCGTCTCCCGTGGAGTCGTCTCCCGCTGTGGCATCCCCCGTGGCGGCATCCCCCGTGGCCGCACCCCCGGGGTCGCCGGTCGTCGTGCCGCCGCCGCGCCCGGTCCCCGGACCCGGCATGCGCGTCGTGCTGCGCCCGGCCGAGTCCGAGTCGGCATCGACGGCCGCCTCGGCGCCCGGTCCCTCGGCGCCCGGGCCCGCGGCTCCGGCGCCCGAGGGCGCCCGATCGGCGCTGCAGACCACGCAGGCCTCGCTCGAGGTCGCACTCGCGCGTGCGGCGGCGCTCGAGCAGCGGATCCGCGACCTCGGCATCGCCGACTCCGACCTCGCCCGGCAGCGCGGCGAACTCGCCGCACTGCGATCCTTCACGCGCGAACTCCAGGCCGCGCTCGGCGAGGCCGAGCACACGCTCGAGGAACTGCGGGCGCGGCACGGCGAGTCCTCGCGCCTGCTGCTCCAGGCCCGCCGGTCGGGATCGCGCCCGGAGGCCGGAGCGTCGCACTCGAAGGTCCGCGACCGCGCCGCGAGGTGGGCCGACGCCGAGGCCTGGGTCCGGCACGAGATCACCGCGGCCTGGGCCGAGCGGATCGCTCCAAGCGAACAGGTGAGCCAGCCGATCGGCGACTACGCGGTCGGCGAGGGGTTCGCCGAGTCGCTGCTCGCGCTCGACGACGGGCAGTTCGCGAAGGCGATGAAGGCCGTCGTCGATGTCGTGACCGACCGCGTCGCGGACGTGGCCGGCCGCGACGTCCACCGCCTGCGCACCGGGGCCGCCGGCTCGCCGGCACTCGAACGGCGCCGGGACGGCGCGACCGCGATGCGCTGCGCGATCGAGCAGAATGCGCCGTCGGCGCGTCGACTGCACTACTGGGTGCTCCCGAAGCGCGCCGGCATCGAGCTCGCGCGGGTCGGGCTGCACGACGACTTCACGATCTGACCGGGGCGACCGGCCGGATCTCGAGCCGCGTCGCCTCCGGCGGCGCCCCTCGAACGCAGGGGCCGGGACGCGCGAACGGGGCGGAGGCTCCACTCCTCCGCCCCGTTCGGGTCAGGTTCCGCCCTCTCGGGCGGGTGCCCGCCGGAACGGCGGGCGGCTCGCTCAGGCCGCGACGGCCTCGGCGTCGGCGGCAGCGCCACCGAGCAGCGTCAGCGAGTCGATGACGCGGTTCGAGAAGCCCCACTCGTTGTCGTACCAGGCGACGACCTTGACGTGCTTGCCGTCGACGCGCGTGAGCTCCGAGTCGAAGATCGACGAGTGCGGGTTGCCGACGATGTCGCTCGAGACGAGCGGCTCGGCCGAGAACTCGAGCACGCCCTTGAGCGGGCCCTCGGCGGCGGCGCGGTAGGCCGCGATGACCTCGTCGCGCGTGACGTCCTTCGCGACCGTCGTGTTGAGCTCGACGATCGAGCCGACGGGGATCGGGACGCGCATGGCGTCGCCCTGGAGCTTGCCGTCGAGCGTCGGCAGCACGAGGCCGATGGCCTTCGCGGCGCCGGTCGAGCTCGGCACGATGTTCTCGGCTGCGGCGCGGGCGCGGCGCGGGTCCGAGTGCGGGGCATCCTGCAGGTTCTGGTCCTGCGTGTAGGCGTGCACCGTGGTCATGAAGCCGTGCTCGATGCCGGCGAGGTCGTCGAGGACCTTCGCGAGCGGGGCGAGCGCGTTCGTGGTGCACGAGGCGTTCGAGACGATGACGTCGGTCGCCGCGTTGTACGCGTCGGTGTTCACGCCGTAGGCGAGGGTGACGTCGGCGCCGTTCGACGGAGCCGAGACGAGGACCTTCTTCGCGCCGGCGGCGATGTGCGCCTTGGCGGCCTCGGCGTCGGTGAAGCGACCGGTCGCCTCGAGGACGATCTCGACGCCCAGCTCGCCCCAGGGGAGCTTGGCGGGGTCGCGCTCGGCGAGCACCTTGATGCGGCGGCCGTCGACGACGAGCACGTCGCCGTCGACCTCGACCGGAGCGCCGAAGCGGCCACCGGCGGTGTCGTACTTGAGCAGGCGAGCCAGCGAGGCCGGGTCGGTGAGGTCGTTCACGGCGACGACCTCGAGGTCGGCGTTGCGCTCGACGATGGCGCGGACGACGTTACGGCCGATGCGGCCGAAGCCGTTGATCGCGATGCGAGTGGTCATTGCGAGTCGATTCCTTTCATTCGCTGGCAATAGACAACACGCTCGCCCGCGCGGAGAGGAGAGGCTATCGCGACATCGTTCGAAAGGATCTCGCCACGGGGTCGGAACGGGGTCCGAGCGAGGCCGGAGCGAGGCAGGACCGAGGCCGGAGCGGGGGCGCGTGCGCCGTTCCGCCCGCCGCGGATCCGCCCTGAGCCGAACGCCTCGCGCGCGGGGCATCCACCGGCGCACGCTGGGCCCATGACCGAATCGACCGACGTTCCGAACCCAGTCGACGCCGACCTCCAGGCCCGCCTCTTCCACCGCCGCGTGATCGTGCTCGGCAGCGAGCTCGACCAGGCCGGCGGCAACCGCCTCGTCAGCCAGCTGCTCATGCTCTCGGCCGACGACCCGCGCGAGGACATCGCGTTCTGGATCAACTCCCCCGGCGGCAGCGTGCCGGCGATGCTCGCGATCATGGACGTGATGCGGGCCATCCCGAACGACGTCGCCACGCTCGCGATCGGCATGGCCGCGAGCGCCGGGCAGTTCCTGCTGACCGCCGGCACGCCGGGCAAGCGCGCGGCGCTCCCGCACGCGCGCATCCTCATGCACCAGGGCTCGGCCGGCATCGGCGGCACCGCGATCGACGTCGAGCTCCAGGCCGACGACCTCCGCTCGACCCGCGACACCGTGCTCGCGCTCATCGCCGAGCACACCGGGCAGCCGCTCGAGCGCATCACCGAGGACTCGCAGCGCGATCGCTGGTGGAGCGCGCAGGCCGCCGTCGAGTACGGCTTCATCGACCGGGTCGTCAGCGACGCGGCCGACATCTACCCGGCGCCCCCGGCGCGCACGGTCGGGATCGGGCTGCCGGATGCGCCGGCGGGGATGCATCCCCTCGCGCCGCGGCCGGCGGACGCCCCGCTCGCGGGAGTCGGCGCATGAGCACCTACACGATCCCCTCCGTCGTCGAGCGCCGCGCCGGCGTCGAACGGTCGATGGACGTCTACAGCCGGCTGCTCTCGGAGCGCATCGTCTACCTCGGCACCGAGATCGACGACGGCGTCGCGAACGTGCTCATCGCCCAGCTGCTGCACCTCGAGTCGGACAGCCCCGACACGCCCGTCAACCTCTACGTGAACTCGCCCGGCGGGTCGCCGCAGGCCGCGCTCGCGGTCTACGACACGATGCAGCACATCCGCCCCGCGGTCGCGACGACGTGCGTCGGGCAGGCGGGCGGCCCCGCGGCCGTGCTGCTCGCAGGCGGCGCACCCGGGATGCGGTCGATCCTGCGGCACGGCCGGGTCGTGCTGCACCAGCCGTCGATCCAGGGACAGGGCGCGATCCCCGACCTCATCATCCACGCCGACGAGGTCGTGCGGGTCCGGAACGAACTCGAGGCGGTGCTCGCGCACGACACCGGCCGCACGGTCGAGCAGGTGCGCCGCGACACCGACCGCGACCTCATCCTGCCCGCGGTCGCGGCCGTCGAGTACGGCATCGCGGACCACCTCGTCGCGGTGCAGCGAGACGGGATCCGGGCGGGGGCGGAAGCGGCCGCGGCAGCGCTCGGGGCGTAGTCGGCCCGGTGCCCGGCCGGGCCGGGCCGGGCCGGGCCGGGGCGCGGCCGGGCCGGGGCGCGGCCGGGCCGGGCCGGGCCGCGGTCGGTTCAGGCCGCGAGCACGAGTGCGATCGGCCCCGAGGGCGCTGCGACCGGCGGGGCGACCGGCTCCGCCCGACCGGCGCCGATCACCGGCACGCCGGTGCTCGACGGCAGCACGAGCACGCGCGGCCCACCGGCCGCGGCCTGCTCGCGGGCGAGCATCGCGGCGACGCCGGCAGCGAGGTCGGCCAGTCCGAGCCCGAGGGCCTCGCCGACCGCGCCGAGCACCTCGCTCGACGCCTCCTTGCGGCCGCGCTCGACCTCGGAGAGGTACTGGATGGACACGCCGGCCTCACGGGCGACGTCGGCGAGGATGCGCCCTTGCGCGAGCCGCTCGCCGCGGAGAAGGGCGCCCACCGCCTCCCTCCAGAGTGCGCGGCGCCGGCGACCCGGCACCGCGGGGCGGTCGATCGATGGATGCCGCATCACGCTCGCCATGCGGCGAGGCTAGCCCCGGACCGTCGCCGCCGTCTGCCCCGATCCGCTCACAGCGGAACGACCACCGTCCGGGCGGCGCACGCGGCCCCGTTCGGCCCCGCGCTGCCCCGCGCGGCCCCGCTCGGCCCCCCGGTCACTGCCGGAAGGTGTGCCGGTACTCCTGCGGCGACGTGCCGAGGATCCGGTGGAAGTGCAGCCGCAGGTTCGCACCGGTACCGAGCCCGACGCGCTCGGCGACCAGTTCGACCGGGAGGTCGCTGGCCTCGAGCAGCTCGCGAGCGAGGTCGACCCGCGCGCGGAGGATCCACTGCATCGGCGTGTAGCCCGTGTCCTCCACGAACCGGCGCGACAGCGTGCGCGGCGAGACACGGGCGTGCCGGGCGAGGTCGGCGAGCGACAACGGCCGGTCGATCCGTTCCATCGCCCACTGCCGCGTCGCCGCGAACAGCTCGCCGAGCGGCTCGGGCAGGGCGCGGGGGACGTACTGCGCCTGGCCGCCGCTCCGGTACGGTGCGGCGACCAGTCGGCGTGCGGCGTGGTTCGAGACGGCGACGCCGTGGTCCCGGCGCACGAGGTGGAGGCAGAGGTCGATGCCGGATGCCGCGCCGGCCGAGGTCAGCACGCTGCCCTCGTCGACGAACAGGACGTTCGGGTCCACGTTCACGAGCGGATGCCTCGCGGCCAGCGCCTTCGTGTAGTGCCAGTGGGTCGTCGCGCGCCGGCCGTCGAGCAGCCCGGTCGCCGCGAGCGCGAACGCACCGGTCGAGATCGCCGCGAGCCGCGTCCCGCGGTCGTGCGCGGTCCGCAGCGCGTCGACCACGCGCTCGGGCGGGTCCTCGACATCGGGTCGGCGATAGCCGGGGATGAACACCGTGTCGGCCCATCCGATCGCCTCGAGGCCGTCGGCCACGTGGTAGGCGAGCCCGTCGCCGCCCGCGACGAGCCCCGGCTCGGCACCGCAGACCCGGACCTCGTACGGCATGCTCGAGCGGTGCGTGAAGATCTGCGCCGGGATGCCGACGTCGAGCGGCTTCGCGCCCTCGAGGACGAGCACGGCGACGCGGTGGGTGCGGCGGGACATCCGATCGCCCTCCTTCGCGCGGTCGCGGATCCGGCGATCGGATGCCGCGTGGCGGGTTCCCTCAGGTCCGAGAGTATCTCGCCACACCGATCCGCCCCAATAGAGGGGCCATTCCGCCCCTGAACCGGGAAAACGGGTGCGCACGCCGCTTTCCCGAACATAGACTCTGGCTCGGTCAGAGCTCCACGCGCGTCGTACCCGCGGCGCGCGTGTCGCATGCTCGCCGCCTTCCCCGGCGGCGGGCGAGCGGGCGAGGACCTCCCCAGCCCCCACGCCGGCCCGCCGGCGCAACCCGAAGGATCTGCCATGAAGCGCACCGGTTCCGTGCTCGCCGTCGCGGCGCTCGGCCTCGGCCTCACGGTCGTCGGCGTCGCCGCCCCGGCCAACGCCGAAGAGACCGAGCCCACCCCCGTCGTCGTCGATTGCGAGGCGGGCACCCTGACCGTCACGCTCTCCGGCTACTCGGTCGTCGAAGGCCAGGATGCCGTCGTCATCCCCGCCGTCGAGGGCACCCCCGAGGTCGTCGAGCGCGTCTACATCTACAAGAACCTGCGCGGCCAGACCCACGTCTCCCACAAGAACGCCGGTCGCGTCCTGATCTACGACTTCAAGCTCTGGTTCCGCGTGGGCGTCTCCGACGTCGTCGTCGACGAGGGCACCACGCCGGTCGACGAGCAGGTCATCACGCCCGCCGTCGAGGCCGACGCCACCCCGAACACCGTCGCGGTCGAGATCGCGGGCACGCCCGTCGTGACCGACGTCTTCGGCGAGACCTACGAGCACGTGTTCAAGATCGCCGACGGCACCGACTTCGTCGTCACGGTCGACGCGTTCGACTCCGAGGAGCCCGAGGTCGTCGCCGAGGGCACCCTCGACTGCTCGATCGCCGGCGGCGATGACGAGCCGACCGGCAGCCCGCTCGCCGGCACCGGCAGCACCTCGGGCACCGCCTCGACCGGCACCAAGCTCGCGAGCACCGGCCCCGAGACCGCGCCGCTCATCGGCGGGGCCGCGGCCCTGCTCGCGCTCGGCGGCATCGCGTTCGGCGCCTCGCGCCGCCGCGCCCGCGCGTAAGCACCCTCAACGAAGGACCCCGTGGCGATGCCACGGGGTCCTTCGTCGTCTGCAGCCGAACGCCGACCGCCGCAGACGCGCACGCGCGACGCCGCGACGCCGCCACGCCGCGACCATGCAACCGGCGACGACGAAGGCCGCGACCCTGGTCGCGGCCTTCGTGTTCGCGCCTACGCTCCGAGCGCGGGCACCCACACCCGCATCTGCGACGGGCCGCGCTCGGCCCACTCGTGATACCGCACGAACGGCACCTCGGCGCGGGCGCCGGTGCGCGCGTCGACGAGCTCCGCCGCGACCCCGCCGTCGGCGAGGTCGCGCAGCGCGGTCGCCGGGTCGATGCGCAGGTCCGCGAAGTCGGATGCCTCGAGCGCAGTGCCGGCCAGGTCGACGGTCTCGAGCGCGAAGACCTCCGGGCCGCGTTCGACCACGAGGCATCCTCGCACCGCGTCGATCCTCGGGTCGGGTGCCGTGAACCGCGGCGCGACCGGCAGGTCGAGCACGACCGAGTCGCCGGCCGCCCACGCGCGCGCGACCGACACCGTGCCGGCGCGCCCTCGGGGCGAGGCATTCTGCACCTCGTCGGCGCCGCCGTCGGCCGGGCGCACGACGAGCCGGGCGCCCTCCGCCCACGCGGGCACGCGCAGCGTCAGCGTCCAGGGCGACGGGGCATCCGACCGCACGCGCACGACCACCGAGCCCGAGAGCGGATACCCGGTCTCGACGTCGAGCGCGACCTCGCGGCCGTCGTCGAGCGCGGTCCGGATCGTCGCGGGCGCGTACTGGTGCAACTGGATGCCCGAGGCATCCGCCGTCGCGACGTACGCCGCGAGGCTCGCGAACGTGCGCGCCGTGTTCGGCGGGCAGCACGAGACGTCGAACCACGGCGCCCGCAGCGACGAGTGCGCGCGCGGCGAGACCACGTCGGGGTCGGCCGGTTCGCCGGGCACGCGCTGGTGCAGCGTGTTCGCGTAGTAGAACGCGCGCCCGTCGGCGGCGGGCGAGGTCTCGACGACGTTGAACAGCGTGCGCTCGACGAGGTCGGCGTAGCGCGCATCGCCCGAGGCGAGCAGGAGGCGCCAGCTGAACATGACGGATGCGACGCCCGCGCACGTCTCGGAGTAGGCGCGGTCCGCCGGGAGCTCCCAGTCCTCGCCGAACGCCTCGTCCTGGTGGTGCGAGCCCTGGCCGCCCGTGACGTACGTGCGCCGCTCGGCGGTCGTCTCCCACTGGCGGACGAGGGCGTCGACCAGGTCGTCGTCGCCGGTCTCGATCGCGACGTCGGCGGCACCGGCGGCGAGGTAGTTCGCGCGCACGGAGTGCCCGCGGAGCGCGGTCGCGTCCCGCACCGCGACGTCGTCCTGGTAGTACGAGCGACCCCACTCGATGTCGCGCAGCGTGCCGCGGCCGTGGCGTTCGACGAAGAGGCGCGCCTGCTCGACGTAGCGCGGCTCGCCGAGAGCCCGCCCGAGCTCGGCGAGGCCGACCTCGACCTCGGCGTGCCCGCAGATCCGCTCGTCGCCGCCCTCGCCGAACACGGCGCAGACGAGGTCGGCGGCGCGACGCGCGACCTCGATCAGGCCGTCGTCGGCGCCGGGCCGAGTGCGGGCCCGTGCGACGGCGGCCTGGAACAGGTGGCCGAGGCAGTAGAGCTCGTGCCCCCACTCGAGGTCGGTCCACCTGGCGCCCTGGCCGGGCCGGCCGAACCGCGTGTCGAGGTAGCCGTCGGGCTCCTGCGCCGCGGCGACGCGCGCGACGATCGCGCGGAGGCGGGCGTCGAGCTCGGCGGCGCGCGCCGCGTCCGAGGCAGCCGCGTCCGAAGCATCCGCGCCCGAGGCATCCGCCCCACCCGTGCCGGCCCGCACGGCCGATTCGAGCCGCCCGATCTCCCATGCGAGCGCCTCGAGGTACTTGTAGACCTCGGAGTCGCTGAACTCGCGGCCCCGGCGCCCCTCGGGCAGCGCGCCCGCCGCGGCGAGGTCGAAGTTGGCGATCCATCCCTCGCGCTCGAGCCATCCCTCGATGTGGTCGAGCGTGTTCGTGCCGTTCACGCGCTGGCGACGCGCCCAGGGGCCGCCGGTGATGGCGACCTCGTCCAGGCCGAGGGGCCGGAGCGCGCCGCGCGAGGGCGCGACCGGGACGAGGCGGGCGGTGGTCGTGGTGATGGTCATGTTCATCCCTTGAAGGCGCCCGACATGAAGCCGCGCACGTAGTGGCGTTGGAGGAGGAGGAAGAGCAGGATGCACGGCAGCGCGAGCACGACGACGCCGGCCTCGGTCGCGCCGTAGTCGACGACGCCCTGCACCTGGACGCGCAGGTTCGAGATCGCGAGCGGGAGGGTCATCCGATTGGTGTCGCTGATCAGGATCAGGGGCGCCATGAAGTCGTTCCAGGCGGCGAGGAACGCGAACAGGCCGACCGTGATGAGGCCGGGCTTCACGGCGGGCACGAGCACCTGCCAGAGCGCCTGCCAGGTCGAGCAGCCGTCGACCATCGCGGCCTCGTCCATCTCGCGCGGGATCGACTCGAACGAGATCCGCATCATGAACATCGAGAACGGGAGCTGGAACATCGTGAGCACGAGCGCGACGCCCACGAGCGAGTTCGACAGGCCGATCGCGTTCAGGAGCACGTACAGCGGGATCAGCAGCGTCGCGTACGGCACCATCAGGATCGCGAGCGTCGAGAGGAACAGCAGGTCCTTGCCGGGGAACCGGAACCGGGCGAACGCGTACCCGCCGAGGAGCGACACCGCGAGCGTGAGCAGCACCGTGAGCAGCGACACGAAGGTCGAGTTGAGCAGGTACACCCAGATCCCGGCCTGGTAGTTCGCGAGCGTGATGTAGTTGCCGAAGCCGTACCCGTCGGTCTGGTTCGTGCCGGCGAGCGGCGAGACGCTCGAGATCGCGGTCCAGATGAGCGGGTACAGGAACAGCAGCGCGAGCGCGCCGGTCACGACCCAGTACGGCGTGCGCAGCGCGATGCCCGCGAACGAGGTCGGCGTCGGGCGCCGCCGGCGCGGGTCGTGGCCCGGCGCCGTGAGGGCGATCGTCGAGTCGGTCGGCGGGAGTGGCGCCAGCGGGTCGTTCGCGCGGCGCGGAGCGGTCGTCGACATCAGTCCTCGGCCTTCCGGTTGAACGCGCGGATCTGCGCGATGTTGATGACGACGAGGGCGAGCAGCACGATCACCGAGAGGGCGCCGGCGACGCCGAGGTCGTTCTGGCCCTGGAACGCGACCGCGTAGATGAGCTGCACGATCGTGATCGTCGAGTTGTCGGGGCCGCCCTTGGTGAGGATGTAGAACTGCTCGAACGCGAGCAGCGACCCGGTGACGCACAGCACGGTCGTGAGCGCGAGCGTCGGGCGCAGGAGCGGGATGGTCACGCTCCGGAACGTCTGCCAGCGGGATGCCCCGTCGATGCGCGCGGCCTCGTACACGTCGTCCGGGATGCCCTGCAGGCCCACCAGCATGAGCAGCATGTAGAAGCCGGCGTACCGCCAGACGATGAGGAAGATGGTCGACCAGAGCGCGCCGTCGGGCGTCCCGAGGAAGGTGAACCCCCAGGCCTGCATGAGGTCGGCGAACGGGCCGGCGTAGGGCGAGTAGAGCACGTAGAACAGGAGCGATGCGCTCGCGAGGCCGAGCGCGCTCGGCACGAGGAACGAGGTCCGCAGGAGCCCCTTCCACCGGGTCGACTCCTGCACCAGCATCGCGAGGCCGAGGCTCAGGGCGAGCAGGATCACGGTGGTGAGCACGGTGTACTTCAGGGTGAACCAGACGGAGTCCCAGAAGAACCGGTTGGAGACCGCGTCCTGGTAGTTCTCGGGGAAGTTCCAGCCGTGGTTGCCGCTGAGGAGCGGCCAGTCGCTGCCCGACATCTGCACGACGAGCGCGAGCGGGATGAGGAACAGGCCCGCGACGAAGACCGCGGTCGGCAGGGCGTAGAGCCAGCCGCGGACGGCCTCGGCGGACCGGCGCGAGCGACGCGCCCGCGGGCGGCCGCCCCGGCCGGGCGGGCCGGCGGGCGGGACGTGGACGGTTGCGGTCATGGATGGAGCCTTTCGGATGGTCCGGCGGCGCGGCCGGGCGACGAGCCGAGGGAGCGATCGGATGCCCCGTGGAAGCGCGGCACGGGGCATCCGACCGGGCCGTGGCGCAGGGTGGCGCGCCACGGCCCGTCGCGTCCTACTGCGAGAGGATCGCCGTGATCTCCTCGTTGTCCGCATCCACCGTGTCCGAGCCCTCGAGCACGGCGTTGCGCACGAGCGTCAGCCACGGGCTGTTCGGCGCGTTGAAGGCCTGCTGGAAGTTGATCGCGACCGGGGTGTCGCCCTCGCCGGCGACCTCGTTGATCGTGATGAGGCGCGGGTCCTTCTGCGAGTACTCGTTGTCGGCGAGGTCGGAGCGGGAGACGACGTCGTTGTCCTTCGCGAGCACCTGCACCTGCGCGTCCTCGGACATCATCCAGTTGAGGAAGTTCCACGCCTGCGCGGCCTTCTTCGAGTCCTTCGAGATGCCGATGCCGTCGCCGCCGACGAACGTCGAGCCGCCGCCCTTCGGGCCGGGGATGCCGGCGACGCCCACGTCGAACGGCGTCGACGAGAGGAGCGTGGCCGGGTAGAACATCAGGCCGACCTTGCCCTCGGTGAAGCCCGCGGTCCAGGTCGGGCCCGCCTCGTCCTTCGACGACGGGAGCACCGCGCCCGAGTTCCAGAGGTCGTTCCACGTGGAGTAGACGTCCTTGGCGGTGTCGCTAGCGAGCAGCGACTCGGTGCCGTCCTCGCTCAGGACCTCCTCGCCGTCGGCCCACACGCTCGGGAACCACGTGAAGACGAGGCATCCGCCGCACGCGAGGCCGGTGGCCGTGCCGTAGGTGTCGGGCTTGTTCAGCGCCTGGATGGCCTTGGCCCACTCGGCGTACTCGGCGAGGTCCTTCGGGCCCGCCTCGGCGTCGAGGCCGGCCTCGGTCGCGAGGTCCTTGTTCCAGAACAGCATCGAGAGGTCGAGCACGAACGGCAGGACGTACTCCTTGTCGTCGAGCGTGCCCGCCGAGAGGTGGCCCTGGTTGATGGAGTCCTTGAAGTCGAAGCCGTCGATGTTCGCGGTGATGTCCTGGAACAGGCCCTGCTGCACCCAGTTCGGCACGTACACGATGTCGGCGGCGAACAGGTCGGGCAGGCCGTTGCTGCCGGCCGCCGCGCCCACCTTGGCGACGTAGTCGTCGTTCGGGACGACGGTGAGCTCGACCTGGTTCTCGTGGCTCTCGTTGTACGCGTCGACGAGCAGGTTGGCCTGCTTCTCGAGCGGCGCGCGCGTCCAGAGGGTGAGCGTCGTGCCGTCGTCGACGCCCTCGGCGCCGGCGTCGGCCAGGCTCGAGCCGCTCTCCTCGGCGGCGCTGCTGCACGCGGCGAGTCCGACGGCGAGTGCGCCGGCTGCGAGCAGCGCGATCGCTCGCGTGCCCCGGCGGATGGTGCGTGTCATCTGTGTCTCCTAGCTCGTCCTTGAGCGGGACCCGTTCGGGACCCGGGGATTGCGATTGCCTCGGACACTCGGGTGACTCGGTGCCGTTTTGGACGCAGGACCGAAACCCTCCGAAATGCCTTTCGGCACGCTACTCTGGGCGAACTCGGCACGTCAAGCGCGAAATGCCGGTAGCGTTTCCGAAACGATGAAGGGGTGAACATGGCGCGAGCCGAGGCGACGGGCGGTTCCGGCTCGAGGGCCGCGACGCTGAGCGACGTGGCACGCCTCGCCGGCGTCTCGCTGGCGACCGCGTCCAAGGCGATCAACGGTCGCGACCAGGTCGCCGCCGCGACCCGCCGCCGCGTGATCGAGGCGGCCGAGCAGCTCTCGTTCACGCCGAACGAGCTCGCACGCAGCCTCATCGCGGGGCGCACGGGCACCGTGGGCCTGCTCACGAGCGACCTCGAGGGCCGCTTCGTGCTGCCGATCCTGATGGGCGCCGAGGATGCGTTCGGCGCGGGCCAGGTGAACGTGTTCCTGTGCGACGCGCGCGGCGACGCGATCCGCGAGCAGCACCACATCCGGGCGCTGCTGAATCGGCGGGTCGACGGCATCATCGTCGTCGGTCGGCAGACCGACCCGCGCCCGTCGCTCGGCCACGACCTGCCCGTCCCGGTCGTCTACGCGTACGCGCCGAGCGACGATCCCGCCGACCACTCCGTCACCCCCGACAACGAGGCCGGTGGCCGCATGGCCATCGAGCACCTGCTGGCGTGCGGCCGGACCAGGATCGCGCACATCACCGGCGACCCGTCGTACGCCGCCGCGCAGGACCGATCGCGCGGCGTCCGCGCCGCGCTCGCCGACGCCGGGCTCGAGCTCGTCGGCGAGCCCATGTTCTCGGCGTGGTCGGAGCACTGGGGTCGCGACGCCACGGCCATGCTGCTCGCCAACCACCCGGACATCGACGGGATCTTCGCCGGCAGCGACCAGCTCGCGCGCGGCGTGCTCGACACGCTGCGCGACCTCGGCCGCCGGGTGCCGGAGGATGTCGCGGTCATCGGCTACGACAACTGGGAGGTGCTCGCCACCCAGTCCCGCCCGGAGCTCACGAGCATCGACGCGAACCTGCAGCAGCTCGGCCGGGCCGCGGCCATGCGCATCTTCGAGGCGATCGAGGGCGTCGAGCTCGGCAGCGGCACGCACCACCTGCCGGTGCGGCTGGTCATCCGCGGGTCGACGATCGCGCGGCGCTGAGCACCTCCCGGTGCGCTCGCGCCGTTCAGCGGCCGACGTACACCCAGGCCCCGACGCCCGACGCGAGCTCGACCGCGACCCGCTCGTAGTCGTCGACCTCGTAGGCGTCGGCCGCGGCGAGCTGGGCGGCCGTGAGCTCGAGGACCGCTCCCTCGACGCGGTCGGCCGGATCGCCGGTGCGCTCGAGGATCGGATGCTCCGCCTCGCCGCTCAGCGCGAGCACGTCGGGGTCCGTGATCCGGAGCATCCGGATGCGCCAGCCGGCCAGTGCGTCGGGCGACGTCGGCAACTCCGCGCCGAACGTCTCGCGCTGCACCTGCGGAAGGCGCAATGTGCCGTACGAGAAGAGGCGCTCGGGTTCGGAGGTCACGCGGTCACCCTACGGTCGCGTCGAGCGCCGCGAGCACGCGCGCGACGGATCCGCCGAGGTTCCACTCCTGCGCGAGCCGCTCGAGGTCCGTGCGGGCAGGACCCTCGACCGGGGCGAGCCGCGCCTCGAACGGCGGCAGGTCGAGGTCGCGCACGACCCGCACCACGGTCGGCGCGACGTCGAGGTATGCGGACGCGGCGGTGAGCTTCGCGCGGATGCCGGCCGACATCCCCGGCACCGCCGGATCCCCCGCCGCGCGGCGGATCCCGTCGAGGTCGCCGAACGTCGCGAGCAGCCCCGCCGCGGTCTTCTCGCCGATCCCCGCCACGCCCGGCAGCCCGTCGGACGCGTCGCCGCGCAGCACCGCGAAGTCGACGTACTGCTCGGGGAGCACGCCGTACTTGGCGAACAGCGCGGCGTCCGTCACGAACTCGAGCTTCGACAGCCCGCGTGCCGCGTACACGACGCGAACCTCGTCGGCGTCGGACACGAGCTGGAAGAGGTCGCGATCACCGGTCACGACGTCCACGGGCATGCCGGCGCCCGTCGCGAGCGTGCCCATCACGTCGTCCGCCTCGGCGGCCGGGGCGCCCACGCGCGCGATGCCGAGGAGCGCGAGCACCTCGGCGATCATCGGCACCTGCACCGCGAGCGGGTCGGGCACCTCCTCGACGTCCGGGGCATCCCACACCGCCTCGACGACCCGGTGCGCCTTGTAGCTCGGGATGAGGTCGACCCGCCACGCCGGGCGCCAGTCCTCGTCCCAGCACGCGACGAGGTGGGTCGGCGATAAGTCGCCGACGAGCTTCGCGACCGCGTCGAGGATGCCCCGGACCGCGTTCACGGGCGTGCCGTCGTCGCGCCGGAACGAGTCGGGCACGCCGAAGAAGGCGCGGAAGTACAGGTACGAGGTGTCGAGCAGCATCAGTCGGTCGGCCACGGGCCGATCCTTCCACGCACCGCCGACGGCCGCACGGGCGGCGGGTCCGTCAGACGACCGTCGGGCTCCCGGGCTCGAGCCAGACGAGCTTGTCGCGGATCGCCGCGGGCGCCGCGTCGATGATGCGCTTGGCGTCGTCCCGCGATTCGGCGAAGTGGCTCCACTGGTCCTGGTGCACCGGCACGACCGCGCGCGGCCCGAGCAGGCCGATGAGCTCGACCGCGCGGTCCGCGGTCATCGTGTACCGGATCGCGGCCGTGCTGGGGAAGCGGACGCCGCCGAGGTGCAGGACCGCGACGTCGACGTCCAGCCGGGACGCCGCGTCCCGGAGGCCCTCGTAGAGCACGCTGTCCCCCGAGACCCAGACCGCGGTCTCGGGTGCGTCGCCGAGCGACAGTGCGAATCCGACGACGGGGCCGACGATCGGACTGACCAGTGCGGGGCCGTGCCGACCGGGTGTCGCGGTCACCGTGAGCTGCTGTCGCTCGCCGCCCTCGGGGCCCGACTCGCCCTCGCGCGGCTCGACCGTCGCGGTCTCCCACGCGTGCAGGCCGTGCACGCTCGTGAGGCCGCCGGCGCGCAGGCGGGACGCGCCCGCCGCCGTCGTGATGACCACGCCCGCGTCCGGCAGCATCTTCCGCCCGGCGTCGTCGAGGTTGTCCGCGTGCTGGTCGTGGCTGAGCAGCACGACGTCGATCGGGCCGAGTTCGTCGAGCGGCACGGTCGGTCCCTCGGTCTTCACCGAGGACGTGCCCCACCCGAACGAATAGCGCCGCCCCGGCGGGTCGAACGTCGGGTCGACGAGGATCCGCCACCCCTCGAGTTCGATCAGGAGGGTCGGACCGCCGATGTGCGTGAGCGTCGGGCGCAGGGGCATGGCGCGATGCTACCGAGCGGCCGACGCCGCGCGCCATCATCCGCCGCGCGCCGACGCGATTCGCGCGCACCGTCGGCACGCCTCGGCTTCCGGCCGGGGTCTAGCGTGGTGGCATGGGCCTCGCAGACGCGATCCGGGCATCGAAGCGCCCGTCGCTGCTGCAGGTCGGCAAGGCGGCGATCGCGACGGTCGCCGCGTGGGTCGCCGCGGACTGGGTGATCGACGACCAGTTGCCGGTGTTCGCCGCGATCGCGGCGATGCTCGTGGTGCAGCCGAGCGTCAACCAGTCGCTCGGCAAGGCGATCGAGCGCAGCATCGGCGTGGTCGGCGGCGTGCTCGTCGCGACGGTGCTCTCGCTGGCCTTCGGCGACCAGGGCTGGGTCGTGATCCTCGCGATCGTGGTCTCGATGGGGCTCGCCTGGGCGATGCGGATGACCGCGGGCACCGCCAACCAGGTCGCCATCAGCGCGATGCTCGTGCTCGCGCTCGGCTCGGACTCGCCCTCGTACGCGTTCGCGCGCGTGGTCGAGACCGTCATCGGGGCCGCGATCGGCATCGTCGTCAACGTGCTCATCGTGCCGCCGCTCCCGCTCGCACCCGCCCGTCGGGACCTCCAGCTCCTCGGCGGCGAGCTCGCCGCGTCGCTCGATCGCCTCGCCGGCGCACTGGTCGGAACGCGCACCCCCGGGCAGCTGGCCGGGCTCATGGTCGAGGCGAGGCTGCTCCGGCCGATGCTGGCCTCGGCCGAGGCCTCCATCCTGGCGGCCGAGGAGTCGCTCATGCTGAACCCGCGGCGCTCGGCGCACCGGCAGGACCTGGCCGACCAGCGCGCCCTCCTCGAGCGGCTGAGCCCCATCGTCACGCAGGTGATCGGGATGACCCGCGCACTCGTCGACCGCTACGACCCGACGATCGTCGAGGAGCCGACCGCGGCCGCGATCGCCGAGCAGTTGCGGCGGGCGTCGCACGACGTGCGGCTCGCCGCGCACCTGGCCGACGTCGAGCCCGACCCGCCGACCTCCGTGATCCCCGCGCTCACGTCGCACCTCGTGGTGCCGAGCCCGAAGTCGAACCACTGGATCCTGATCGGCTCGCTGCTGGAGGACCTGCGGAGGATCCACGAGGAGCTCGCCGACCTCGAGTGACGCCGGCCGGACCCGCGACCCGGACGCAGGCCGGCGCGCGGCAGCGCAGGAGCGTCAGCCCAGCAGGTCGCGGACGGCGAGCCCCCACTCGAAGCCGCACTCGCGGCAGTCGAAGATGGGGGCGTCGTCGTAGAGGTCGTTCGGCTGGACCTCGACGGTCTCGACCGCGAAGTCGAACGGCCCGTACACGATCGCCCGCACGTCGTGCGAGCCGCAGCGCGGGCACGGGTCGTCGAGCACCGCGTGTCCGACGTGTCGCTGCATCTGCTGGGTCATGCTGCACACGGTAGGCCGAGCCGCCGACATCGGCGGGAGGCGGGTCGGCTTCCGCGCGCGACCCACGACCCGGGACCGCGATGCCGCGGCCGGCCCGATCGGGGGACGGCCCGATCGGGGGATTCGACCGCGGCACGGTAGGCCGGGCCGCCGACATCGGCGGGAGGCGGGGGACGGCCCGATCGGGGGATTCGACCGCGGCGCGGTAGGCCGAGCCGCCGACATCGGCGGGAGGCGGCGGCCGGCCCGATCGGGGGATTCGACCGCGGCGTCGGCGCCGACTATCGTCGTTCCGATTCACCGAAAGGGTACGAGGATGTCCCCCACGAATGCAGGCTTCGACTTCTTCGGGTCCGGCGGGCTGCCGGCCCCGGCCGTCCCGGTCGAGGAGGTCGCCGAGATCCTGCGTGCCGGGTGGGATCTCCGCGTCATCCTCGAGCCGCTCGGCAGCCAGCAGGACCAGAACCTGCTGGCCCGATCCGACGACGGCGCCGTGCTCGGCGTCGTGAAGATCGCGAACCCCGCGTTCAGCGCGACCGAGCTCGCCGCGCAGGACGCCGTCGCCGCGCGCATCGCCGCGGCCGCGCCCGGTCTCCGGGTCGCCGCGACCCTCGCCGACGACCGCGGCCGCCCGCGATCGGCCGAGGTCGACACGAGCACGGGCCGGCTCGCCGTTCGCCTCATCGAGCACCTGCCGGGCGGGACCCTCACGGGCGACCGGTACCTCTCGCCGGCGGTCGTCGCGCGCATGGGCGAGGTCGCCGGCCGGGTCTCGGCCGCGCTCGCGGACCTGGACCACCCGGGACTGGACCGCGTGCTCCAGTGGGATCCGCGCGTCGCGGACCGGGTGGTCGGGCTGCTGGCCGCCGAGGTCGCCGACCCCGCGCTGCGGGACCGGGTCGAGCGCGAGGCGGCGGCCGCGTGGGCCCGGGTCGCGGCGGTCGCCGACGACCTGCCCGTCCAGCCGGTGCACCTCGACCTCACCGACGACAACCTCGTGCTCGCGTCCGGCACCGGGGCGCAGCTGCCCGACGGGATCATCGACCTCGGCGACGCGAGCCGGAGCTGGGCGGTCTCCGAGCTCGCCATCGCGATCTCGTCGGTCCTCCACCACGCGGGTGCGGAACCGCACCACGTGCTCCCCGCGATCGCGGCATTCCACCGGGTGCGGCCGCTCGCCCCCGCCGAGGTCGAAGCGCTGTGGCCGATCGTCGTGCTGCGCGGCGCGGTGCTCGTCGTGAGCGGGTCGCAGCAGGTCCGGATCGACGGCGGCGCGAACGCGTACGCGGCCGAGGGACTCGAGCGCGAGCTGCGGATCTTCGAGCAGGCGGTCTCGGTGCCGACTCCGGTCATGACCGCGCTCATCGGCGCAGCGATCGGCGTCGACGCGCCGGCCGGAACCCCCACGCGGGCCGGAGCCCCCGCGCCGGCCGGAGCCCGCGCGGCCGCGGCCGACGGCTCGGGGTCCCGTCCGGATCCGCGGTACGCGATCGTGCCCGGGCTCGACGCCGCGCGCGCGTCACGGCTCGACGTCTCGGTCTCGTCGTCCGCGCTCGACGGGGGCGCCTGGCTCGAACCCGACCTCGAGGAGCGGCTCGCGGCCGACGCGATCGCCGCCGGGGCATCCGCCGCCTGGCTGCCCCGCGGCGAACCGCGCATCAGCGCGAGCCGGCCGTACGCCGACCGGTCGACCCCGACCGTGCCCACCGGGATCGACCTCTGGCTCGCCGAGGCGCTGCCGCTCGCGTGCCCCGGCGACGGCACCGTCATCCGATCGGCCGCCGCCGGGGCATCCGAACCCGGCCACGTCGTCGTGCGCCTGGCGGCCCGGCCCGGCGGCGGCGCGGCCGGAGCCGGCGCCGTCCGCCTCGAGATCGAGGGCGCGCTCGTCGCGGTCCCCGAGCCCGGCACCGCCGTCGGGGCCGGCTCGCCGCTCGGCCTGCTCGGCGCGGGCGAGCGCGTGCGCCTCCGCCTGGTCGACGCGGATGCCCCGGAGGTCCCGCACCTCGTCCGGCCCGAGCTCGCGCCCGGCTGGCTCGCACTCACGGCGGATCCGGCCGAGGCCCTCGGCCTCGTCCCGAACGACCTGAGCGACCGCGACGCCTCCCGGACCTCGACGGCCTCGGCCCTGCTCGCCCGCCGCGCGCACGCGTTCGCCGGGGTGCAGGAGCACTACTACGCCGACCCGCCCAGGATCGAGCGCGGCTGGCGCGAGCACCTCGTCGGCGCCGACGGGCGCACCTACCTCGACATGGTGAACAACGTGACGCCGCTCGGGCACGGCCACCTCGGGCTCGCCGACGCCGTCGCCCGGCAGCTCCGCACGCTCAACACGAACTCGCGCTTCCACTACGGCGCCCTCGTCGAACTCTCGGAACGGCTCGCGGGGCTCCTGCCCGACCCGCTCGACACGGTGCTCCTCGTCAACTCGGGCTCCGAGGCCGCGGACCTCGCGATCCGGATCGCGCGCGCGGCCACCGGGCGACCCGACGTGCTCGCGGTCGCCGAGGCGTACCACGGCTGGACGCTCGGGTCCGACGCCGTCTCGACGTCGATCGCCGACAACCCGGGCGCGCTGGCCACGCGACCGGACTGGGTCCACGTGCTCGACGCGCCGAACCCGTACCGGGGCATCCACCGGGGCGAGGATGCCGCGCGCTACGCGCCGGACGCCGCCCGCCGGATCGCCGGGCTCGTCGCCGCCGGCCGGCCGCCGGCCGGCTTCATCGCCGAGACGTTCACCGGCAACGCCGGCGGCATCGCGCTGCCGGACGGCTACCTCGCCGAGGTGTACGCGGCCGTCCGCGCCGCGGGCGGACTCGCGATCGCCGACGAGGTGCAGGCCGGCTACGGCCGACTCGGCGAGTGGTTCTGGGGCTTCGAGCAGCAGGGTGTCGTGCCCGACATCGTCGCGGTCGCCAAGGCGATGGGCAACGGGTACCCGCTCGGCGCGGTCGTCACGACGCGCGAGATCGCCGAGCGGTTCGCCGCCGAGGGGTCGTTCTTCAGCTCGACGGGCGGCAGCCCGGCGTCGTGCGCGGCGGGCCTCGCGGTCCTCGACGCGTTCCGCGACGAACGGCTGCAGCGGAACGCGGTCGAGGTCGGCGCGCACCTCAAGTCCTCGCTCGCGGCGCTCGCCGAGCGGCACCCCCTCATCGGGACCGTGCACGGGCTCGGCCTCTACCTCGGCGTCGAGTTCGTACGCGACCGGCGGACGCTCGAACCCGCGACCGCCGAGACCGCGGCGATCTGCGACCGGCTCCGCGAGCTGGGCGTGATCATGCAGCCGACGGGCGACCACCGGAACGTGCTCAAGGTGAAGCCGCCGCTGTGCCTCGACGCCGCGAGCGCCGACCACTTCGTCGCGAAGCTCGACCAGGTGCTCGCCGAGGGCTGGTGACACCGGGAGCCGTGATCGTCGCTCGGGGTTGACACCCGGCGGACGCTCCGGGACGCTGAAACCGACGGGTGGTCACGCGCGACGCCGGCGCCAGCCGTGCCGCGCGGCCGGGGGAACCGACCGTCCGGCTCCGCCCGCGCCCTTGGGGAGGTCTGCGGACATGACGACCACGTTCGGCGTCGAGGAGGATTTCGTCTTCCTCGATCCCGCGACCCTGCGCCCCGCGGACGTCGCGGCCCGCGTCCACGAGGAACTCCTCGAGGAGCCCGAATGGGCGCCGCACGTGCGCCGGGAGTTCCTCGCCTCGCAGCTCGAGCACGCCTCGGCGGTCTTCGACTCGCTCGAGGCCGCCCGCGCACCACTCGCCGAGTTCCGCCGACGGATCGCCGAGCGCGCGGAGGAGCTCGGCGTCTCGGTCGCCGGCATCGGCGCGACGCCCGACGCACTGCCGTTCCCCGCCGTGTCCCACCTCGAGAAGTACGAGCCGGTCGTGCGCGACATGGCCGGACTCATCGGCGACCACCAGTTCACGACGCTCGACGTCCACGTGGGCGTGCCCGACCGCGAGGCCGGCGTGGTCGCGATCAACACGATCCGCCCGTGGATCCCGCTCCTGACCGCGCTCGGCGGGAACTCGCCGTTCTGGCGGGGCTACGACACGGGGTACGAGAGCTGGCGGACCATCCAGCTCCGCCGCTGGCCGACCGCGGGCACGCCGCCGCGGTTCCGCGGCGCGACCGACTACGAGCACCGGCTCCGCGCGCTCCTCGTCGCGTCCGGGACGGACGACCCCGGGTTCGTGATGTGGAACGCGCGGCTGAGCGAGCACCTGCCCACGGTCGAGTTCCGGATGGCCGACGCGCAGCTCACCGTCGCCGACACGCTCTGCATCGCCGCACTCTGCCGCGGCCTCGTCGACTACGCGCTCGAGACCGAGGGCGGCGAACCCGGCGAGGCCGACGTGCACGGCGACGTCCTGAGCGCTGCGGTCATGCACGCGGCGCAGGCCGGCCTGCGCGACGACCTCTACGACCCGTCCACGGGCGACCCGGCCCCCGCGCGGACCGTCCTGGACCGCCTGCTCGAGCGGATCGGGCCGGCCCTCGAACCGACCGGCGAGTCGGACGTGGTCCTCGAGCTGACCGCCCGGATGGTGCAGCTCGGCACGGGCGCCTCGCGCCAGCGCTCGGCGTTCCGTCGCGGCGGCGTGCACGAACTGTCGAGCCTGTTCGGGACCTCGATGACGGCGGATGCCTGGCCGCGGGCGGCCTGACCGATGAGCACGGGGAGTCCTGCGACCGGAACCCTTCCGAACCGGGACCCGCATGTGGCGCGCGCGCAGCGGACGGATCGCATCCGCGTGACGGTCGTCGCGGCGAGCGCGCTCGTCGCGATCGCCGGCGCAGTCGTCGGCTCCGGCGTGTTCGGGGGCACGCCGATCCGGGATGCCGCGGACGGCGCGTTCGCATCGGATGCCACGCTGCTCGCACCGGCGGGCCCGGCGTTCGCCATCTGGACGGCGATCTACGCGGGGCTCGTGGCCTACGCGGTCTGGCAGGCGCTGCCCGCGCAGCGCCACCAGCACCGGCAGCGCCGCCTCGGCTGGGCCGTCGCGGCGTCGATGCTGCTGAACGCGGCCTGGATCCTCGCGGTCCAGGCGGGCCTGCTCGCGCTCAGCGCGGTCGTGATCGTCGTGCTCCTCGGCGTCCTGTGCGTCGCGTACGTGCGGTGCGCGAGGACGCCGCCGCATCGGCTGCGCGAGGCGGTCGTCGTCGACGGCACGATCGGCGCCTATCTCGGCTGGGTGTGCGTCGCGACCGCCGCGAACGTCGCCGCGGTCCTGGTCGCGGCGGGCTTCGACGGCTGGGGCATCCCCGCGGAGGCCTGGGCGATCGGCGTGATCGCGCTCGCCGCCGCAGCGGTCGCGGGGCTCGGCGTGGTCAGCCGCGGTGGCGTCGCGCCCATGCTCGCGGCGTCGTGGGGACTCGCGTGGATCGCCGTCGCACGCCTGACCGGCGAGCCGCAGTCGGCGGCGGTCGCCGCGGCCGCGATCGTCGCGATCGTCGCGATCGCCGTCGTCACGCTGGCCGCGCGCCTCGTCTCGGGCCGCAACCGGCGGCTCGGGTCGCCGATCGCGGGCCGCAGGGCGTGATGCCGCCCGGCGCGATCCCGCGCGCGCGATCGGCGCGCGCGTGCGGCAGCATGGGGGCATGACCGACGAGACCCGCCTCCGCATCGACGTCGACGGGACGCCGGTCTCGGCGATCGCGGCCCGGCCGGCCGGAGCCGACGCGACGGTCGTGATCGCACACGGTGCCGGGGCGGGCATGGAGCATCCGTTCCTGTCCGGATTCGCGCGCGCGCTCAACGCCGAGGGCCTCGCGACGCTGCGCTTCGACTTCCCGTACCGCGAGGCCGGGCGCAGGTTCCCCGACCGGCCGCCGGTGGCGATCGCCGCCTGGCGGGCCGCCGCGGCCGCGGCCGCCGGGCTCGCGGCCGACGCGGGCTCGCCGGGCGAGCCGATCTGGGCGTCGGGCAAGTCGTTCGGCGGGCGGATGGCCTCGATGGCCGTCGCCGACGGCATGCCCGCGGCGGGGCTCGTGTACCTCGGCTACCCGCTGCACCCTCCGGGCCGGCCGGACCGGCCGCGCGACGAGCATCTGTACGGCATCACGGCGCCCATGCTGTTCCTCCAGGGCACGAACGATCCGTTCGCGAACCCGAACGACCAGCTCGAGGACGTGATCGCCCGGATCGGGGCGAACGCCGTGCTCGAGTGGATCGACGGCGGCGGGCACTCGTTCGAGGTGAAGGGGCGGAAGCGGCCGCAGGACGAGCTCGGCGCGGGGCTCGCGCCCGGCACCGCGGCGTTCGTGCGCGCCCACGCGGCCGGGTGAGGCCGAGCCGGGGATCAGGGGATCAGGACGATCTTCCCGCGCACGTGCCCGGTCTCGCTCTGCCGGTGCGCCTCGGCGGCATCGACGAGCGGGTACCGGTGCGCGATCTCGAGGACGAACTCGCCGGCAGCGGCGAGTTCCGCGGCGACGCCGATCGCCTCGTACCGCCACGCCAACTCCTGCGCGGTGAGCGGCACCGGGCTGCCACCGCCCCACGCGCGGATGCCGAGCTCCGCGGCCTCGCGGCCCTGCACGATCGTCCCGATCCGGTCACCGTCCCCGACGAGCTCATTCGAGACCTCGACCGCCTCCGACGTGCCCGCGCCGTCGACGGCGACGTCCACGCCGCCCGGGGCCGCGGCCCGCACGCGGTCGGCGAGCCCCGGACCGTAGGCGACCGGGATCGCGCCGAGTTCGCGGAGATGGGCGTGGTTGTGCTCGCTCGCGGTCGCGATCACGGTCGCACCGAACCGGTGCGCGAGCTGGACCGCCGCCTGCCCGACCGCGCCGGAACCGCCGTGCCAGAGGAGCGTGGTGCCCTCGCCGACCCCCATCGAGCGGAGCACCTGGTACGCGGTGCCGACCGGGATCGGGATCGCGGCAGCCTCCTCGAACGTGACCGCGGGGGGCTTGCGGGTCAGTCCGCCCGACGGCACCACGAGCTCGGTCGCGTAGGCGCCCGTGACCCCGGACACGATCACCTCGTCGCCGACGGCCCAGCCCTCGACGCCGGGGCCGACCGTCGTCACGACGCCCGCGGCGTCGGAGCCGATGCGCCTCGGCGCGGTGATCTCGCCGCTCGGGCGGATCCGCGATCGGATCTTCCAGTCGATCGGGTTGACGCCCACCGCGCGCACCTCGACGACGACCTCGCCCGCGCGGGGCAGCGCATACGGGATCTCGCGGTACAGGAGCACCTCGGGCCCGCCGAACCGGTCGTATTCGATCGCGTGCGGCACGTGTCCTCCCCTGCGTCAGCGGGGTCGTTCGCCCCGCGGCCAGCATAAGCGGGCAGGCGCCGGGCGCGCAGTGGATGCCACGGCGTTACGCTGGCGGCATGGCCGATCGCCGGGCACGGGGGCGAGGATGGCTCGCCGCGCTGGCGGGCGTGGCTGCGGCCGTGCTCGCGGTCGGGCTGGGCGAGCTCGCGGCCGCGCTGCTCGCGCCCGGGTCGGGCCCGCTCGCCGCGGTCGGCGAGGCGCTCGTCGACCTCGCGCCGGCGTGGGCGAAGGACACGGCCATCGCGCTCTTCGGCACGGGCGACAAGGCCGCGCTCCTCGTGGGCATCGGTATCGTCCTGGTCGCGGTCGCCGCCGGTTCGGGCGTGCTCCAGGCGCGACGCCCGCCGTGGGGCGCCGTGGTGTTTTGGCTGCTCGGCGTGGTGGGCGCGATCGCGGCCGCGACGCGGGCCGATGCCGGGCCGCTGGCGGTGGTGCCTTCGGCCGTGGCCGGGCTGGCGGGCGCGGTCGCGGTGCACGTGCTCGTCCGGCGCCTGCCGGAGTCGGCGGTCGGCGCACGGGCGGGCGCGGAGCGCGGGGCATCCGGGGCATCCGGGGCATCCGGGGCATCCGGGGCATCCGGGGCATCCGGTCCGATCGAGGCATCCGAGCGCCCGGCGACCGCGCCGGGCTCGCGCGCATCGGCCGGAACCGACCGGCGCCGGTTCCTCCTGTGGACCGCGGGGACCGCGGTCGTCGGCGTGCTCGCGATCGTCGGCGGCACGGCCGCGCAGTACGGTCGTCGCGCCGTCCGCGCCGTCCGCGACGCGATCAGCCTCCCGGTGCCGACCACGACCGCGCGGATCCCGGCAGGCGCCGAACTGGCCGTCGACGGACTCGACCCGATCGTCACGCCGAACGCCGACTTCTACCGGATCGACACCGCGCTCGTGGTGCCCGAGGTCGACCCGGCGACCTGGACCCTGCGCATCCACGGCAAGGTCGCCAACGAGGTGACGCTCGACTGGGCCGAGCTCACCGCGCTGCCGTTCGCCGAGCACGCCGTCACGCTCGCGTGCGTCTCGAACGAGGTCGGCGGCAACCTGATCGGGAACGCCGTCTGGCTCGGCACGCCGATCCGCGACCTGCTCGCGCGCGCCGTCCCCGACGCCGACGCCGACATGGTGCTGAGCCGCAGCGTCGACGGCTTCACCGCCGGCACGCCGCTGTCGGTGCTGACCGATCCCGACCGCGACGCGATCCTCGCGATCGGCATGAACGGCGAGCCGTTGCCGATCGAGCACGGATTCCCCGTGCGGATGGTCGTGCCGGGCCTGTACGGCTACGTGTCCGCCACGAAGTGGGTCGCCGAGCTCGAGGTGACCCGGTTCGACGAGGCATCCGCGTACTGGACCGACCGCGGCTGGAGCGCCGAAGGACCGATCAAGCTGCAGAGCCGCATCGACGTGCCGCGCAACGCGTCGTCGGTCGCGGCGGGGCCGCTCGTCGTGGCCGGCGTCGCCTGGTACCAGCACGTGGGCGTCGCGAAGGTCGAGGTCCAGGTCGACGACGACGGCCCGTGGTACGAGGCCGACCTCGCGACCGCCATCTCGGACGACACGTGGGTGCAGTGGCGGTGGGACTGGAACGCGCCGTCGGGCGGGCACACCCTCCGGGTGCGCGCGACGGGTGCCGACGGCACCGTGCAGACCTCCGAGCAGGCCCCGCCCGCACCCGACGGCGCGACCGGCCTGCACCGGATCACGGTGTCCTCCAGCTGACGCGTCCCGTCCCCATTTCAGGACCACGGTCCCGTTGGGCGCATATGCGCCCTGTGATGTATCGGGACATCGGTGACGGTTCTGCATCAGGACATCGGTGACGTTTGGTGTGTCAGGACATCGGTGACGTTTTCGGGGTTGGTGGGCGTGGTCCGCGGGGGCGGCCGTTGCTGACGTACGTGGTGCCGGGTGCGGGTCGGGGGTGCTCGATCAGGATCGTGCCGTCGGTATCGGCGAACGTGATCGTCTCGGGGTTCTCGATGATCAGGATCTGGTGTCCGGCGAGTCGCCCGTCGATGTGGAACTTCACGCCGCGGACCTTGATCCCGCCGTTGGCCTCGACGCGTGCGAGCCGGACCTCGTCGGTGCTCGCAGGGGTCGGGTCGTAACTGCGTGGGCGGGTCGGCTCGATGGGCCGGGGTCGGGGTGGTTCGGCTGTCGGGGTCGCGTCCCAGGCCTGTTGCGGGGTGATCCGGCCGGGTAGGCCCTGGTGCGGGCGTTCGCGGTTGTAGATCCTGTCGAACCGGTCGACCTGGGCTTGGAGTTCGGCGAGGGTGTTCGCGAGGGGCTGTTGGTCGAGGAACCGGAACAGGGTCTGGTGGAAGCGTTCGTTCTTGCCCTGCGTGGTCGGTTTGTACGGTTTTCCGGTGATCGGTTCGATACCGAGCCGGGACACGTGGATCACGAGCCGGCCGTGGATGCCGCGACGGGACGGGTTCAACGCCGTCCCGTTGTCGGTGAGGAGCCGTTGCGGGACCCCGTGCGCGGTGATGCCCTTATCGACCACGGCGATCGCCGCGTCCGAGGTTTCCGACCATGCCACGAGCGACGCGACCGCGTACCGGGAATGGTCATCGATGAGTTGGAAGATCACGCACCGGCGGCCGCCGGTCAGGACGTACTCGGTCGCATCCAACTGCCAGCACGCGTTCGGTGCCGGGTACACGAACCGGCGGTACGCGGCCCGCGGCTTCTTCCTCGGCTCCGCACGAGCCACTCCCGCGTCACGGAAGATCCGCGCCAGCGACGCCGTCGACGGGGGGATCATCCCGAGGCTGAGCATCCGGTCGTGCACGCTGATCGGCCCGTGATCCAGACCCGACTGCTCCAGCGCGGCCCGCACCTGGATGGCGTGGACCTTGATGTCCGCACCGATCCGGGACGGGCTCACGGCCGGGCGTTTCGAGCGTGGCTCGAGCGCGGCCGCCGGCCCATCCGTACCGACCCGTCGACGGATCTCGTAGAACGTCTTCCGTGAGATTCCGTGCTCGGCACAGAACGTCGTCACCGCACCCCGCGGTGCGTCCGGTGGCCACTGCGTGATCGCGAGACGGACACGGGGATCGACAGGCTCGTTTCTGCTCACCCCGCCATCAGAGCCGCAGAAGTGTCACCACCAAACACCCACGAAGTGTCACCGATGTCCTGATGCAGAACCGTCACCGATGTCCCGACACATAACAGGCGCATATGCGCCCCGAAACGGCTGTGGTCCTGAAATGGGGACCGGGACGGGTCAGACCCCGCCGCCGCCGCCGCCTCCGCCGCCGCCGCCCGCGGACGCGCCGCCGCCCGAGCCGCCCGACGAGCTCGAACTCGCGAACGAGGCCGCCGAGCTCGACGAGACCCCGCTCACGGCCGAGACGAGGACCGCGGTCGAGAACGCGTGGTGCCCGTTGTACCAGTCCGGCTCGCGTCCGGCCTGCTCGTACGCGCGCCCGAGCACGTCGGCCCACTCGCGCTCGTGGCCGAACAGCACCGCCCACGGCAGCAGCCGCTCGTTCAGCTCGAGCACCTGCTCCGGGTCGCCGGCCGCGATGGGCGTGCGCTCGGCGCCGACGGGCGACTGGAGCACGCGGATCCGGTCGGCCTCGGCGAGCCGGATGTACAGGTCGAGCCCCGCGAGGTGATCACGCAGCTCGGCGCCCTTGGGCTCGAGCGCCGTCCGGAGGACGAGCGGGATCGCGATCCCGTCGGCGAGGACGGCCACCGCGACGAACAGCCACGGCCACGCGCCGCCGACGACCTGGTCGGCCGAGATGATCGCGAACACCAACGCGAGCACGAGCCCCGCGCCGGTGAGCCCGAACACGAGCGCGAGCCAGCCGGCCGGGCGCTTGCGCCGGTATCCGCGGGTGGTCGCGGCCGTCGCGCCCGACGACAGCACCTTCTGCAGGCTCTGCCCGATGCTCGTGTTCTTCTCGGCGAGCGATCGTCGCTCGCCGGGCGTGAGTGTGCCGCCGAACACGGCGTGGAGGGTCCGCTCGTCCTCGGGGGTCGCCTGGAGCCGCCGCCGCCACGCCGCCTGCGGGACATCCGCCGGCGGTTCGCGGTACTCGAGTTCGTAGGTGGGCTTCCGCGAGAGCCAGCCCTTCGGCTCCCCCTCGACGATGCGCATGCGCCCGAGCACGGCGAGCTGCAGCAGCTGCGCGGTGAGCGCGTGCGAGGTGCGCTTGCCGACCGCGGCCGCGAGCGGGATGCCGATGCCGGGCGGCGGCAGGTACTCGGGCACGATGAACGGGCGGCCCTTCGCGTCCCGCAGCTTCGCGATCCTGACGACGATCGCCGCGATCAGGCCGAGGAACGCGAGCACGCCGCCGAGCGCGGCGAGCACGGGCCAGGGCGCCGCGAAGAAGCCGTCGTCGCGGGCGGCGAACGTGCCCGGCTGGAAGCCGATCGCGAACGTGAGGGTCTGGTACGGCCCGACCTGCGGCGCCTGGAACGCCCAGCCGCCCTCGACGAGCGCGATCTCGGCCGGCGTCTCGGAGCCGAACGAGCCGACGACCGCGTCGACGCCCCCGGTCGCGGCGCCGAGGATGTCGGCCGGTGCGTGCACCGTCGCGGTGACCTGGCCGAACGGCTGGGCCCAGTTCTCGCCGTTGACGTCCCAGTAGAACTCGTCGGCGTTCGTGTCGGCGTAGTACCGCGTGACGTTCCGCTGCGTGTACGTGATCACGTACGTCTGCAGCCCGTGGACGAACTCGTCGGCGGCGATCGTCAGGGTGAGGAGGTGGTCCTCCCACTCGGCCTCGTACGGGCGCGGCGTGCCCTGCTCGTCGGTCACCGACCGCACTTCGAGGTCGGTGGGGTGCCCCTCGTAGTCGCCGACGAGGACGCGCCGGATGCCGTGGTTCTGGTCGAAGTCCGGGAACTGGGCGACGAGGGTCTCGACCGTGGTCAGCGTCGAGCGCCCCTCGGCGTCGCGGCCGAGCGTGTAGTCGCCGTCGAAGGACGCGAAGGCGAAGTCGTCGACGCCGGCCGGGACGGCCGGGACTGCCGCGACGACGGGGGCGGCGGGCGCGACGTGGCCGGCCGGCATGGCGGCCGCGGGCGCGGCGAGCGCGGCGGATGCTCCGCCGAGGGCGAGGAGCGCGGCCGCGACGGCGGCCGGGATGACACGGAGTCGCACGGGCTCAGCCTAGGGAACGGGCCCCGGGCGGGGCATCCACGATTTCCCTGATGTCGCGCCGCGCGCGACGCCGCTCACGCGGGGTCCGGCGGATCGGGCGCGTCGGCGGGATCGACCGGATCGGGGGTCGGAGCCGCATCGGCGAAGCGCGCGACGAGCGCGTCGCGGATCTCCAGGTGGCGCAGGAGGAACGCCCGCTCGTCGAGGTGCTTGCGGCGGAGCCATCCGGCGACCTCGTCGTTGCACTTGCTCGCGTTGCACGAGCCGCACGCCGGCACCACGTTCGGCAGCGTGTAGCGGCCGCCGCGCGAGATCGGCAAGATGCAGTCGCGCTGCAGCGGTCGATCCGTCGCGCCGCAGTACGCACAGCCCCGCCAGGCCTCGGTGAGCGCCGCCCACTGCGCGTCGGTGAGGTCGTGCGCGACGCGCGCCATCCGGCGCTGGCGTCGACGCGCGTACGTCGCCGCGCGGGACCGGTTCGCCGCCATGGCGTCAGGGTATCCGGCGGTCAGCCGAGCGGCGGCGTCCTCGGCGGCGGGGTGCGGCGCGAGCCCGTCGCCTCGAAGGCCGCCGCGAGCCGCAGCAGGGCGGTGTCGTCGTAGGCGCGGCCTGCGAACGTGAGGCCCACGGGCATGCCGATGTCGGACATCGTCCCCATGGGCACGGTGACGGTCGGGATCCCGAGGTGCCGGGCCACGAGGTTGCCGTTCGCCACCCAGACGCCGTTGCGCCAGCCGAGGTCGGCGGATGCCTCATTCACGTCCATGTCCGCCGGGCCGACGTCGGCGACCGCGGGGAAGACGACGGCGTCGAGCCCGAGCCCGTCCATCCACTCCTCGAGGTCGACCCGACGGGTCTCCTCGAGGCCGCGGAGCCCGGCCTCGAGCTCGGGCATGTCGGCCCAGGTCGCGCCCGGGTGGGCGCGCACCCAGCCGGGGTACTCGGCGATGTCGTCGTCGAAGCCCGTGTAGCGGTCGGGCAGTGCGCCCTCCGGGTGCGGGGAGATCGTCGCGCCGTCGAGGTCGGCGAGCGTGCGCAGCGCCGGGTCGCCGTTCGCGGCGAGGAAGTCCTCCCACGCCCACGCCGAGAGGTCGACGATCTCGCGGCGCAGGTACGCGGGGCTCACGAGGCCGCGCGTCGCAATCGTCGGCGCTCCGGGCCGGTCGCCCTCGTAGTTCGACACCACCGGGAAGTCGACCTCGACGACGGTCGCGCCCGCGGCCTCGAGGTCGCGGCGGGCGGCCTCCCAGAGCGCGATGACCGAGGGTCGCGTGTCGATCCGGCGGCCGGTCGGGCCGCCGATGCCGACGGCGGCGCCCTGAGCCTGTCGAAGGGATGCCCCGGGCTCGGCCGTGCCCGCGAGCGGGTCGGCGTTCACGTACATGCGCGGGACACCGAGGCGCCGGCCGGCGAGGGCGGCGCGGGCCGGGGCATCCGCCGCACCCGAGGCATCCGCACCCGGGGCATCCGCCGCACCCGCGGGATTCGCACCCGCCGTCGCGCCCGGCAGCAACGCGACGTACGACGGCGGCCGCACCTCGGACGCCGCGGGCACCCCGACCCACGGCTGCGCGCGCCAGAAGTCGCCGCGCGTCTCGGGGTCGTCGGCGACGATGACGTCGAGCACCTCGAGCAGGTCGGCCATGGTGCGCGCGTGCGGCACGACGACGTCCATGGTCGGCACGAGCGGCCAGTTGCCGCGCACCGAGATCACGCCGCGCGATGGGGTGTAGGCGCAGAGCGCGTTGTTCGACGCGGGCGCGCGGCCGCTCGACCACGTCTCCTCGCCGAGCCCGAACGCGGCGAAGCTCGCCGCCGTCGCGGTGCCCGACCCGTTCGACGAGCCCGAGCCGAACGCCGCCGTCAGGTAGTCCCCGTTGTACGGGCTCTCGGCGCGTCCGTAGACGCCGCGCTGCATCCCGCCGTTCGCCATCGGCGGCATGTTCGTGAGGCCCACGCAGATCGCCCCGCCCGCGCGCAGGCGCTCGATCGTGAACGCGTCACGCTGCGCGACGAGGGCGGCGAACGCCGGGCTGCCCGCCGCGGCCGTGAGGCCGCGCACGAGGTACGAGTCCTTCGCGGTGTACGGGATCCCGTCGAGCGGGCCGAGCACCTCGCCGCGCGCGCGGCGCGCGTCGGAGTCCGCGGCCTCGGCGAGCGCGTCGGGGTTCCGCACGACGACGGCGTTGAGCGCGGTCGCCGTGCCGGGCGCGTCGTACGCGTCGATGCGAGCGAGGTACGCCTCGACGAGCCCCACGCTCGTCGCCGCGCCGGTGTCGAGCGCGGCGCGCAGGTCGGCGACGGATGCCTCGACGACGTCGAATCCATGGGCGTCGTGGTCGCGATACGCGTCGCCTTCGGCGGCGCTACTCGACCACCGGGGCGCGTCGCCTTCGGCGGCGCCACTCGACCACCGGGGGGCGTCGCCTTCGGCGGCGCTACTCGACCACCGGGAGGCGTCGCCTTCGGCGGCGCTACTCGACCACCGGGAGGCGTCGTCGCTCATCGCGCCACCGCGGGCTGCTGCTGCGTGATGCAGTGGATGCCCCCGCCACGGGCGAACAGCGGGCGGGCGTCGACGGTGACGGCGCGACGGCCGGGGTAGGCGGCCTCGAGGATCTCGCGCGCCTGCGCGTCGGCCCGCTCATCGCCGAACCCGCACGCGATCACGCCGCCGTTCACGACGAGGTGGTTGACGTAGCTCCAGTCGACGAAGCCCTCGTCGTCGCGCAGCGTCGCCGGAGCGGGCAGGCCGACGATCTCGAGGGCGCGGCCCGAGGCATCCACCTGCTCGGCGAGGTGCGCGCGCAGCTGGCGCGTGACCTCGAAGTCGGGATGCCCCGGATCGCGCTGGTCGTGCAGGAGGAGCCGGCCCGGCGAAGCCAGGGTCGCGACGATGTCGACGTGGCCGTTCGTGCCGAAGTCGTCGTAGTCGCGGGTGAGGCCGCGGGGCAGCCAGATCGCGGTCGTCGCGCCGATCGTGCGCGCGAGCTCGGCCTCGACGCGCGCACGGTCGGCGTAGGGATTCCGCCGCGGGTCGAGCTGCACGGTCTCGGTCACGAGCACGGTGCCCTCGCCGTCGACGTGGATGCCCCCGCCCTCGTTGACCAGGAGGCTCGAGACGAGCTCGGCGCCGGCGAGGTCGGCGATGATCCGCGCGTGCTCGGCCGACTTCCGCCACTCCGACCAGGCGGGCGCGCCCCAGCCGTTGAACACCCAGTCGACCGCGCCGAGCACGCCGGGCCGTTCGTCGTCGACCACGAAGGTGGGGCCGTGGTCGCGCATCCAGAACTCGTCGACGGGCGCCTCGACCTGATCGACGGCCGCGCCCAGCGTGCGCGCGGCGCGCTCGCGCTCGGACGGGTCGACGAGCATCGTGACGGGCTCGAACTCGGCGACGGCGTGGGCGACCGCCGTCCACGCGGCGTAGCCCTCATCGCGCTCGGCGGCCGTCTCGCCGAGGGTGATCCCCTCGGCCGGGAACGCCATCCACGTGCGCTCGTGCGGCGCGGTCTCGGCGGGCATGCGCCAGGTCATGCGGGCACCTCCTCGGTGTCGCCACAATATTGATCAAATGATCAATAACTCGGGCGACGGTACCTAGACTGGGCATGCCATGTCAAGCGCCGACCGCACCCGGGCGCCGCGGAAGTCGCCCGACGCCCGCCGCGCCGAGATCGCCCACGCCGCCCGCGACCTCGCCCACGAGCACGGACTCACGGCGCTCACGTTGCGCGCGGTCGCCGCGCGCATCGGCGTCGCGCCGGGGCTCGTCGCCCACTACGAACCGAGCATGGACGCGCTCGTCGCCCGCACCTTCCGCGCCGTCGTCGCCGCCGAGCTCGACGAGGTCGGCGCGCTCGTCGCCGCCCGCCCCGACCCGCCCGCGCGCCTCGCGGCCCTGCTCCGGACGCTCCTCGACAGCGCGCGCAGCGACGTCACCGTGGTCTGGGTCGAGGCGTGGGCGCTCGGACGGCGCAACGAGCCGCTCGCGCACGCCGTTCGCGAGGAGATGGACGCCTGGCAGTCGCTCATCGAGGGCGTCGTCGCCGACGGGGCATCCTCCGGCGCCTTCCGGGTGGCCGACCCCGCCGTCACCGCCTGGCAGGTGCTCGGCATGATCGACGGCCTCAACGCCCAGGCCCTCGTCCGCTGGGGGGACGCCGGCGAGCGCGGCTCCCTCATCGAGCACGCGGTCGAGGGAATGCTCGGGCTCGAGCGCGGGACGCTCGAGGCGGCGTCGGCCGCCTGACCCGTTCCGCGGCGATGTCGGATGCCCCGACTACCGTTGGCACGACGGGCGGCCGGCCCGGCCGGGTCACGCCGGGCACGGCGCGGGGAAGGGATCGCATGTACATCGCGGCGGACGGATCGGTCGTCACCAGCGCGAGCGACCTCAAGAAGGCCTCGGAGTGCGAGTTCGCGTTCCTCCGGGAGCTCGACGTGAAGCTCGGTCGCGAGACGCTGTTCGAGGCGCCCAGCGACGCGATGCTCGAGCGCGCAGGCGAACTCGGCAATCGGCACGAGCGTCGCGTCCTCGCCGGCTACCGCGAGCAGCACGGCGACGGGGTCGTCGAGATCGTGCAGCCGAGCGTGCGCGACGAGCCCGCGGTCCGGGCCGCGGTCGCCGCGACGATCGCGGCGCTCGAGTCGGGTGCACCCGTCGTGTACCAGGCGATGTTCGCCGACGCCGGGTTCGTGGGGTTCGCCGACTTCCTGGTCCGCCGGCCCGACGGGCGCTATCGCGTGCAGGACTCGAAGCTCGCGCGGCGGGCCCGCGTGACGGCGCTCCTGCAGCTCGCGGTCTACGCCGAGCAGCTCGACCGGCTCGGCATCCCGTGCGACGACACCGTCGAACTGCTCCTCGGCGACGGCACGACGAGCGCCCACCGGCTGGCCGACATCCTCCCCGTCTACCGCGAACGCGCGGCGCGGCTGCGCCAGCTCGTCGACGAGCGCGTCGCCGATTCCGGTCCGGTCGTCTGGGGCGACGCCCGCTACCACCACGACGGCCGCTGCCCGACCTGCGAACTCGAGGTGCAGGCCAACCGGGACGTGCTCACGGTCGGGAGCCTGCGGGTCACGCAGCGGGAGAAGCTCGCCGCGGCCGGCATCACGACCATCGACGAGCTCGCGACGGCCGACGGCCCGGTCCCCGGGCTCCTGCCGACGATCCTGGTCGGGCTCCGGGAGCAGGCGCGCCTGCAGCTCCAGGCCGAGTCGGCGCTCGCCGAGGCCGAGGCCTCGGGACAGCGCACCCCGTCCGATCCCCCGCTGCCGCCGCCGTGGACCATCCGCGAACCGCAGGCGCTCGCCGCGATCCCCGAGCCCGACGCCGGCGACCTCTTCTTCGACTTCGAGGGCGATCCGCTCTACACCGAGGGCGACGAGACGAAGTGGAACCTCGACTACCTGTGGGGCTGGGTCGACACCGCCGAGACCTACACCGCATTCTGGGCGCACGACTTCGCGGAGGAGCGCGAAGCGCTCGTCCGGTTCCTGGAGTTCGTGAAGCTGCGTCGCGCACAGCATCCGGGCATGCACATCTACCACTACGCGAGCTACGAGCGGACGCACCTCGCCTCGATCGCCGCGCGCCACGGCGTCGGCGAGTCCGACGTCGACCAGCTGCTCGCGGACGGCGTGCTCGTCGACCTCTACCCGATCGTGAAGCGCGCCGTGCGCGTGGGCAGTCGGTCGTACTCGATCAAGAAGCTCGAGCCGCTGTACATGGGCACCGAACTGCGCGAGGCCGACGTGAAGAGCGGCGGCGACTCGATCACCGAGTACGTGCGGGCGCGCGAGCTGCACGAGAGCGGCGACGCCGACGCCGCGGCCGAGTCGTCCGCGATCCTCGCCGACCTCGCCGACTACAACCGGTACGACTGCGTCTCGACGCTCAGGCTCCGCGACTGGCTGCTCGTGCGCGCTGCCGAGGTGGGGATTCCGCCCGTTCCGGCGGGCTGGCTCGTCGAGCGCGCCGGGGGCACCTACGAGCCCTCTCCGCTCGCGACCGCGCTGCGCGAACTCGCCGGCCCGGCCGACGCCGCGCGGGAGGCCGACGCGGATCGCACCGCGCTCGCACTCGCATCCGCCGCGATCGACTACCACCAGCGCGAGAGCAAGAGCTTCTGGTGGGCGCACTTCCTCCGCACCGACCAGCCCGTCGAGCTCTGGCAGGACGACCGCGACGTGCTCGTCGTCGACCCCGTGCGCTCGCGCGTGACCGAACCGTGGGCGATCGAGGGCCGCCAGCAGCAGTCGCGCCGGCGCATCGGCCTCGAGGGCGAGATCGCGCCGGGCTCGAAGTTCAGCGTGGGCGCGGGCGTGTTCCTGCTCTACGACTGGCCGTCGAGCGTGCCGTCGAACACGCGCCGCCCCGGCCAGCGCACGACCACCGACGCCGAGATCGTCGAGGTCACCGACACGGGCGTCGTCGTCGAGGAGCGCGGGACCGGCGACGAGACCTGGTCCGACCTGCCGATGGCCCTCGCGCCGGGCCGGCCGCCGAACAACGACGCGCTGCGCGACGCGATCGGCGAGTGGGCCGACCGCGTCGCGACCCGGCCCGACCTGCCGGCCGACCCCTCTCTGGACGTGCTGCGACGCGTCCCGCCGCGCGCGGTCGGCGGGCTCGTCCCGCACGAGCCCGGCGGCGACCGCGTCGCCGAGGTGCTCGAGTCGGTGCGCCGGCTCGACCGCTCGTACCTGGCCGTGCAGGGCCCGCCCGGCACCGGCAAGACGTACCTCGCCTCGCACGTCATCGCGCGACTCGTCGCCGAGCACGGGTGGAAGGTCGGCGTCGTCGCCCAGTCGCACGCGGTCGTCGAGAACGTGCTCGACTCCGTCGTCGCGGCCGGCCTCGACCGCGACCTCGTCGGCAAGGCGCTCAAGGATCCCGCCGACGTCGAGACCGTCTCCTTCACCGGACTGCCGCGCAAGAACGACCTCACGAGGTTCGCCGCCGATCGCGCCGACCGCGGCTACGTGATCGGCGGCACCGCCTGGGACTTCTGCAACCGGGCCCGCGTCCCGCGCAAGTCGCTGGACCTGCTCGTGATCGACGAAGCCGGCCAGTTCGCGCTCGCGTCGACGATCGCGGTCTCGGTCGCGTCACCGCGCCTGCTGCTGCTCGGCGATCCGCAGCAACTCCCGCAGGTGAGCCAGGCGGTCCACCCGGAGCCCGTCGACAGGTCGGCACTCGGCTGGGTGGCCGACGGACACGATGTCCTCCCGGCCGAGTTCGGCTACTTCCTCGACGAGAGCCGGCGGATGCACCCGGCCGTCGCCGAGCCCGTCTCGGTGCTGTCCTACGAGGGCGAACTGCGCTCGCACCCCATCGCGTCGGCCCGGCGGCTCGCGGGCATCGAGCCCGGCCTAGCCCCGGTGCCGGCCGAGCACTTCGGCAACTCGACCGCATCGCCCGAGGAGGCCGCGATGGTCGTCGACCTGGTCGCCCAGTTGCTCGGCCGGGACTGGACCGATTCCGACGAGCGCGGCGACGGCATCGTCGAGAAGCCGGCGCGGCCGCTCCGCCAAGGCGACCTCATCGTCGTGACGCCGTACAACGCCCAGTTGCAGGAGGTGCGCAGCGCGCTCGACCTGGCGGGGTACCCCGACGTCCCGGTCGGCACGGTCGACAAGTTCCAGGGCCAGGAGGCCGTCGTCGCGATCGTGTCGCTCGCGGCGTCGTCCGCGTCGGACGTCGCGCGGGGCATCGAGTTCCTGCTGCTGAAGAACCGGTTGAACGTCGCGATCTCGCGCGCGAAGTGGGCCGCGTACCTGATCTACTCGCCGGGCCTGCTCGACGGGTTGCCGCACACGGCCGAGGGCGTCGCCCAGCTCAGCGGCTTCATGCGGCTGGTGGACGCACGGGCGCAACGGCGGCCCGGCGCCGGCGAGCCGGTCGCGACGACGGAGGCGGCCTCCGAAGCGGAGGCGGTCCCGGCCTGACGCCGCCGCCTCGGCTCGAGGTCACCCGCCGAGCACCTGCGCGACCGCCTTCTCGATGCGGCGCCGACGCGTCTCGGCCGCCTTCGCCTGCTCGATGGCGGTGACGTGGGCCTTGCGATGGCTGGGCGCCAGCCGATCGAACGCCGCTCGCGCGCCGGCCGCCTCGAGCGCGGCGGCGAGGTCGTCCGGTACCTCCACCGTGCGCGGCGCCGCGTCGTGCACGAGTTCCACCACGATCGGGTCACCCGCACCCAACCCGGTCGTCGCACGCTTGTCCGAGCTGAACGGGATGAGGTACTTCCCGCCCATCGACGCGATCGTGCTGCGGTATTCGAACCCGTTCACCGTCACGACGACGGCAGGACGTTTCCCCGCGCCGAGCGCCTCCACGACCTCCGGCGGCACCTCGATGCCGGTGTTGTTGCCGCCTGCGAGGAGGAGTTCGGTCTCGAATCGGTGCGATCCCATGCGCCGAGTCTCCCACTGCGGATCGATCTCGCCGATACCCGATGCCGTCGGTCCGGTCTCCATGCGCACCAGCCGCGGCCGCGACTCGAGCACCGGGCAGAGTCTGGGAATACCGTTCAGCTTCCCGACGTAGTGTCTTGGCATGACCTCCCCTGTCTCCCCCGACCTCGCGCCTGCCCGCATCACCATGTACGGCGCCGAGTGGTGCGGCGACTGCCGCCGCTCGAAGCGGCTGCTCGACACGCGCGGCGTCGACTACGAGTACGTCGACCTGATGGTCGTCGCCGACGGCGCCGAGCGTGCGAAGGCGATCTCCGGCCGCACGAACATCCCCGTCGTGATCTTCCCCGACGGCGTGCACTTCACCGAGCCGACCGACGCCGAGCTCGGCGCGAAGCTCGACGAGTTCGAGGCCGCGGCCGCGTAGTCCCGCGGAAGCGTAGTCCCCCGGCGGCGTAGTCCCGCGGCGGCAAGCCCGCTGCCGGAACGCTTCCGGCGACATCACGCCGTGATGTCGCCCGAACCGTCCCTCTGCCCTGCGCGGAGATCGATTCGTGCGACCTCCCGCGACGACGGTCCGCGAATCGACGCCGCACGCCGCACACGCGTCGATTCGAGCGACTTCGCGGGGCCGCCGCGGCGCTTACCGCAGCTGCGGGACGACCTCCTGCTCGAACAGCTCGATGCCCGAGCGGTCGTAGGCCGCCTCGGGCCAGTAGTGGATCGCGTACGCGAGGCCGAGTTCGCGCGCCGCGGACAGCTTCGCGACGACCTCGTCGACCGTGCCGACGAGCGAGTGCGGCGCGTGGTAGTCGCCCATGAACCGCGCGGTCACCTCGGGTCCGAGGAACGGCGCGACGCGCGCCTCGATCACCGCGAGCCGCCGTTCGACGTCGGCGGCGTCCGTGCCGATCACGGTGTTGAAGTTCGACGAGCGCGTGATCGACGCGAAGTCGCGGCCGAGCACCTCGCAGTGCCGGCGCAGGATGCCGCTCTTGTGCTCGAACTCGTCGAGCGAGCCGAAGAAGTTCGTGTACTGCGCGTACTGCGCGGCGATCTTGAGCGTCACCTTCTCGCCGCCGCCGGCGACCCAGATCGGGATGCCGCCGTCCTGCAGCGGCAGCGGCTGGAAGATCGCGTCGTCGAAGGAGTAGAACTCGCCGGCGAGCGACGCGCGCCCGGTCGTGAAGGCCTGGTGCAGCACGTCGACGCCCTCGCGGAGCATCCGGAGTCGGGTCGGTGCATCCGGGAAGCCGTAGCCGAACGCGCGCCACTCGTGCTCGTACCAACCGGCGCCGATGCCCATCTCGACGCGTCCGCCCGAGATCACGTCGGCGGTCGCGGCGACCTTCGCGAGGTAGCCGGGGTTGCGGTACGACATGCACGTGCACATCTGGCCGATGCGCACGCGCGAGGTGGTCGCCGCGTAGGCGTTCACGAGCGACCACGCCTCGTGGGTCGCCTCGGTCTCGCTCGGCGTCGGCACGGTGTGGAAGTGGTCGTAGACCCAGATCGACTCCCACGGCGAGTCCTCGCGGTCGGCGTGCGCGGCGAGGCCGTGCATCACCTCCCAGTGCCGGGCCGGCTCGATGCCGACGAGGTCGTGACGCCAACCCTGGGGGACGAACATTCCGAAACGCATGGGCTCAACCCTAGGCAAGGATGCCCCGCCTCAGCGTCACCCCTGAGGCGGGACCCGCGCGCGACCCCTACGGTCGGTGCGCATGAGCATCGAATCGACCGATCTGCAGACCGAGACGACCGTCGCCGGCGACGACGCGGGCCTGCACTGCGAGTTCTCAGCGGACGACTTCCGCGCTTCGGCGAGCATCGAGGACGGCGTCCGCACCATCCGCGTCACGGGCGGCGGCCTGTGCCCGAGCGCCGGGTGGAGCCTCGCGCTCACCGCGGCGAACCCGGGCGTCGTGCCGCATCCGGAGAGCCTGTGGCTGCAGCTGGCCGAGACGCCCCCTGAGGATGCCTCGGCCCGCGTCCTCACGGACACCGACGTCGAGACGGTCGTCGAGGACGACGCCGCGCTCGAGGTCGTGATCCGCTTCGGATGGCGCGAACCGATCACCGTCCCCGTGATCGAGCTCGACGCGGACGACCCCGCGGGCGAGGTCGCCGCGTACTGAGTGACGGGTCGGGTCGTGCTGGCCGGCCACGCCGAGCCAGGTGAGGCCCCAGGCCAGGCCAGGTCAGGTCAGCGCGAACCGCAGCTCCGCCATCGCGGGGCCCGTCCACACCCCCGTGTCGAGGTCGCCGCTGCGCACGGTCACGACCCGGCCGCCGCGCGCGAGCACGAGCAGCGCGAGCTGCGGGAGCAGGTCGCCGACCCGGGAGCCGTCGGAGAGCGCGCCGCCCACCCCGTCGTCCGCGGCGTACTGGATCGCGCCCGACTCGCGGTCGAGCGTGCCGTTCACCTGGGTCGTGAAGTCGAACCAGAACGTCTCGACGGCGCCGTCGACGGCCTCGCGCGCGATCGCGGCCAGGTCGTGCTCGACGCGTCCCGCGCTCGCCTCGGCGAGGACGCGCAGTGCGGCATCCGCCTCGCGCACGTTGAGGCTGCCGAGCTGGTGGCGGAGCGCCTCGTCGATCTCGGCGGCGCCGAGCCGGACCGGCGCCCCGGAGACCGGGATGATGCGCCGGCCGTTGCGGGCCCGCTCGACGAACTGGCTGAGCAGCGGCTCGGTCGCGAACACGAAGAGCGGCACGCGCTCGTCGGGGTCGAGGCGGCCGAGTTCGTGGCGCGTGGCATCCGCGACCCGCTTGGCGTAGATCTCGAACAGCTGCTTGCGCCGCTCCTCGCCGGTGGAGCCGCGGTCGCCGTGCATGCCGCCGCGCGGCTTGTCCTCGCCGGGCTCGCGGTTCGACGCGGAGTCCGCGTCGCGCGGGAGCGACGGGTCGAGCGCGAGCCGCGCGGCCCGCTCGGTCGGCGTGGCGTGCCAGAGCGACCACTCGTTGGCCGAGAGCGTGATCGCGAACGCCTCCTGGTCCTGGCTCGGTGCGCGCAGGAGCTGGCCGAGCGTGAAATGCGAGCCGACGTGGACCGCGTCGTCGAGGCGGTTCGGGAGCACGAAGACCTCGCTGAACCCCGGCGCCACGAAGATCGCGAGCGACCGGGCGAGACTGCCCCAGAGCTGCAGGTCGCCGAGGATCGCGTCGCGCCGGGCGCGCAGCTCCTCGACCTCGCCGGCGGATGCCCCGCCCTGGCGGATGCGCTCGATCGCCTCGTCGAAGCCGCTCTTGACGGCGACCTCCGCACGTTCACGCTCGGCCACGACCGGCGACGTGGCCGCGTAGACCGTGATCGCCGGGAAGTGCGGGCCCGCAAGTGTCGCGAAGTCCGAGGCTGTGGGCAGTTCGTAGTGCAGGGTCATCCGGTCCTCCCCCGAAGACGGTGCGCGACCCGCGACCGCGGTGTCGCATTCCACACAGCCTAGGAAGGCGTGCACGACGGCGACAACCCCGAAGTCGAACCGCGTCGGCGGCCGTCTCGTCGACGGCCGCCGAAGCGCGGGTGCCCGGACGGCTCAGACGGCGTGGTTCGAGCGGATGACCCGGGTCGGGTCGACCGCGCGCTTGAGGTGGCGGAGCTGCTCGAGGCGATCGCCGAAGAACCGGCCGGCGTCGGCGCGATCCTCGACGAAGTTGAGGTAGTCGAGCTCGGCGTGCCACGGCGCGAGGCCGTCGACGAGCCGCGCGATCGAGGCGCGCACGCCCTCGACGATCTCGGGCACCGCGATGCCCACGCCGTAGACCAGGTACCCGGCGTCGAGGCCCGCGACGACGCCCGGGAGCGGGAGGCCTTCGGCCGCGGCGGCGGCACGGGCCGCATCGGGCCGGACGCGCCCGCCGAGCTGGCGGATCTCGGCGGACACGAGGAGCGTCCCCGAATCCGGGCCGACAGCGTCGAGGAACGCGTCGACCGCGGCGTCCGGCAGGTCTGCCAGGGCGAGCCCGCCGCCGATGCCCGGGGTCGGCCCCGGCGGGTCCATGTGCAGCTGGAGGAGCTCGGGGATGGGCTGGAGGTGCACGGTGTCGATGTCGGGTCCGAGCGCGCGGAGCGGTTCGAGCAGTCCGTCGGCGGTGGCCGCCGACTCGAGGAGGACGACCTCGACGACCGCGAACGACTTCCCTGCCAGGAACGGCGGCAGTTCGGGCAGCGCGGGGAAGCGCAGGACGCGCCCGACCGAGGTGACGGTGTCGGGGATGGACCGCGTCCACCGGGCCCACGCGTGCAGCACCTCGTCGGCGCGCTCGAGCGGGAAGAACAGCGTGCCGGCGACGGCCTCGGCGATGGGCAGCAGCCCGAACTCGAGCGCGGTCACGACCGCGAAGTCGCCGCCGCCGCCGCGGATCGCCCAGAAGAGGTCGGACTCGTGCTCGGCGTCGATGCGGCGGATGCGGCCGTCGGCGGTCACGACCTCGGCCGCGAGGACGCGGTTGGCGGCCAGGCCCTGCGACCGGGCGAGCCAGGAGACCCCGCCGCCGAGCGTGTAGCCGACCACGCCGACGTCGTGCGACGAGCCGGCGAGCGGCGCGAGCCCGTGCGGCGCGGCCGCCTCGACGACGTCGCCCCAGAGCGCGCCGGCCTCGACGCGCGCGACCCGAGCGGCCGCATCGATCCGCACGCCGCGCAGCTCGTGCGTGCGCAGCAGGATGACGTCGGCGAGGCCGTGGGCGGCCACGAGCGGCCCGGCGTTGTGCCCGGTCGCCTGGGGCGCGACCCCGAGGCCGAGCGACCGTGCGAGGTCCACGGTCCGTGCGACGTCGATCGCCGAGCGGGCGACGACGACGGCGACCGGGCGCTGGTCGACGGCGAGGTTCCATGCGGCGCGGGCCTCGTCCCACCCGGCGTCGCCCGGGATGACGAGCCGCCCGTCGAGGCGGGCGGCGAGCTCGTCGAGCGCCCCGCGGAGGGTGATCGTGGTGGAGGTGGAGGTGGAGGTGGGAGCGACGGCGGCCGGTGCGACGGCGCCGGCGGGCGCGGGAGTGTTCACTGGTGGTTCCTTCCGGTTTCCGGTCTGTGCCGGGGCCTCGGGCGCCCCGCCGCCACGGGACCGCGGCGCACGACGTCCCCCATTCGACCCGGGCCGGGAGGGCCGCGGATCAGAGGCATCCCGCCGACCCGCTCAGGGCGCACCCCGAGCCCGGGGCGGAATACCCCTCCGCCCGCGCTCGTTGGAGCATCCGATGACCACGACGCCCCGCCTCTCCGTCCTCGACCTCGTGCCGGTCCGCACCGGCCAGACCAGCGCCGACGCGGTGGCCGCGTCGATCTCGCTCGCCCAGGCCGCCGACCGGCTCGGGTTCACGCGCTACTGGTTCGCCGAGCACCACAACATGCCGGCCGTGGCATCCACGACGCCGCCCGTGCTCATCGCGGCGGCCGCCGCGCGCACCGAGCGGATCCGCGTGGGCTCGGGCGGCGTGATGCTGCCGAACCACGCGCCGCTCGTCGTCGCCGAGCAGTTCGCCGCCCTCGAGGCCTTCGCGCCCGGCCGGATCGACCTCGGCCTCGGGCGCGCGCCCGGCAGCGACCCGATCATCACCCAGCTCCTGCGGATCAGCGGCCCGACGGCCGACGTCGACCGCTTCCCCGACCACATCGCCGACATCCTGAGCCTGCTCTCGCCCGACGGCGCGAACCTGCGCCTGACGAGCGGTCGCGAGTACGCGATCTCGGCGACGCCGGCCGCGGCGGCGCTCCCCGAGGTGTGGCTGCTGGGCTCGAGCGACTACTCGGCGCAGCTGGCCGCGCAGCTCGGCCTGCCGTACGTGTTCGCGAACCACTTCTCGGGCGAGGGCCTCGAGCGCGCGCTCGAGCTCTACCGCACCGGGTACCGGCCGAGCGAGCGGCATCCGCAGCCCGTGACCTTCCTCACCGTGAACGTCGTGGTCGCGCCCACCGCGGCGGAGGCGCACGATCGCGCGCTGCCGCAGCTGCGCTCGATGGCCCGCCTCCGCCTCAACCGCCCGATGCGCCCGCTCGAGACCATCGAGGAGGCGCGCGCGGCCGAGCCCGACGCGCTCGCCGACGAGCTCATCCAGGCGATGACCTCGCGGTGGATCATCGGCGATCCGGATGCCTCGGCCGCCGCCGTCCGCCGGCTCGCGGGCCGCCACGGGGTCGACGAGGTCATGGTCGCGCCGATCGCGGGCGCGTTCGAACACGAACCGGTGGATGCCTCGCCCGGCCGGATTCAAACGCTCGAGCTGCTCGCGTCCGCGCTCGCCGACTGAGGCGGCGCGGCCTCGGCGGGCAGCCCGCGGAAGTGCGTGACCGCGAACGCGAACAGCACCTTCAGGAGGAACACCGCGCCCGCCGCGACCACGAACGCGGGGGCCGCGCCGTCGAACGCGGCGAACACCACGCCGACGAGCCCGGCGCCGAGCAGCAGCCCCGCGACCGGCGGCTGCAGGCGGGTGCCGTGCAGGAGGTTGACGGCCATGCCGCCGACGATCGCGAACGCCCACGCGTAGACCGCGAATCCGACGCCCGCGCCGACCGCCAGCGCGATGAGCGGGAGATGCCAGTGGACGGCGAGGAACAGCCACCGCCGCTTCGGGCGCAGCGCGTAGTACCGGTCGGCGCCGAGCGTGAAGTTGGCGACGCTGCCGCAGCAGACGTCCCACAGGAGCAGCACGGCGATCGCGCCGCGCCACCAGTCGACCCCGAGCAGCGTGTCGGCGCCGAGGATCGAGATGCCCGCGGCGAGCGCGGTGCCGCCGCCGAGGACGAGCCCCAGTTCGGCGTGCGTCTGCCGGTCGCCGAAGAACTCTCGGAGCGAGGACGGAATGACGAGCTCGCGCATCGCACCAACCCCCTGTCGGGCCGCGACGGTGCGGCCTCGGGTTCAGGCTACTCGTTCGCTCCATCCAGGATCCCGGCCGGAGGGTGGGAGCCGCGGCACGGCCGGCGCACAGTCGTCGACGGGCCTGCCCGGCGGGGGCGGCGGCCGGCCGCCGCAACGGCGCCGACCCCCGGACACGACGGATGCCCGGACATGAAGGATGCCCCGGCGGTCCGCCGGGGCATCCGTCTCGTCCTGCTAGGCCGCGAGGCCGAAGCGGCGCAGGTCGTCCGACGACGCGCGGTACACCGCGCCCTCCTCGACCGCCGAGTCGCGCGGAACCCGGGCGCCGTTCTGCACGCGCGCGTCGCGTCCGACCGTCGCGTACGGCCCGACGACGGCATGGCGCCCGACGACCGCAGCGCGGCCGATGTGCGCACGGACGCCGACGACGGCGTGCTCGGCGACGATCGCGTCGCGGTCGACCCAGCCGCCGGCCGAGATCGTGGCGTGCGACTGGACCTCGGCGCCGGGGTCGACGTAGGCGGTCGCGTCGACGAACGCGGTCGGGTGCACCTTCGCGGTCGTGGCCACGAGGCCCTTGCCGTTCACGTGCTTCCGGTAGCGGCGCAGCACGCCGTCCTCGTCCTCGAACTCGACATAGTGGATGCCCACGTGCTCCTCCCTTCGAGCGGGTCGGATAGGTCCCGCTACCCGTGAAACATCCATGCTGACCTGCGCATTCCCGAGGGCCGCGATCAGAGAGGTTAGGCTGTCCTAATCCACCCTCCGGCCGACGCCGGGCCGTCCCACAGGACCAGCCATGACCGCAGTCCCGCTCCTCGAACTCGAGGACGTGCGCATCCGCCACGACGGCGCCCCGCGGGCGACCCCGGACGGCGTGAGCCTCGTCATCCGGGCCGGCGAAGTGGTCCTCGTGCTCGGCCCGAGCGGGTGCGGCAAGTCGACGCTCGCGCTCGCGCTCGACGGCCTCGTGCCGCACGCCGTGCCGGCCGACCTCGAGGGCACGGTGTCCGTCGCCGGGCTCGACAGCCGCGACCACCCCGTCGGCGTGCTCAGCGCGCACGTCGCGATGGTCTTCCAGGACCCGGACTCGCAGGTCGTCACGGGGTCGGTGCTCGACGAGGTCGCATTCGGACCCGAGAACCAGCTCGTCCCGGCCGACGAGGTGCTCGCGCGCGCCGAACGCGCGCTGAAGCTCGTGGGCCTGTGGGAGCGCCGCGCCGAGAACCCGGACCGGCTCTCGGGCGGCGGCCGCCAGCGCCTCGCGATCGCGTGCGCGCTCGCGATGGCCGCGCCCGTGCTCGTGCTCGACGAGCCGACCGCGAACCTCGATCCCGCGGGCATCGACGAGGTCTACGCCGTGCTGCGCGAACTCGCGACCGAGCGCGACCACGCGATCGTGCTCGTCGAGCACAACCTCGACGCCGCGGTCGACGTGGTCGACCGCGTGGTCGTGCTCGACGCCGCGGGGCGGCTCGTCATCGACGGACCGGCCCGCACGGTCCTGCGCGACCGCGCCGACGAGCTCGCCGCGCTCGGCGTCTGGCTCCCGGTGTCGACGCTCGCGGCGATCCGGCTGCGCGACGCGGGCGTCCGGCTCGACCCCCTGCCGCTCACGCCGGCCGAGCTCCGCGCGGCGCTCGACGCCCAGCCCTCGCTGCCCGAGCCGCTCAGCGACGCCGCGCCCGTGCAGTCGACCGCGCTGGATCCGACGCCCGTGATCGGGGTCCATCCGCCGGCCGCGGCGGGCTCGGCGGGCCGTGCACGCGCGGCAGCCGGCCCGGGTTCGGGCCCGGAGGCTGCGGACCCCGCGCCGACCGCGATCCGCGTGCGCGGCCTCTCCGTGCGCCGCGGCGGCAAGCGCGGGCCAGTGGTCGTGCACGACGTCGACCTCGACGTGGCATCCGGCGACTTCCTGGCCCTCGTCGGCACGAACGGCGCCGGCAAGACGAGCCTGCTGCAGGCGCTCGCCGGCGTGATCCCCGCGCCCGCCGGCACCGTCGACGTGCTCGGCCTCGACCCGCAGCGGGCCGACGCGCGCGAGCGCACGCGGCGCATCGGCTTCGTGTTCCAGAACCCCGAGCACCAGTTCGTGGCCCACACCGTGGCCGACGAACTCGACGTCGGGCTCCGGCTGCAGGGCATGCCGGAGGCCGAGCGCGCCGCGGAGATCGCGCGGATACTCGAGCGATTCGGGCTCGACGACCTCGCGGACCGGCATCCGTTCCTGCTCTCGGGCGGCCAGAAGCGACGCCTGTCGGTCGGCACCGCGCTCGTCGCGGGCGCGCCCGTGCTCGCGCTCGACGAACCCACCTTCGGGCAGGACCGCGAGCGTGCGAGCGAACTGCTCGGGATGCTCCGCGACCTCAACGAGCAGGGCACGACGGTGCTCGTGGTGACCCACGACCTGCAGCTCGTCGCCGACTACGCCACGCGCGTCGCGGTCCTGCGCGACGGCCGGATCCTCGGCGTCGGACCGACCGCCGAGGTGCTCGCGGGCCCGCTCGTCGAGGAGGCCGGGCTCCGGCACCCGCCGCTCGCGCGCGCGACCCGGGGGCTCGAGCGGCACCCGCGCTGGCGTTCGGTGACGCGGATGTCCCAGCTCCCGGTGACCGGAGGCGAGCGATGACCGGGGCCGAGCGATGACCGGGGCCGAGCGATGACCGCCGCCGAGGCCGCCCGGACCGCTGCCGCCGACCCCGCGGACGCAGGCGCCGTCGCCGCGTCGCCGGTGCCGCCCGCCGCGTTCGATCCGTTCGCCGAGTCGGCGCCGACCGGGCGCTTCCTGCACGCACTGAACCCGCTCTCGAAGCTGCTCGCACCGCTGCCGGTCATGCTCGCCCTGGTCTTCACGCGCGGCATCGCGATCCCGGTCGTGATCATCGCGCTCTCCATGCTGCTGCTCCTGGTGGGCGCGCGCCTGCGCGCCCGGGGCATCCTGCTGCTCGTCGTCGGCGTGCCCGCGTCCGTCCTCGTGCTGGGCGTGAGCTTCGGCCTGTGGACCGATCCCTCGCGGGTCGACCCGGCCGCCGCGGGCGCCGAGGTCGTGCTCCTGCAGGCCGGGGACTGGGAGTTCACGCTCGCGATGTACCTCGTCGGCGTCGCCACGGCGCTGCGGATCGCAGCACTGCTCCTGCTCAGCCTCATCGCCGGGCTCACGACGACCGGGCCCGAGTTCGTGCGCGCGCTCGTGCAGAACCTCCGGGTGCCCTACCGGATCGGGTACACGGCGCTCGCCGCGCTGCGGTTCGTGCCGCGCTTCGGCCACGAGCTCGAGGTGATCCGCGCCGCGCACCGGGTCCGCGGCACCGACCACGGCCGCGGGCCGGTCGCGGCCGTCCGACGATCCGTCAGCCTCGCGATCCCGCTCCTCGCGAGCTCGATCCGGCACGCCGAGCGCGTCGCGCTCGCGATGGACGCGCGCGCGTTCGGCGCGCACCGGACCCGGACCGAGCGCACGATCAGCCGGTGGCGCGTGCGCGACACCGTGTTCGTGGTCCTGTTCTGGGCCGTCGCCGTCGCCGTGTACTGGTGGGGACTCACGAGCGGGTTCGGCGACGCGGGGACCGATCGGATCCAGCTCACGCTCTGACCTCGGCGACGCCGCGGGCGTGGCCCGGCTCGGGCGCAGCGCGGGCGCCGGCGCGGCCGGTTCGGCTCAGCCCGCGACGACCCCGCTCGCGGGCAGGCTGCCGAGGATCTCGATGCGCCCGAGCAGGAGGCCGAGCCGGGCGATGTCCTCGGGCGAGTCGACGTCGCCGCCGATCACGTCGACCGCGAACCAGAGGGGGTGCTCGCCCTGCTCGACCAGGCGCACGAACCGCCGCAGGTCCGGACCCTCGTCGGCGCGCGTGGCCACCTGTCGCCATCCGGGGACCCCGGCGTCGTCCGCGCTGTCGAGCACCGGCGGCCTGGTGGCCCAGAGGAACACCCTCGCGAGGTCGCCGCTCGCCGCCGGGTCGCCGAACGAGACGGTCGCGGCCGCGATCGCGCCCTCGCCCAGTTCGGCGGGCCGTTCGGCCTCGACGACGGGCCGGAGGTCGACCTCCGGGTCGGTCCCGGCGAACCCGCGGGCCAGGTCGTCGTCGAGGAAGAAGAATCCGCGGTCCTCGGGCGAGGTCGGCACGACGAGGTCGCCGGGCTCGATGCCGTGCTCGGCGAGCGCGGCCGCGTCGTACCGCACCTGGGCGACGTCGAGTGCGGGGCGGTCGGCGAGGCGCAGCGAGCCGAGGAGGGAGCGCTCGAGCGCGGCCAGCCGGTCGCCCGCGCCCGCCGCGCAGCCGCGACGCGCGACGGCGACCGCGATCTCGGCGGAGCCGTAGGCCGTCGGCGCCGCCGACGCGAGGTCGTCGAACCGGAACGACAGCGGGCGGTAGACGGTGAGCCGGTCGACGCCGGAGGCGGGCCAGGTGCCGGTCGCGACCGAGTACGGGACGTCGCCGACCGAGATGCGCCGCGCGACGCCGGTCGCACCGGGCGAGGGCGCCGGCAGGTCCGAGCCGCCGGCGGCGGCACCGGGCGGGTCGCCCACGAGCACCCACGCGGCGAGGCACGACTCGGCGGGGGCCGCGACGGGCAGGACCGCGACGCCCGGCGCATCCCCGGCCGCGCGCACCACGGGCAGGCCGAGCGCGGCGGAGACGGGGTCGGCGGCGGCGACGGCCGGGTCGGCGGCCTGCCAGTCGCCGCCCGGTTCGAGGCAGGCCTGGACGGTCTCGGCTTGGACGGCGTCGGCGTGGACCGCCTCGGCCGCGCCTGCGGTGTCGGATGCCGCGGCCACCGTCGTCGCAGGGTCGCAGGTCACGCCCGCGACCGGCCGCTGCTGCGCGTCGTTCCAGGGCGACGCCGAGACGACCGCGCACGCGACGAGCGCGCCGAGCACCCCGAGCGCGACCCAGCGAGGGCGCCCCGGCAGCATGCGGCGCGCGCGCCGACCGTACCGGGCGCCGCCGAGGAGGAATCCGAGCCCGAACCAGGCGAGCATCGCCCAGAGCAGCCACTGCGGCCACGCCCAGTCGGCGGCATCCCACGCGAGGCCGAGGAATCCCCGCGCCGCTGCGAACTGCGTGATCCCGGCCGCGAGGACCAGCACGACGGGGACTGCGGCCGCCCTGAGTCCACGGCCGAGCGCGGCCCACGCCGTGCGGACGTCGCCCGCGTCGGCCGCGCGACGCCGCGCGGCGACCTCGAACGCGACGGCGGCGACCGCGCACGCCCCGAGCACGGCGAGCAGCGCGAGGTCCCAGGCATGCGGGGTCGGGAGCGTCTCGGGCACGAAGGCCCACGCGACGAGCAGGACGACGGGCGGCACGAGCGCGAGCAGCGCGATCGGCAGTTCGGCCGCGATCGCGCGCAGGGCGGCGGCTGGGTGGCCGCCGGATCGAGCGGATGCCCCGCCCCCCGCGTCGGCGCCGGCGTCCGCCGAGCCCGCCGACGGTTCGTCCGGCGTCGCCCCTGAGGCCGCCTCGGCGCGCCCGGCGACGGCCTCCGGGCCCGCCTCGACCCGCCCGCTGAGGAGCGCGTCCCAGGTCGGCCTCGGCTCGTCGGGCGCATCGAGCCAGCCGGGGACCTCCCACGCCCGGATGCGGCGGAGCCGCTCGACGAGCGCGTCGAGTTCGTCGTCGACGAACGCGCGCGCCGCCTCGACGTCGTCGGGGTCGGCGAGGAGGTGCGCGACGATGCCCGCGAGCGCCGGGCTGGCCGCTCGGAGCGGCGCGAGGTCGGGTCCGAACTCGGCGAGCGGGTTCGGGTCGCCCGTGCCGAACGCGAGGCGGACGCCGTCGGGCTCGAGCCACGGCAGCATCGGGTCGCCGGGGAACGCGAGCGCCGAGCACGTCACGGCGAGCGCGAACCAGTCGTCGACCTCGCCGTGGTGGATGCCGGCGGCGGCGCCCGCCGGGCGGAGGAACGCGCGTTGCGCGACCGGGGGCAGCCCGGCAGTCCGGTCGGCGTCGGCGTCGGCGTCGCCCGCGCCGCCGTCGAGCGCCGACCGGCCGAAGCCGGCCAGCACGACGTCGCCGTGCTCCGCCCGCCAGAGGAACGCGTCGGGCCGCCCGTTGCGCCAGCACACCCCCGCCGCGTGGAGCTCGCGGAGGCCGTCGGAGGCCGACAGGAAGAGCCGTTCGAGCCGATCCCCGAGCTCGGCCGCGCCGAGCCCCCGGGTCGCCGCGACCGCGTCCTCGTACCTCTCGAGCACGAACAGCCGTTCGGCGAGCGGACCCTCGGTCTCGCCGACCGCGATGAGCCGGGCCAGGTTGCTGTGCTCGGGGTAGCCGGGACGCTCCGCGAGCCGCTCGTACACGCGGAGCTCGCGGTCGGCGCACCCGGGCGGGACGGAGTCGACCGGCACGACCTTGCAGACGATCGCCTCGCCCGAGGCATCCTCGGACCAGGCCGCGGCGTACACCCGCGCGCCGTCCTCGCCGTCGGCCGCCAGCAGTGCGGTGAGGTCGATGCGCGCGAGCGCGGCGGGCTCGGCGTCGTCCCGCCGGGCGGTGACGAGCCGCACCTCGTAGTCGATGCCGGTGATGCCCGCGACATCCGGACTGGGCGCCGCGCGGCGCGCTCCGCTTCGCATCCCGGGCGTGCGTCGGACACGTGGATGCGATCCGGAGTCGGCGCTTCGCGTCATCCGGCCCCCCTTCGACTCGGACCGTCGATACGGCGAGCGCCCGCGCGCCCTTCCCGGCCGCGCGTGATCGCTCGGAGTCCCCCTGTTTCCGGACATTAGCGGATTCCGCACTCCGGATGCGAGGCCCCATCGGGGGGTGCCCCGGGCGCCGTCCCGGGGGATCCCGACGGGCGGTCCGCGGCGCCACGCCGGGAACGCCGAAGGCGGCGCACGCCCGTCGGGCATGCGCCGCCTTCGCGGACCGGGAGCGGCTTACGCGCTCGCGGTGTCGACGATCTCGACGTAGAAGACGAGCGTGTGCCCGCCGAGGCCGTTCGAACTCTCCTCGGTGCCGTAGCCGAGCTCCGGCGGGATGGTCACGATGAGCTTCGTCCCGACCTTCTGGCCCACGAGCGCGGCGCCGAAGCCCTGGATGACCTGGTCGGTGCCGAACGTGGCCGGCTGGCCGCCCGTGAAGCTCTCGTCGAAGACCTCCTTGGTGTCCCAGTTGACGCCCTGGTAGTGCACGGTGACCTGGTCGCCGGACTGCACCTCGGCGCCGTCGCCCTCCTCGAGCACCTTGAGCTGCAGCTCGGTCGAGGGTGCGGCGTCGGGGATGGTCACGGTCGGGACGCCGTCGGCGTCGTACGTCACCTCGGGCACGTTCTCGGTCCACTCCGACGGGGTCGGCAGCGGGGTGGGCTCGGGCTCCACGTACTCGCTCACGATGTCGGCGACGATGACGACCGACTCGCCTGCGGCGACGCCGATCGACTCGTTCCCCTGGTCGCCGTAGAGCGACTCGGGCGGCGCGACGGTGACGGTGCGCGTGCCGTACGGCTGGCAGTCGATCGCCGCACGGAACGACTCGAGCAGCGTCTCGTCGCCCATGCCGAGCGTCGCGGGCTGCGAGACGAGCTGGACGCCGGTGGTGCCGTTGAACATGCTGATCACGACGTTCGCGACGTCGCCCGGCTCGGTCTTGCCGCCGTCGCCCTCGATGAGCACCGAGGTCTGCAGCCCCTCGGCCGCGAGCGGCGTGGCGAACGCGACCGTCGGCACCTCGCCGAACTCGCCGTCGACGGTCACCGCGTCGCTCTGCGCACCCGAGGTCGGTTCGAGGCACGTGGCGGCATCGGCGGTCGGGGTGGGCGTGGCCTCGGGCTCGGCGCCGGCGCAGCCGGCGAGGAGGAGAGCGGCGGACGCGGCGAGTGCGACGGGCGCGGCACGGCGCAGGGCGCGGTTCATGACGGTGGACTCGTTTCGATCGAGGGGAGGTTCATCGGACAGTCTGCCGCCCCGACCCTTCCGATTGGCTGAATCGTGCCGGACGGACCGACACGATCGCACAACGTTCCCATTCGCGGGCGGAACGGACAGAATGTGCAGGTATGGCGGACTCCATCCCACTCGACACCGACGGCGACGACGTCGTCGCCGCCGAGCCCGAGGGCCCGGGGCCCGCGACACCCGCGGACGACCCCCTGGACCACGTGCTCTGGAACCCGGTCTCCATGGCCACCGTGTTGCGATCCCATCCGCAGTTCGACGAGTCGGTGCTCGACGCGTGCAGCGGCACGGGTGCGTCCGCCCTGCCCGCGGCCGAACTGGTCGGCCCGCTCGGCCGGGTCGACGCGATCGACGTCGACCCGGACGCGATCGCGGTCCTCCGCGAGCGCGCGGGCACGCTGCTGCCGCAGCTGCGGGCCGAGGTCGCGGACGCGACCGCCTGGGCGCCCGACGGCTACGACCTCGTGCAGTGCGTCCTCGGCGTCCACCTCTTCGAGGACGTCGAGGGCGGCGTCCGGCACCTGATCGAACGCACGCGCCCCGGCGGCCGCGTGGTGCTCACGGTCTGGTCGGGAGGCGCGCTCGCGCCGATCCCCGCGGCGCTCGCGGCCGCGGTCGCGGCCGAGACCGCGCCGGTCGAGGATGCCCCGGTCGAGGATGCCCCGGCCGACGCCGAACCCGGCGACGCCGAGGGGACGGATGACCCGGCGCCGACGGACGACGCTGCGGTGACGGACGACGCTGCGATCACGGATGACTCGGGGCCGACGGACGACTCCGGGGCGCCGGACGACTCGGCGGCGACGGATAGCCCGGAGTCGACGGATGCCCCGGACACGACCGCGGCCGAGCCGGAGGCATCCGCGCCCCGCTCGCCGATCGGCCTCCCGCAGGCCGAGACGCCCGGCGCGCTCGCGCTGTGGCTCGCGGACCTCGGCCTGCAGGAGGTCCGCGCGGAGTCGATCGGGCTCCACCTGGCGCTCGACGCGGAGCTCGCGTGGCACCTCGTCACCGGCACGGGCCTCCGCCGCGAGCTCGACGGCCTCGACGACGCCGCGCGCGAACGCGTGCGCGCCGACTACCTCGCCGACCTCGAGGCGCAGGGCGTCTCCACGGTCGATGCTTCGACCCTCATCGCGGTCGGACACCGACCGGAACCGTCGCCCGAGGCGGACGAGCCGTCGCCCGAGGCGGACGGTCAGGACGAGGCGGACGAAGCCGACGAGTCCGGCGACCAGGACGAGTCGGGCGGGCCGGACGAGTCCGAGCCCCGCGCCGACTGACCGGCGGTCCAGGCCGACCTCAGGCCGCGCCGGCCTCCGCGCCCGTCGCGACCGGGCGCTCCTCGCGCGACCACTGGCTCCACGACCCGGGGAAGATCGCCGCGTCGACGCCGGCGATCGCGAGCGCGGCGACCTCGTGCGCGGCGGTCACGCCCGACCCGCAGTACGCGGCCACCTCGATCCCCGGTGCGATCCCGAGCGCGGCGAACCTCGCCCGCAGCGCATCGGCCGGCAGGAATCGGCCGTCGGCGTCGAGGTTGCCCGACGTGGGCGCCGAGACCGCGCCCGGCACGTGCCCGGCCTTCGGATCGACCGGCTCGACCTCGCCGCGATACCGCTCGCCGGCGCGGGCGTCGAGCAGGACGCCCCGTTCGGGCAGCGCCGCCGCCGCGTCGGCGTCGACGGCCGGCATGCGGCCCGGCCGGGCGGTCGCATCGCCCGGTTCGCGAACGACGTCGCCGGTTTCGAGCGGATGCCCCGCCGCGACCCACGCCGCGAGGCCGCCGTCGAGCATGCGGACGTCGGGCCATCCGGCATCGCGCAGCAGCCACCAGGCGCGCGCGGCGGACTGGTTGCCGAGGTCGTCCATGACGACCACGGCGTCGCCCTCGCGCAGCCCCCAGCGGCGCATCGCCCGGGTCAGCCGATCGGCGTCGGGCAGCGGATGCCTCCCCCGACCCTCGACCGCGTGGTCGGCGAGTTCGCCGTCGAGGTCGACGTAGACCGCGCCGGGCACGTGCCCGGCGAGGTAGGCCGGGCGGCCGTCGGGGACCGCGAGGCTCCAGCGCACGTCGAGCACGACAGGCGGGCGGTCCGCGTCGGAATCCGTCCCGGTCGCGGCCGCCACCGCGATCCGATGCGCGAGTTCCGCCGGGGTGATGAGCAGGTCCATGCCCCCATCCTGACGTATGCCGCGAACCCCGCCTCCTATGCGTCCGACGGCATGCATCGGCGGGTCCCGGCATCGCACGAACGTCGCGCGGGGACCCGCCGATAGACTGGCCGGACGGAATTGCGCGCGCTACGGGAGGTTGGATGTTCGTCAGCCTCGCCGCGTTCGGCGCCCTCTCGCTCGTCGCGCCCCTCCTCACGAGGCTGCTCGGCCGGCGCGTGTTCCTCGTCCTCGCGGTCCTGCCCGCCACCGTCTTCGGTGTGCTCTGCACGACGCTGCCGGCGGTCCTCGGCGGCACGCCCGTGGTCGAGTCGGTGCCGTGGATCCCCTCGCTCGGGATCACGCTGACATTCCGCCTCGACGCGCTCTCGCTGCTCCTCGCGCTCATCGTGACGGGTATCGGCGCGCTGGTCCTCGCCACCTGCACCTGGTACTTCACCGACCGCGAGCCGGCGCTCGGGCGGTTCGCCGCCCTGCTGCTCGCCTTCGCGGGGGTCATGCTCGGCCTCGTCACGGCCGACGACGTGTTCGTGCTCTTCACCTTCTGGGAGCTCACGAGCGTGCTCTCGTACCTCCTCATCGGGCACTACACGGGCCGCAAGGAGAGCCGCGGCGCGGCCCTGCAGGCGCTCACCGTGACCACGTTCGGCGGCCTCGCGATGCTGGTCGGGCTCGTGGTGCTCGCGGTCGCGGGCGGCACGACCTCGCTCTCGGCGCTGGTCGCCGACCCGGTCACGGGCGCGGCGGGCGAGTGGGGCGTCGCGCTCGTGCTCGTCGGCGCGATCTCGAAGTCGGCGCTCGTGCCGTTCCACTTCTGGCTTCCCGCGGCCATGGCCGCGCCGACCCCGGTCTCCGCGTACCTGCACGCGGCCGCGATGGTGAAGGCCGGCGTCTACCTCGTCGCGCGCCTCGCCCCCGGCTACGCCGACCTCTCGGCGTGGCATCCGATCGTCGTGATCCTGGGCGTGTTCACGATGCTCGTGGGTGGCTGGCGCGCGCTGCGGCAGGTCGACCTCAAGCTGCTGCTCGCGTACGGCACGGTCTCGCAGCTCGGCTTCCTTGTCCTCGTGACCGGGTTCGGCACGCGGGACGCGGCGCTCGCCGGCGTCGCGATGCTGCTCGCGCACGCGCTGTTCAAGGCGGCGCTCTTCCTCGTCGTCGGCATCGTCGACCACGCGGCGGGCACGCGCGACCAGCGGCGACTCAGCGGCCTCGGCCGCCGGATGCCGGTCGTCGCGACCGTCGCGTTCCTCGCCGCGGCGAGCATGGCCGGGATCCCGCCGCTCCTCGGGTTCGTCGCGAAGGAGGCCGTGTTCACGGCGTTCGTCGAGGTCGCCGCGGGCGGAACCTCGGGCCTCGCGGCCTGGGCGTGGCTCGCGCTCGTCGGCGCGTTCCTCGGCTCGGTGCTCACGGTCGCCTACACCGTGCGGTTCGTCTGGGGCGCGTTCTGGACCAAGCCGGAGGTCGCGCCGACGCCGCTGCACCGGGGCAGCCCTCTCGCGGTCGCCGCGCCCGCGATCCTCGCGGCCGCGAGCCTGGTCGCCGCGTTCGCGATCGGCTGGATCGAACCGCTCCTCGCCGCGTACGCCGACGAGCTGCCGGGCCCGCACGAGTACCACCTCGCGCTCTGGCACGGATTCGAGCCGGCGCTGTGGATCTCGCTCGCGGTCTACGCGCTCGGTGCGCTGCTCGTGCTGCGGCGCGCGCGGGTCGCGCGCATGCAGGCGTCGGTGCCGGTGCTCGTCGACTCGAGTCGCGGCTACCTCGGGATCGTCTCGGCGATCGACCGCCTCGCGGCGCGACTCACGAGCCTCATCCAGCACCAGGGCCTGCCCGGCTACCTCGGCATCATCGTCACGGTCTTCATCGGCGGGCTCGGGCTCGCGGCGGTCATGAACACGACCTGGCCCGACCACGTGCGGCTCTGGGACTTCCCCTCGCAGCCGGTCATCGCCCTCGTCATGGCCGCGGCCGCGATCGCGGCCGCCGTCGTGCGCCAGCGCCTCACCGCGGTCCTGCTCGTGAGCGTCACCGGCTACGGGCTCGTGCTGCTGTTCGGCATGTCCGGCGCACCCGACCTCGCGCTCACGCAGGCGCTCGTCGAGACGATCGTGATCGTGGTGTTCGTGCTCGTGCTCCGACGCCTGCCCAAGCAGATCGCGGTGCGGAACCCGCCCGTCCACCGCGTCGCGCGCATCGTCACCGGGGTGCTGTCGGGCGTCGTGATGGGCGTCATCGGCCTGGTCGCCCTCGGCGCGCGCGTCGAGCCGACCATCGCCGGGGGCCTGCCCGCCCTCGCGGTCGAGGCGCACGGCACCAACATCGTGAACGTCATGCTCGTCGACATCCGGGTCTGGGACACCCTGGGCGAGATCTCGGTGCTCATCGCCGTCGCGACGGGCGTCGCGAGCCTCATCTTCGTGAAGGGCCGCACCGGCGGGGCGCCCCGGCTCGACGTCGAGATCGACCGACGCGACCGGCTGCGCCCCGTGCCCGAGCTCGCGTCGAGCATCCGCGCGGCCAAGCCGAGCGTCGCCGAGGTCGCCGGCGAGACGGATGCCGCGGCGGAGGCCGCCTCGACCCGGCAGTCGTGGCTGCTCGCGGGCCGCACGCTCTCGCCGAGGTCGCGCTCGATCCTCATCGAGGTGCTCGTGCGCCTGCTCTTCCACCCGGCGATCATCGTGTCGGTGTACCTCCTGTTCGTCGGCCACAACGCGCCGGGCGGCGGCTTCGCGGGCGGCCTGCTCGCGGGGCTGGCCCTCGTCGCCCGCTATCTCGCGGGCGGCCGGTACGAGCTCGGCGAGGCCGCGCCGATCGACGCCGGGAAACTGCTCGGCACGGGCCTGCTGCTGGCCGCGGGCACCGCGACCGCGCCCCTGCTCTTCGGGGCGACCGTGTTCGAGTCGGCCTGGTTCGAGGCCGACGTCCCCGTGCTCGGCACGCTCTCGATCGGCACGTCGACGGTGTTCGACGTCGGCGTCTACCTCGTGGTCGTCGGCCTCGTGCTCGACATCCTCCGCTCGCTCGGCGCCGAGGTCGACCGCCAGCAGGAGGAGGCCGACGAGCAGACGGACGACGACCCGGGCGCCCCCGGGGCCGACGGGCCCGGCGACACCGGCGTGCGCGCCGCGGGCGCCGGCGCATCCTCGGAGGTGCGCGCATGACCGCCTCGCTGACCCTCGTCGTGCTCATGGCCGTGATGTTCGGCGCGGGCATCACGATCATGCTCGAGCGCAGCCTCACGCGCGTGCTGATCGGGTTCCTGCTCGTCGGCAACGCGGTGAACATCCTCATCTACCTGATGAGCGGTACGCCGGGCCTCGCGCCGATCCTCGGCGAGGGCGTCGACGCGGGCGAGATCTCCGACCCGCTCCCGCAGGCGTTCGTCCTCACCGCGATCGTGATCAACCTCGGCATCACCGCGTTCATGCTCGCGCTCATCTACCGGTCGTGGTGGCTCGCGCAGCTCGGCGACGCGGGCGACCTGCTCGAGGACGAGGCCGACCTCGCCGATGACGCCGTGGAGGCCGAGGACCTCATCCGGTCCTCCGCGGCCGACGACCACGCGATCCAGGAGCTCCTCGAGGCCAGCGACGAGGAGAGGGCACCGTGACCGCGCTCGTCCCCCTCGTCGTCCTGCTGCCGCTGCTCGGCGCGGCCGTCGCACTCATCCTCGGCCGGCATCGGCGCGCCCAGATGGCGGTGTCCGCGAGCGTGCTCGCGGCGGTCGCGGTGATCGCGGCCGTCCTCCTCGGGGCCGTGGATGCCACGGGCGCGGGCCTGACCGTCGCGATCGGCGGGTGGGAGCCGCCGTTCGGCATCGTGCTCGTCGTCGACCGGCTCGCGGCGACCATGGTGCTCGTCTCGTCGATCGTGCTGCTCGGCGTGCTCGTGTACGCGGTCGGCCAGGGCATCGCCGACCAGCACCGCGAGACGCCGGTCTCGATCTTCCACCCGTCCTACCTGATCCTGTCGGCGGGCGTGTTCGACGCGTTCGTCGCGGGCGACCTGTTCAACCTGTACGTCGCATTCGAGATCCTGCTGTCGGCGTCGTACGTGCTGCTGACGCTCGGTGGCACGGGCGAGCGGATCCGCGCGGGCGTCACCTACATCGTCGTGAGCCTCGTGTCGTCGCTGTTCTTCCTCTCGACGCTGGCCCTGCTCTACGGCGCGACCGGCACGGTCAACATCGCCCAGCTCTCGGTGCGGATCGCCGGGCTCCCCGACGACGTGCAGCTCATCCTGCACCTGATGCTCCTGCTCGCGTTCGGCATCAAGGCCGCCGTCTTCCCGTTGTCCTTCTGGCTGCCGGACTCCTACCCGACTGCGCCCGCACCCGTGACGGCGGTGTTCGCTGGCCTGCTCACGAAGGTCGGGATCTACGCGATCCTGCGCACCGAGACGACGATCTTCGTCGAGAGCGACCTGTCGGCGCTCCTGCTCGTCGTCGGCGGGCTGACGATGCTCGTCGGCATCCTCGGCGCCCTGACCCAGGCCGACGTGAAGCGCTTGCTGTCGTTCACGCTCGTGAGCCACATCGGGTACCTGGTGTTCGGCATCGGCGTGGGGACCGAGCTCGGCTACGCCGCGACCGTGTTCTACGTCATCCACCACATCACGGTGCAGACCGCGCTGTTCCTCACGACCGGCCTCATCGAGCGCGTCGGCGGCTCGACCTCGATCACGCGGCTCGCGGGGCTGCTGAAGGCGTCGCCGCTCGTCGCGGTCCTGTTCTTCATCCCGGCGCTCAACCTGGGCGGCATCCCGCCGTTCTCCGGGTTCCTCGGCAAGGCGGGCCTGTTCCTGGCCGGCGGCGAGGCGGCCATGGGCGCGGATGCCCCGGGCGGCGCGCCCTGGCTCACGTGGGCGGTGATCGCGGCCGGCGCCGCGACGTCCCTCATCACGCTGTACGCGCTCACGCGCTTCTGGAACATGGCCTTCTGGCGCGGCCGCGACGAGCTCGAGGGCTACGAGTCGGTGCTGCTCGAGCAGGTGCAGGAATGGCCGGATGCCTCGGGCGGAGTCGCGACCGGCCGGCGGGCCGCGACCCGCACGCGGACCCCCGTCCTCATGGTGTCCGCGACGGTCGCGCTCGTCGCCGTGACGGTCCTGCTCACGGTGTTCGCGGGCCCGCTGTTCGAGCTCGCCGGGCGCACCGCCGCAGACCTGGCCGACCCGGCCGCGTACGTCGCCCTCGTCTTCCCCGGAGGCGTGCGATGAGCGGCGCGCGCGAGGAGACGCGCCGCCCGGCGGGCGAGTTCTCGCCGTGGCGGGCCGTCTGGCGCCAGCTCCCGCTGCTCGTCGCGCTCGTCGCGCTGTGGCTGCTGCTGTGGGACCACATCGACGTCCTCACCGTGGTGACGGGCGTGCTGCTCGCGGTCGCGGTCACGCGCGTGCTCTACCTGCCGCCCGTGCTGCTGAGCGGACGCTTCAACCCGTGGCGGGGGCTCCTGCTCGGCCTCCGGATGATCGCCGACGTGTCCTTCGCGTCGCTGCAGGTCGCGGCGTTCGCCGTCGATCCGCGCTGGCGGCCGATGAACGCCATCATCTCCGTGCAACTGCTCACGCGCAGCGACCTGGTCACCACGCTCACGGCCGAGGCGATCTCGGTCGTGCCGGGCACCGTCGTCGTCGACATCGACCGCGAGCGCGGACTCCTGTACCTGCACGCGCTCGGCACGCGGACGCAGGCCGACGTCGAGCGCGTCCGGCGCGACGTGCTCGGCACCGAGGAGCGCATCGTCCTCGCGATCGGCACGCACGACCAGGCCGAGGCGATCCGTGCGGCGCGGCGCGAACGCCGGAGCGCCGCACGCGCGGCCAAGGGAGGGAACGCATGACCCCGCTCCAGATCGTGGGCCTCGTTGCGGGGGTGATGTTCGGCATCGGCGCGGTCGCCGCGCTGATCCGGATCATCCGCGGCCCGTCCATCCTCGACCGCGCGCTCGCGACCGACGTGCTGCTCGCGATCTCGATCTGCGCGCTCGGGACCGAGATGGCGGTGAACCGGCACGTCGACACCATGCCGGTGCTGCTCGTGCTCGCCATGTTCGCGGTCGTCGGGTCGATCGCGATCGCCCGCTTCGTCGCGAGGCAGGACCGCGCATGAGCCCGACGGACGTGGTCGTCGCCGTGGCCGTGCTGGTCGGCGGATTCCTGTCGCTCGCGGCGGGCATCGGCATCCTGCGCTTCCCCGACGTCCTCACGCGCTTGCACGCGGCGACGAAGCCGCAGGTGCTGGGCCTCGCGCTCGTGCTGCTCGCGATCGTGCTGCGCGTGCCGACGTGGGGCGTCGCCTCGACCGCGGTGCTCGTCATGACGTTCCAGCTCCTCACACAGCCCATGACCGCGCACATGCTCGGCCGGAGCGCCTACCGCACCGCCCACGTGCGGCGCGACCTGCTCATCGAGGACGACCTCGAGCGCGACATCGAGGCCCACGCCGACGAGTCCGCCCCGCCCGATGGGGTCGAGGAGGGCGCGAAGCCCCCGGTGGTCGAGTAGGGCGCGAAGCACCCCACCCAGTGATCGAGTAGGGCGCGAAGCACCCCACCCGGTGGTCGAGTAGGGCGCGAAGCACCCGCATCGAGACCCACCCACCCTCACCGATCCAGCTGCAGCCGCGCCCACATCCACGCGGTCAGCGCGCCGAACGCGAGCGGCACCGTCGCGACCAGCGCGAGCGCGGCGGGCGGCACGGTCGCCGGGTCGAGCGCCCACAGCGCGGGCGTCACGAACGGCACCCACACGCCGATGCCGACGACCGCGCACACCTGCGCGACGACGAGGATCCCGATGCCGACCGCGATCCCCGGGAGCAGCCCTCGCCACGCCGTCGCGGCGACGGCGACGGGCGTCGCGAGCACGGCCGTGAGCATCACGAGCGCAGGAAGGCGGAGCACCTGCCCGATCCCCGACGGGTCGTCGACGGCGACCCCGGCGGCGATCCCGACGGCGAGCACCGCGCCCGTCGTCAGGATCGCCGTGACCGCCGCCCAGGCCAGGTACACCGCGAGCTTCGCGAGCGCGGTGGTGGCGCGCGGGATCGCGGTGGCGAAGAGGCCGACGACCGTGCCGTCGGCGAACTCGCGGCCGAACAGCCAGCTCACGAGGATCGCGTCGCACAGCAGCCCGCCGGCGGCGAGGATCTGCGTGGCCGTGCCGACCAGGGCGGCCCAGCCGCCCTGGGCCGCGACCGGGCCGAGCTTCGCCACGAGCTGGGGGTCGCCGGATGCCGCGCCCGCGAGCATCCCCCCGGCGAGCGCCGCGAGTCCCACGGCGAGGAGGATCGCGACCGTCCACGGCACGCGGGACGCGACCGCCTTCTGCGCCTCGACGGCGACCGCCGTCCGGAACGCGCTCATGCCGCACCCCGCACGAGGTCGTCCTGGAGGACCAGGTCGAAGAAGTCGTGCTCGAGGCCTGCGTCGCCAGGTGGCAGCGTGCCGATCAACCGGCCGTCGTTCATCACGGTGATGCGGTCGGCGATGCGCGCGACCTCGTCGAGGTGGTGGCTGGAGACGAGGATGCCGGCGCCGGCTGCGGCGCGCCGCAGGATCGCCTCGCGGAGCAGGATCACCCCGGCCGGGTCGAGCGCGTTGGTCGGCTCGTCGAGCACGATGAGCGACGGGTCGTGCTGGAGCGCCGCGCCGAGGCCGACGCGCTGCCGGTTGCCGAGCGAGAGCCGCCGAGCGCGGACCCCGGCGTACCGGCGGAGGGCGAGTTCGTCGAGCACCCGCTCCGCGGCGGCCGACGCCTCCGCGCGGCCGAGGCCGTGGAGGCGCGCGGCCAGCCGGAGGTTCCCCGCGACGTCGAGGTCGGGGTAGGCGAACGGATGCTCCACGAACTGTCCGACGCCGGCCCAGTCGGCGGGTGCGAGGTCGTCGATCGGGCGGCCGGCGATCCGCACCTCGCCGGCGTCGGGGCGGAGCATCCCGAGCATCAGGCGCATGAGCGTGGTCTTGCCGGCGCCGTTCAGGCCGACGAGCGCGTGGATCTCGCCGGAGCGGACCTCGAGGTCGAGCCCGCGCACGCCGGCGCCGCCGCGGAAGCCGCGGGTGACGCCGCGGAGTTCGGCGACCGTGCTCATCGCCGGCCTCCGTCGGGATCGAGCACGTCGAGCGCCCGCTCGACCGCCGCCGCGAGCCCGATCGACTCGTCGGCCGCCCATGCGAACATCGCGGAGACGAGCGCGGCGAGCACGGCTGCGACCGCGACGGCCGCGTCTGCCGGGTCGGCCCCGTCGGCGACGAGCCGGTCGACCATCGCCCGTTCGGTGTTGCCGGTGGAGCGCCACATCGCCCCGCGGAGCGACGGGGTGCCGGCGGCGACGCGGATCCGACGCCGGATCGCGGGCTGGTCCGGCTCGGGCACGTCGCGCCAGGCCTCTCGGAGGCCGCGGACCGCGCGTACGAAGGCCGGCTCGTCGGCCGGGCGAGCCCCGATCGCGTCGGCGAGCAGCGGGTCGTACGGGTCCTCGAGGAGGAGCGCCTCCTTGGAGGGGAAGTGCCGGAAGAAGGTCATCTCGGTGACGCCGGCCGCGCGCGCGATGCTCGCGACGGTGGTCGCCTCGTAGCCGTCCCGCTCGAACAGGTCGAGGCCGCACTCCAGGAGCCGCGCGCTCGTCCGCTCGCGCTTGCCGGTCGCACGGCTCGGGCCCGCGACCGGGTCGGTGGTGGTCGTCATGCCGTGAATGTTAGTCACTCACATTTGAAGCCGCAAGCGTTCCCACTCGTCAACGGCGCACCCGATAGCGCAGGTGCAGCACCCGGTGGCCCTGGACCACGAGGTCCGGGTCCTCCAACACGTACTGCGCGTCGACCGACCCGAAGTAGCGCTTGCCGGAGCCGAACATCACGGGTGCGACGTCCATGCGCACCTCGTCGACCAGGCCCGCCGCGAGCACCTGCCCGCCGACGTCGCCGGCGGCGACCTCGACGATGCGGTCGCCCGCGAGTTCCTGCGCCGTGGTCACGGCTGCTTCGATGCTGCCGACGAAGTGGAACGGCGACTCGGGGTCCCAGCCCTCGGGCGCCGGCCGGTGCGTCACGACGACGACGTGGTCGATCCCGCTCGGCGGCGTCCCGTCCCAGCCGTCCGTGATGTCGAAGACGTGGCGGCCGACGATCGTCACCCCGATCCGGTCCCAGTAGGGCCGGATGTGGTCGTAGGACGCCTGCGACACCTTCAGGACACCGCCGTCGTCCAACGGCACGTCACCGCTGACCAACCACTCGAACAGCGGACCGGGATCGTCGTTCTCCGCCGCGATGAAGCCGTCCACCGAGACCGACGCATTCATGACCACGGTTCCCATGGGGTCCTCCTCTGTCTGAGTCCCCGGTCTTGCGGTGTCATGAGGGCCGCCTACCCGCGCCCGCGGACCCGGTCGCTGCGCGCCAGGAACGTCGCGCCGATGATCGTCACGAGGCAGAATGCCGCGGACGCGATCGTGCGGACCGTGTCGCCCTGGGTCGCGCTCACGAACGCGTCGATGCCCTGCACGATCGTGAGCACGACCGCCACCGCGAGCAGCGCGTCGTCGGAGCGGAACAGCGGTGCGATCATCGCGACCACCACGATCGCGACGCTCCGGGATGCCGCGTACCAGGGCCCGGCCTGCTCGAAGCCGCCGACCGCGACCACGTCGGCGATCGTGTACCAGACGCTCACGATCGCGCCGATGAGGACGAGCGCGTAGCAGATCCAGAACGCCGCTCCGCGTGCGGCCACGGCCTTGGTCTCGGTCATGCGCCCAGCGTGGGGCGGAGCGCGGGCTCGGTCGCGGCGGCGCGCCGACGAGGGCGGATGTCCGCAGGCGGCTGTCGGCGGCATCCGCGATGCTGGGGGGATGACCCCCACCGCGACCGGCACGCGCGAGGCCGCCCTCGCCGCTCTCCGCGACCTCGTCGGCCGCGACGACGCCGAATTCCACGACGGCCAGTTCGAGGCGATCGAGGCGCTCGTCGAGGGGCGCCGTCGCGCGCTCGTCGTGCAGCGCACCGGGTGGGGCAAGTCGGCGGTGTACTTCGTCGCGACCCTGCTGCTGCGCCGGGCGGGCGCCGGGCCGACCGTGCTCGTGTCCCCGCTCCTCGCGCTCATGCGCGACCAGGTCGCCGCGGCCGAGCGCGCCGGCGTTCGCGCCGTGTCGATCAACTCGACGAACGCGCACGAGTGGGCCGACGTGCTCGCGCGTCTCGACGCCGACGAGGTCGACGTGCTCCTGGTCTCCCCCGAGCGGCTCAACAACCCCTCGTTCCGCGAGCAGCAGCTTCCCGCGCTCGTGCGCCGCATCGGCATGCTCGTGGTCGACGAGGCGCATTGCATCAGCGACTGGGGCCACGACTTCCGGCCCGACTACCGGCGACTGCGCGACCTGATCGCGCAGATGCCCGCCGGCGTGCCGGTGCTCGCGACGACCGCGACGGCGAACAGCCGCGTGGTGGCCGATGTCGCCGAGCAGCTGGGCGCCGACCTCGGCTCGGCCGGCTCGAGCATCGGCGGCGAGGTGCTCACCATCCGCGGTCCGCTCGCGCGCGCGTCGCTCCGACTGGGCGTGCTGCGCCTGCCGGATGCGGCGACCCGGCTGGCGTGGCTGCTGAGCCACCTCGACGACCTGCCCGGGTCTGGCATCATCTACACGCTCACCGTGTCGGCCGCGGAGGACACGGCCCGTCTCCTCCGCGAGCGCGGGCACGAGGTGCGCGCGTACACGGGCCAGACCGACCCCGACGAGCGGGTCGAGTCGGAGGGCATGCTGAAGCGCAACGAGGTGAAGGCGCTCGTCGCCACCAGCGCCCTCGGCATGGGCTTCGACAAGCCCGACCTCGGCTTCGTGCTGCACCTCGGCGCGCCGTCGTCGCCGGTCTCGTACTACCAGCAGGTCGGCCGCGCGGGTCGCGCGAGCGACAACGCCGACGTGCTGCTCCTGCCCGGCCCCGAGGATCGCGCGATCTGGCAGTACTTCGCGACCGCGTCGATGCCCGACGAGGAGCGGGCGGCCCGGGTGATCGACGAGCTCGCGTACGCCGGCGGCCCGGTCTCGACGCCCGCACTCGAGGCCCGCGTCGACCTGCGCCGCACCCCGCTGGAGCTGCTCCTCAAGGTGCTCGACGTCGACGGGGCGGTGCAGCGCGTCGCCGGGGGATGGGTCGCGACGGGCACACCGTGGACGTACGACCGCGAGCGCTACGCCCGCATCGCCGCCGAACGCGAGGCCGAGCAGCAGCACATGATCGAGTACGAGACGACGACCGGGTGCCGCATGGAGTTCCTCCAGCGCTCGCTCGACGACGACACCGCTGCGCCATGCGGCCGCTGCGACTCGTGCGCCGGCGCCTGGTTCCCCACCGAGTTGGCGGCCGGGGCGGTCGACACGGCCGCCGGCGCGATCGACCGGGTGGGCGTGCCGATCGAGCCGCGCAAGCAGTGGCCGACGGGCGCCGACCGGCTCGGCGTGCCCGCGAAGGGCCGCATCTCCCCGGGCGAGCAGGCGACCGAAGGCCGCGCACTCGCCCGGCTCACCGACCTCGGCTGGGGCAACGCGCTCCGGTCGCTGCTGGCCGCGGGCACGGCGGATGCCCCGGTGCCGGCGCCCGTCCTCGCGGGGTGCGTGCGCGTGCTGGCCGAGTGGGGGTGGGCCGAGCGGCCCGTCGCCGTCGTCGCGATGCCCTCGCGGAGGCATCCGCTGCTCGTCGACTCGGTGGCACGCGGCCTCGCCGACGTCGGCCGCCTGCCGTACCTCGGCGAGCTCGGGCTCGTCGACGGCGGCCCGACGGGCGAGCCCGGCGGCAACAGCGCGTTCCGGCTCGCCGGCGTCTGGGGCCGCTTCTCCGCCGCGAGCCTCGACGTCCCCGAGGGTCCGGTGCTGCTCGTCGACGACCTGGCCGACAGCCGGTGGACGCTGACCGTCGCGGCCCGCACGCTCCGGGCGGCAGGTGCTACCGCGGTGCTGCCGTTCGCCCTCGCCCTGCGCGGGTGAGTGCCACGTGATCGCGATCATCGCGGCCCCGTCGAACCTCGGCCTCCGGCCGCCCGAGCCCGGCGGCGTGCCGGGCACCGCGAAGGCACCGGAGGCGCTCCGCGAAGCGGGCCTGTGGCGTGCACTCGAGGCCGATGGCGCACGCGATGCCGGGGTGGTGCTCCCCGGCCGGTACGTCGACGACGAGGGTCGCCGACCACCCGGGCACGCACGCAACGAACCGCGGCTGCTCGCCCACGCGCGCGCCCTGTCGAGCCGGATCCGCGCGACGATCGAAGCGGGCGACGCCCCGCTCGTCATCGGCGGCGATTGCAGCCTGCTCCTCGGGGCCGGTCACGCACTGGCCGGCACGGGCGCCGGACTCGTGCACGTCGACGGCCACACCGACTTCCGCCATCCGGGCAACGTCGCCTCGTGGGGGGCGGTCGCGGGCGAAGACCTCGCGGTCGCGATCGGTCGGCATCGTGCCGAACTGGCCGACCTCGACGGGCGCGGCCCCTACTTCGACGCGGCACGTTCGGTGCACGTCGGCTGTCGCGACGACGACGAGTACCTGGGCGAGGCGCGCGACCGGCTGGCAGAGGTCATCCCGGCGAGCCTGGCCCGACGCCTCGGCATGCCCGAGACCGCGGCGCGGGCGATGACCGCCGCGGACGGACGGGGCGGCTACTGGCTGCACGTCGACGTGGACGTGCTCGACGAGGCGGTGATGCCCGCGGTCGACAGCCCCGAGCCCGGCGGCCTGGCGGCAGCGGACCTCGTCGACCTCCTGCGGGCGCTCGCGCCTCGGGCGGTCGGCGCCGAGATCACGGTGTTCGATCCGGATCTCGACCCCGACGGCCGGTACGCCGCGGTGCTGCGCGACGTCATCGTCGAAGGATGCCGCGACCTCGGCCGTGCGCGGTCGGACTGAACCCGAGCGCTCCGGCCGCTACGGCCGCCCGTACGGCGTCAGCGGCCAGGTGAGCTCCGCGAGCTTCGCCTGTCCCGAGATGCTCGGGTGGAAGTAGTCGAGGATCGAGATGTGGCTCGACGTGAACGCGAAGTTCGCGATCGTGCCGCCGTCCCACGTGCAGCGCGGCCCGTACGCGGCGCATGCCGCGGCGAGCACGCCGTTGTAGGCGTCCACCTGCAACTGCACCGTGTCGCGTCGCTGCACGTCGGCGGTGGCCGTGCTCGTCGGCCGGACGAGCATCGACTGGCAGATCCGCGCCGCCGCCCACACGAGCCGCGCCGAGGACTTCGCCTTGCTCACGTTCCAGAGCTGCTTCAGGTTCGGGATGGATGCCACGAAGATCCGCGTGTTCGGGAGCTTCTGGAGCTCGGTGAACGCGGCCGCGACCTGCGTCTGGAACAGCCCGGTCGGCGTCATCCCGGCCACGGTCGAGGTGCAGGCGTCGTTCGCCCCGATCTGCAGGGTGACGTACGCGGGCTGCTGCAACACCGCCTGCTGCGCCTGCGCGAGGAGCCCAGCCGCCTTCACGCCCGACACCGAGTCGTTGTACACGACAAGTCCCGGCACGCCCTTGGCGCGGATCCTGCTCGCGTGCGAGTTCACGGAACTCACGGTGCCGGTCGACCAGCTGTAGGTCGGGCAGTTCCGGTAGCCGCACGAGTCGAGCGCCTGCGAGATCGAGTCGCCGAGCGCCGCCATCGACGCGGGCGGCGGCTCGGGTGTCGCGACGGCGGGGCCGGCGACGGTGCCTGCGAAGACGAGCGCCACGGCGGCGGTCGCGGTGAGGATGAGGCGGCGGAGGCGTCGCGCAGCGGACATGGTGCCTGCCTTTCGTGAGGTGCCAGGCCACGACAGGAAGGGCTGACGCGGAACGACGACGTTCGCGCGGGAACATACTCCCCGCCGGCGACGGCCGATGACACTCGAACGGGTGACACCGGTCGCGGGCATCCAAACGTCACGAAGGCGACACGAGCCGGTCATACTACGTGCGTAGCTTCCACACATGGGAGCGACGCCGAACAGCGCCGGCAAGGGGGCCCCGTCGTGATCGAACGCGTCGATCCGTTCATCGGCACGGAGCTCACCGCACTGCCCGCGCCCACCGGGCTCGCGGCGACCTGGTGGTGGCCGAAGCCGCAGGTCGGCAACACGCACCCCGGCGCGACGTACCCGCTCGGCATGGTCTCCGCGTGCGCGTACTCGGGGGCGTACCCGACGGGCTACGGCAACTACGACCTCAGCACCGAGGGCGTGCCGCCGACGCTGCACGACCGGCCCGAGGCATCCGGCTTCACGCACTTCCAGCAGTCGGGCACGGGTGCGATCCGCAAGTACTACAACTACTTCCGCGTGACCCCCATGACCGAGCCCCTCGACGTGCTCGGCCGCACGTGGGAACTGCTCGACGAGGAGGCGGCGCCCGGCTGGTACTCGGCCCGGCTCGACTCGGGCGTCCTCGCCGAGCTCACCGTGGGTCCGAAGAGCGCGGTGCACCGGTACACGTTCCCCAAGCACCGCAACTCGCGGATCGTCATCGACTTCTCCCTCGGCGGCCTCTCGATCCCGTACGGCTCGACCGTGCCGTTGCGCGCGCACCTCGAGGCGCTCGGCCCGGGCGTCGCGCAGGGCGAGATCGTCGTCGAGGGCGCGCCGCTCGCGATCCACCTCGAATGCGACACCCCGCAGTGGCGGCAGATGCTCTGGTACGACCGGCGCCTGATGCCCGGCGGCACGCGGCTGGACTTCGACCACATCCGCCCGACGACCCTGCGCAACTTCGGGCTGATGTGGGCGGGCCCGTCCGAGGCGGGCCAGACGATCGAGCTGCGCATGGGGTTCTCGATGCGCGGCCCCGAGCAGGCGCGGCGGAACCTGCACCGCGACGCGGGCACGGGCCCGGCCCGGTTCCCGACGCGCCGTCGTCGCACCGCGAAGACCTGGAAGCGGCACCTCTCGGCCGTCCAGGTCGACACGCCCTCCATCGAACGGCAGACGGTCTTCTCGACCGCGCTCTACCACTCGCTCATCAAGCCGTGCCTCGCGCCCGACGAGAGCCCGTTCTGGCCGACCCCCGGGCCGTTCGCGTTCGACTTCTCGACGATGTGGGACATCTACCGGACCCAGCTGCCCCTGCTCACGACGCTGTTCCCCGACCGCTCCGTGGAGCTCGCGAACGCCCTGCTCACGATCTGCGAGGAGGAGGGCAACTTCCCGATCGGCTACCGGATGGCTCGCGGGAGCGACCGCTTCTCGCGCCAGGGCTCCGCCCTCGTGCACACGTTCCTCGCCGACCTGTGCCAGCTCGGGCTCGACGGGATCGACTGGGACTGGGCGCTCGTCCACATGCACAACGACCTGCGCCGGACCTACGGCGAGGACTACCTCCTGCACGGCCACGCCCACCCGATCAGCCACACGCTCGACCTCGCGTTCGGGTACTGGTGCACGGCCAAGGTCGCACGGCGGTGCGGCGACGTGTCGCTCGCCGAGGAGCTGGAATCGCTCGCGGGCAACTGGGTCAACGCCTACGACCGCTCGACCGGGCTGCTGCGCGATTCGACCTTCTACGAGGGCACCAGGTGGAACTACTCGTTCCGGCTGCAGCACGACATGGCCGGCCGCATCGGGCTCGCCGGCGGCGACGAGGCGTTCGTCGGGCTCCTGGACCGCTTCTTCGGCTACGGCGCCGAGCCGGTCCGGCAGCCGGGGCTCCGGCCGGGCGCTTCCGAGATGGACGCCGGGTACGCGCTCGGGCGCTTCGAGGGCCTGAACAACGAGCCCGACATGGAGTCGCCGTGGGCGTACATGTACGCCGGGCGGCCCGACCGCACCGCGGAGATCGTCCACCACGCGGTGCACCAGATGTTCGGCACCGGCAGGGGCGGGCTGCCCGGCAACGACGACTCGGGCGGGCTGAGCTCGTGGTACGTGTGGGCGTCGCTCGGCCTGTTCCCCGTCGCGGGCCAGGACACGCTGCTCCTCAACGCGCCCGCGTTCGCCGAGTCGCGCATCCGGGTCGATCGGGGCGACGAGTTCCGCATCGAGACCGTGGGGTTCCGCGAGCCCCTGCCCGGCGGTCCGCCGCAGTACGTGCAGGCGGTCCTCCTGAACGGGGCCGCGCTCACCCGGCCCTGGCTGCGATCCGGCGAGGTCCACCGCGGCGGAACGCTCACCTACCTCCTCGGCGACGAGCCGAGCGAGTGGGGGACCCTCGACCGGCCCCCGTCCTTCCCCCGCCCGCCACAGCCGATCCCCCCGGCATGTCCCATCCCCCCGGCATGTCCCATCCCCCCGCCACGTCCCATCCCCCCGCCTGACCCCGGACTCCTGCCCACGCCCCGCGACCGCCCGGCCACGGCATCCGCCACCGCCGAAGCGACCGCATCCGCACCGCATCCGAGCCACCGACCCGCTCTCAGACCGGAGGACGACATGACCGCCATCCACCGCACCCAGCCGACCCGCCTCGTGATCGTCGTCCGCGCCGATCCCGTGATCTGCGGCCACTCCGTCGAGGCGCGCAACCTCGCCGAGGTCGCGCTCCACCGCGGCTTCACCGACGTGCGCATCGTGACCTGGCCGATCGAGCGGCTCGAGGCCGCCGGCCTCCCGCTGAAGCCCCTCGACGTCGTGCTGCCGTACAGTCCCGGGATCACGGTCGAGCGCCCCGACCCCGTCGGCGACTACAAGGTGCCCGACAGCCGCTACCTCGCCGGCATCACCGGTCGGCTCGTCGAGCTGTTCACGGACGGCGTGCCGACGGTCGCGCTCTCGCTGTACCTCAGCCCGCACACGGTCGCGGTCGCCGACGCGATGCGCGTCGCGTGGACCACGGGCCTCCCCGTGAACGTCACGACGGTCGCCGAGGCGGTGGGGTCGGATGTCACGAACATCGTGCGCGCCGCCGCGGCCGAGGGCCGGCTCGGCCCGGCCGCGCACATCCTCTCGAGCTACCTCGCGCAGGACCACTGCGTCGCGGTGTCGGAGTACACGCGCGACCTCGTCGTCGAATCCGCGGCCGAGGTCGACGAGCGCTTCGGCACGCGCTACGCCGAGCAGCTGCGCGAGCGGATCGGGATCTCGTACCCCGCGATCGACTCGGCGCCGTACCTCGACCTGGACCCCGTCGAGGTGGAGCGCGTCGCGCTCGCGCGCGGCCTCGAGCCGGGCGGCTACGTGTTCTTCCTCTCGCGGCTCGCGCGGGCGAAGGGCATCGACGACCTGATCGACGGCTTCGCGGCGAGCGCGGCCTCCGCGCGCGGGCAGCAGCTCGTCATCGCGGGCCGCGGGCCCGAGGCCGCGATGCTGCACGCGTACGCGGCGGAGTCGGGGCTGCGCGACCGGATCCGGTTCCTGGACGACGTCGGCGACGCGGAGAAGCCGTTCCTGATGGCCGGATGCTCCGCGTTCGTGCTGCCCAGCAAGCCGCGTCCGGAGTTCGTGGAGACGTTCGGCATCGCGCTCGCGGAGAAGATGCTCGCGGGCGGCGGCCCGATCATCACCTGCGACACCGGCGGGATCGCAGAGGCGGTCGGCGACCACGCGATCATGGTGCCGGCCGGGGATGCCGCGGCGATCGCCCGTGCCATCGACGAGGCGCTCGCCCTGCCCGCGGACGAGGTGCGCGAGCGGTCGCGGCTCGCGCGCGAGTACGCACTGCAGTTCGACCGAGCCAACGTGTTCGACCGGCTGTTCGCACGCGTGCTCGGGGACCGGGTGGCCGCCTGAGGCGCCGCGCGCCGCGGCGCCGGCCCGACGGCGGCGCTGCGACCTGGGAATCCGCGCGTCAGCGACGCGTCAGCGCGCCGTCAGCCAGACGGCCGAGGCGACGACGCCGAGGATGACCCCCCAGAGCGGGATCGCGAACGCGAGGCCGGAGAGGAGACCACGTGCGGCTCGGCCGCCCTCGCGTCGATCGAGCGCTGCGTACGACGCGGCGGCCGCGAGCTCGCGGTCGGTCGCGGCGCGATCGGCCACCCGGAACGCGGGCTGGGTGATCGGCTCGGTGGCAAGGGTCTCGGACACGAGTGTCCACATTCCTCCCCTCGGTTGCATGCCGGCCGGGGGAATGCCGAACGGCGGCCGGGAGAAAGCTGAGGGAATCCTCAGTTCTTCCCGACCGCCGTTCTCGACGTGTCGCGTGGCGCCGCCCGCTTCGGGCGACGGGCCCGGTCAGTCGGCGATCGTCGCCTCGGCCTCGGCCTCGACCTCGGCCTCGACCTGCACCTCGTCCGCGTCGACGACGACGTCGGACGCCGCCTCCGACTCGATCGCGGCGGGCTCGAGCGTGCGGAGCACCTCGTCGCCGAGCCGGACGTCCTCGAAGTCGACCTCGATCTCGGCGCGCTCGAGCAGCTCGCTCATGCGGCGCTGCCGGTTGCGCGGGATGAGCGTCACGACCCGGCCCGAGCGCCCGGCCCGGCCGGTGCGGCCGGCGCGGTGCAGGTAGGTCTTGTACTCGTCGGGCGCGTCGGCCTGGACCACGAGGTCGATGTCGTCGACGTGGATGCCCCGCGCCGCGACATCCGTCGCGACCAGCACGTCGACCCGGCCGCTCGTGAGCTGCTGCAGGTTGCGCGTGCGCTTGGCCTGGTTCAGGTCGCCGTGCAGGGCGACCGTGCGCAGCCCGCGGTCCTCGAGGTGCTCGGCGAGGTCCTCGGCGAACGCCCGCGTGCGCGCGAAGACGAGCGTCTTGCCGTCCCGATCGGCGAGCAGGGCGACGACGTCGCGCTTGTCGCGGTGATCGATGACGAACACGCGGTGCTCGATCGTGCTGGACGCCTGGTCCTCGCCGGCGACCTCGTGCACGGCCGGGTCGACGAGGAACTCGTCGACGAGCGCGGCCACGCCGGTGTCGAGGGTCGCCGAGAACAGCAGCTTCTGGCCGCCGTCGCGGGTCATCCGCAGGATCCGCTGCACCGGCTCCAGGAAGCCGAGGTCGCACATGTGGTCGGCCTCGTCGAGCACGGTGATCTCGATCGAGGAGAGGTCGAGGTGGCCCTGGCGCTCGAGGTCCTCGATGCGGCCCGGGGTGCCGATCACGATGTCGACGCCGCGGCGGAGTGCGCCGACCTGGCGGCCCTGCGGCACGCCGCCGTAGACCTGCGTGGTGAACAGGCCGACGGCCTGCGCGATCGGCTGCACGGTGCGGTCGATCTGGAGGGCGAGCTCGCGGGTCGGCGCCAGGATGAGTGCGCGGGGCGAACGGCCCATCGCGCGCTTGCGGCGCTCGCCGTCGCCCTGGCCGGCCCACTGCTGCATGAGTCGCTCGACGGTCGGGGCGCCGAAGGCGATGGTCTTGCCCGAACCCGTGCGGCCGCGGCCGAGCACGTCGCGACCCTCGAGCACGACCGGGATGGTCGCGGCCTG